>JACQWK010000301.1 GCA_016209525.1 Verrucomicrobiota bacterium
GGGCCCATAGATCGCAGGAGCTGACGCGAGGAGGCTCTAACTTCCCGGCGAGGAGAAATGAGCCGCCTCACGTCGGCTCCAGCTTTAAGGTTCATGGAAAGGCACCACGCCAAATTTTGCGCGCATTGGGACCATGAACCAGCCAATCGGTGGGGCGAGACTCCCGTCGAGCCCTGACTTTTTTGCCCGAAATAATGCCAGGGCTCGACAGGAGTCTCGCCCCACCTTGAGGTCCATGGAGAGGCCGCCCAAACTACCCATTCTCCGCCAGCGCCGTCCTCACCGCCGCCACTACGGCTTCATCCTTTGGAAAACGAAACCACTTCTTTCTGGCTACCACCTTGTCTCCGACCAGCACGCTCAGTTCCTGGAGCCGGCCATGAGCCAGTTTTGGCTCCACTCCCAGATCCTGCTTCAATCGTGCCGCCACCCGGGCAGCTTTCGCGGTGAGCAAGAGTCAAACGGCGCAATGCCGGATCACGACTGATTTCATGCGGCTAACCTTGCCGATCGCTCTCACGCTGGCAATGCCGGAATGGCTGGCCGAGTGCTGCAAGGATCCGCGAGTGACTGTGGCGGCGCGCGTCCCGCCTGCTGTGGAACCGTGGCGTCTCGCCCGGCGGAAGCGGCATTGGAATTCCAGTCCACCGTGAGATTCGCGGCCAACTCCAGATGGCAAGATGCCGCCTTCGACGGCAGGTGGGACGCCCGCCGCTACGCGTACCGACAACTCGCCGACATTTCCGATTCTCGGAAACACGCAGCGACGCTCCCGTTTTCCTTGCCTCGTTCGCGCTTCCCAATCTCCCGACTCGGAGCCAAGATTGGGCGCGTCGCTGATGGCCTCCATGAAGCAATGGCTGGGACTGAACTGGCCGATCAACCTGACTACCGGTTGGGGTGTTCTCGGACTCAATTTGGCGTTGCAGGCCGAACTGGACGGTCGATTTTCGGCCGTGCCACTGGCGCCGACGGGTGATTTGGATTTATTTTCCGACGAGCAGAAGCTGACGCTGGACAAAGTTTTTCTGCGGGAGAAGGCGGCGTTCGAAATGCTGCGCCGAAATCTGGAAGGTTGTTTTCTCTGCGGGTTTCCGGTTGTTCAGGGGCTCGGAAATCGGCTGGCTTACATCACGCCGGGCGGAGCCGAACGAGTCAAAGGGAGCACGAACTTCGCGATTGCGTTTTTTGAAGATTCACACCTGGGCGACGGCGCGGTCGAACGCAGCAAGCATTTCGATCTGATCCTCGCGGGGTCCAAATGGAACGAGCGCGTCCTGCGCCGAAACGGGATCGCGAATGTGGAGGCCTGGTGGCAAGGCGTCGATCTTTCCATTTTCAAACCGACTCGCCGGCTCCAGGGACCGAAGCCTCGCTTTCTCGTATTCTCCGGCGGCAAACTGGAGTATCGGAAGGGACAGGACATCGTGGTGGCGGCCTTTCGCGAATTTCACAAGCGCCACGCGGATGCTGTGTTGGTGACAGCCTGGCAAAATCCGCTGCCAACCACGATGACGACGATTCATGCCGGAGGCCATGTCCGTGGTTTTCCGCCGGTTGATCCCCAAGGCCGAGCCGATGTCGTCGGATGGCTGGAGGCCAACGGCATTCCGCAAGGCGCCTGTCAGGATGTCGGGAGACTTCCCAACCGCCGGATGTCCGAAGTGTATGCCCAAGCGGACGTCGCCGTGTTCCCGAATCGCTGCGAAGGCGGGACGAATCTGGTCGCCATGGAATGCATGGCCTGCGCCGCCCCAACAATCCTTTCGGCCAACACCGGCCACCTTGATCTCCTCGATGAAAAGCATTGTTACCCGCTTCTCAAGCAGACGGCCTCCGCGCCTGTAACGCCGGTTCGAGGGACCGAAGGCTGGGGCGAATCCGACGTGGCCGAAATCGTGGAGGTGCTCGAGCGCGTTTACACGAATCGCCAGGAAGCCAACGAGCGCGGCAAAGCGGCAGCCCGCTTCATGGAAGATTGGTCTTGGACGAAACGCTTCGGGGCATTCATGCAGCACCTCCGCGCGATCTTATGAAGTCTGCCAACGCATCGCGGACACGTCCGGCGACTCGTTCCCAGCCTTCGTCAGGTGCCTGCTGCCGAAACAGGCGCATGGTCGGATACCAGGGGCTGTCTTCGCGGTGCAGCATCCATCTCCAATCCGGACAATAAACCAGGAGCAGCCAAACCGGTCTGCCAAGAGCGCCGGCCAAATGGGCGGCCGCTGTGTCGATACTGATCACCAAGTCCAATTGTTGCATGGCGGCCGCGGTGGCGGCAAAGTCGGTTAACTGAGCTCCCAGGTCGATCAGCCGCTCGCCGCCTTCGACTTCACGCAGTTCGTTCCGCCGCGGATCAAGCTGAAGGCTGTAGTAGGCAACGCCGGGAAGCGTGAGCACGAGCGCCAAACTCGAGAGCGGAGCGGATCTGTCTTGCTCAAGAATCAGCATGCGGCTCCCTCCCCAGACCAGCCCAACCTTCAGGCGAGCCGAAGGAGCGGGCGGCAGAATGACTTCGTCGGCGACGGGCGCCTGCAGATAGGGGATCGAGTTGGGGATCGATTTGAGATCGGTTTGAAAGATTCGGGGCAAGCTCATCACCGAAACCTGCCAATCGAATTCTGGCAGCGGTTCGCCGCGAACGGCGACGGCATCGACGCCTGGTATCGACTGCAGCAAGCGACGAAGCGAGGGCTGGCACTCGATGGTCACTCGTCCGCCGTGCCCCATGACCAATGGCGCGTAGCGCGCGAAGAAGATCGTATCCCCAAACCCGTGCTCCGCGTAGATCAAGACGCGCTGGCCGTTCAAGGATTCACCATTCCAGACCGGGCAGCGTGGCAGGCGCGGACCGCGCTTATTCCACCGGCTTTCGAATTCCGGCCAGCCGTTCTCGAAGCGGCCTGCGGCCAGCTCCGCCCAAGCGCGAAAGTACCGCGCGTCGGAAAAATCCGGATTCAGGTTCAAAGCCCTGTCGTAGCACGCCGCGGCGCCCGCCAGGTCATTGCGGTAAAGGTGCGCATGTCCCAGAAAAGTCCAGCTTGCCGGGAAATCGGGTTGGAGTTCGACAGAATGCCGGAGGTAAGGGATGGCTTCTTGGAGGCGATGTTGCGCGAGCAACACGACTCCTGCGGCGTTGCAGGCTTGTGCATTGTCCGGCGCCAAGCGCAAGGCGGTTTGAGCGTGCTCCCAGGCTTGCGTGAGTTTGCGCTCGTGGTAGGAGCTGATGACCCGCTTCACATGCGTCGCCACAGCCTGGCTCAATGCCTCTTGGGCTCCGCTTGAATCGCCCAGTGCTCGGAGTGTTTCAGACAATGCGAGGTGCGCCTCCGGGTCTTGAGGACGCAGCCCGACAGCCGTCCGGGCCGCGCGCAGGCTGAGCTCGAGATGGCTCGCCGATCGAGCGGCTTTCGCCAGGTTGAACCACGCTTCGAAGAATTCCGGCGCCAAATCGAGAGCCCGTCCGTATGCGACAATGGCATCGACGAACCTCATGGACTGCTGATAGGCCAAGCCGAGGTTGTAATGCAAGGCGGGATGGTCCGATTTGAGGTGAACCGCCTGTTCGAAATGCGCGATCGCCTGAGGAGTCCGGCCGGCCGCACTCAACCGCAACCCTTCCTGAAAATGGCGCATCGCTTCGTCCACAGCGTTTGTTTACCCGCCGTTATATCCGATTTCCCGGAGCCGGCAAACTGCGTCTTTTGCTGGGGAGCATAGACTAACACTCCGGAGCGCGGCCCTCAGGCCGCGCTCTGTTTGAATCCGGACAGAGTGCCGCTGTAGTGTTAATCCTCTGAAGGAAGCAGGCTCTAAGGGCCTTGCGGGCTCACAGAGGAGACCATGAGGTGGACTACACGCGGAAGGTTTGTAGTCCCGCCTTTAGGCGGCCCGAACCGGCTAAAGCCGGGACTACAAGCGCCGACCTGTCGTTCATCCAACGGTCTCGTCAATAAGGACGTGCCGTTACGGTTGAGGCTGTTTCTTGCCCTTCGCGGAGTTGCTGCACAGAAACCGGTTCACGGCGTTAAGGTAGGCTCGCGCGCTGGCTTCAATGACGTCCGTGCTCGCCCCTTTGCCGGTCACCAGTTCGCCCTGGCCGAAATCCGCTTTCACCGTTACCTCACCCAGCGCGTCTTTTCCCTGAGAGACCGCGCGCAGAGAATAATCCATCAACTTGCCTCTCGTCTTGGTCAGACGGTCGATGGCTTTGAGGGTCGCATCCACCGGGCCGTCGCCGATGCCCGCGTCTTGGAGCACTTCGGAGGGTGCTTTATTGCCAATGAACCGTTTCAGGCGGACGGTCGCGGTTGGGACCGTCTGACTGCCGCTGCTCACGCTGAGGTAATCGAGAGTCCACGTCTCAGGCACTTCGGTGATGTGGCCTTCGACCAGAGCGGTGAGGTCGTCGTCATACACAAACTTCTTCTTGTCTCCGATTTCTTTGAAGCGCGCAAAGATGGCAGCCACGTCTGCGTCTGTCATTTTGAACCCGAGATGCTTCAAGCGCGCGGCGACGGCGGCCCGGCCGCTGTGTTTGGTGAGCGGCAAGTCGGTCTGCCCCCATCCCACTTCGCGCGGATTCATGATTTCGTAGGTCTCGCGCTTCTTCAAGATGCCGTCCTGGTGGATGCCGCTGGCGTGGGCGAAAGCGTTCTCCCCAACGATGGCTTTGCTGCGCTGAACGATCAAGCCGCACATGCGCGAAACCAATCGGGAAGACTTCACGATTTCGCGTGTGTTGACGCCGCAGTGCACGCCGCCGAAGAAATCCCGGCGCGTCTTGATGGCCATGACGATTTCCTCCAAGGCCGCGTTGCCCGCGCGCTCGCCGATTCCGTTCACCGTGCACTCGACTTGGCGTGCGCCGGCCTTGACTGCGGCGAGGGAATTGGCCACGGCCAAACCAAGATCATCGTGGCAATGAACGCTGATGATCGCCTTGCCCCACTGGAATTGCGGCACCTCGTCGTAAAGGCGCCGGATGAGCGCGGCGTATTGCTCCGGCACAGCCCAACCCACGGTGTCCGGAATATTCAGAGTGGTGGCGCCGGCCTCGATGGCGGCTTTGCAGACTTGGACCAAGAACTCAGGTTCGGTCCGCGAGCCGTCCTCCGGCGAGAACTCCACGTCGTCCACGTATGATTTGGCGCGTTTCACTCCTTCGACCGCCAGTCGGAGGATCTCGTCTTGCGCTTTGCCAAGTTTGAACTCGCGATGAATCTTCGAAGTGGCAAGGAACACATGAATTCGCGCGCGGCGGCCGGCCGGTTTGACGGCGGCGCCCGCCGCATCGATGTCTTTGGCGACACACCGCGCCAATCCAGCGATGATCGGCCCCTTGATTTGCTTGGCGATCATTTGCACGGACGCAAAGTCGCCGTCGCTGATCACCGGGAATCCCGCCTCGATGACATCCACATTCAGCCGGGCGAGTTGGCGCGCGACTTCCAGCTTCTCGCGCAAATTCATGGATGCGCCTGGACACTGTTCGCCATCCCGGAGGGTGGTGTCGAAGATAAGGATTCGTTTGTTTTTCATAGTTTTAGTTTTTCAGAAGGGACTCGAGTCCCTTCTGAGAAAATAAAAAGAAAACCCCGCTGCCGGCTTCCGGCAGCGGGGTTGAAAAATCGCTATAGTTCGCGTCAGAACCCTACTGCCGCCCTGCAAAGCAGAGCCTCCAGCGATAGCAGCAGGTTGGTTCTTTCGCAATTCACGGGGGCACTAGTAACCGCGTTGTCGGACCAAGTCAATTGAAATTTATGCGGCAAAATTCTTCGGCCGGAAATTGGAGGGGAGAGTCAACCTGAAGATGTCCCCGCGCATCCGCGCCACGCCGATGCCCTGCGCCAGCGCCAGTTGATCCATTTCCTTTGAACTCTTCACGACCGCCAGCACTCCGTACAGATCGTAGCCTTTGAAGTGAGGAAAGAATTCAAAAAATCGCCGCAAGTTCCTGATGAACTTATCCAACTCCCGCCGGTTCAGGACGCTTTTGACCTCCGCGGCCACGACGGATTTGGCGTGACCATTCGACGTCCCGATCAAATCCAGCTCGATCTCGTCCTCGCCTTTGCGCACCAACCGGGTCTCAATGATTTGTTCGGCGCCAAAGTGTTTGGCCAGGATTTCTACCAGCGAAGGCATCGCCATCCCTTCCGCGAAATCGCCGAACTTGTTTCCGAGGCCGCCGATCTGTTGCCCCAGTTCCTTCACCGTTCGCTTGAGGTCCAGATTGATTTCAAGCTGAGCTCGGCGGAACTCCTGGACTTCGCGATTCGACTCCTTCAATTGCCGATCCGTCTCTTTCTGCCGCAGGTCGGTCTCCTTCAATTGGCGGTCGGTCTCCTTCAATTGGCGGTCGGTTTCCTTCAATTGGCGGTCGGTTTCCTTTTGGGCCACGGCCAGGCTTGCGACCAAATCCTTTAACTCTTTGTCCGTCACGTGGTGTAACCTATCTTCGCCGGCGCATCGGGTCAAAGCGCAAGTTCGAAGCCCCTCAAGGAGGATTGCGGTTGACGGAGGGAGCCAGCAAATCTCTCCATGAACCGACGGTTCGTAGCCGCCGAGGTAACGAGGCGGAAAACGTGGTTAAAACCAATATCCGCCTCCTCACGTCGGCGGCTACGGTTCACGGGCCCAACGCGCGCCCTTTGGGTGTGGGGGCTCTCTCCATAAACCTCAAGGTGTGGCGAGACTCTTGTCGAGCCCTGCCGTCTTTGGCAGCAGAGATTCCAGGGCTCGACGGGAGTCTCGCCCCACCAGGGAACCGGGTCATGGCCCCAATGCGCGCACGAAGTGTGTGGAGACTCTCCATGAACCGACCCACCCCTGCACCCCTCCCAGGAGGGGAACCTGCAATCGGCGCACGCAACGTAGCTCCCCTCCTGGGAGGGGAAGGGGTGGGTTCATGGTCCCAGTGCGCGCCAAATTTGGCGTGGGGGCTTTCCATGAACCGGAGCGCCGAACTCCGATTCGGCGAGAAGACCGGCTAACTATGGGAGTAACTTCAGGCCACAGTGCGACTTGCTGTGGCTCCGGACGCACGCTTCCATGGCGCTATCAGAAACGCGGGGTTCGACGGAGTCCTGGCCATCATCGATTCATGGTCTCACTCGCGGTCACGATTTTGACGCCGGCCCTTCGCATCTCTTCCAGAGCATTTCGAACGTCGTTTGGCATTAGGTTTACGCCGCGGCAGGCGTCTTCGAGCAGGTACGTTGTCAAGCCAAGGGCGGCGGCATCGAGCGCTGTGAACTTCACGCAGTAATCGGTGGCGAGGCCGCACACGTAAACCTCCGTAACGCCCTGGTCCTTGAGCCACTCGCCCAGGCCCGTGGCGCGGCGATGGCCGTTGTCGAAGAAGCCGCTGTAACTGTCGATGCCCGCGTCCGTGCCTTTCTGGAACACTTTGGCGACGCGCTCCTGGCTTAGAGCGGCTGCGAGTGCGGCACCCGTCGAGCCTTGCACGCAATGAACCGGCCAAAGGGTCTGCGGCAGTCCGTTCAGGTCGATCTGTTCGAATGGCCTTCTTCCCGGATGATTCGCCGCAAAACTCCCATGATCCGGCGGATGCCAGTCCTGCGTGGCGACGACGAGGGGGAAAAGCGCTTGAACTCGATTCACAATTGGAATGACCGCGTCACCGTCCGGCACCGCCAGGGGGCCGCCAGGCAGAAAGTCGTTTTGAACATCGACAATGATGAGAGCTTTCATCATTGCGTGGCACCGGCGTTGGCGGAAGTCACTGGCTGGCTGAGCGTGGCCGCCGGGCCGCCGGCATAGGCCTCAACCTTCCGGCAGGTCATGTCCAAAAGCGGGTAACTTCCCAAATAACGGTTGTTCTTGGCTTCCTGGCACAACGTCCACGCTTCGGCAAACTTCCCCGCGCGCCAGAGGCTTTCCGCCATGCGGCTCAGGACGATGCGCGGTGCCTTGGGATCGGCTGAGAAGCTGATTCGCCCTCCCTTGGTGATATCCGGATCGAACGCGCTCTGACCGAGGCTGAAACAGGCGGCTTCGTCATTGCGGTCCCAAGCCAATTCGGCCAAGTGAAGTTTATAGACGCGTTGATTCTTCGGGTCGGTCTCGATCAGCCGCTGGAGAAGGACTTGCAGATCGTCGCTCGGCGGCAAGTGAAACACGCTCCGATGCGCCCGGTACGTCTGGAGCAGGTAGGAGGCATACATGCGAAGCGGTTCAGGATCGCTCTCCGCGTGTTTGAGAAGGTGATCGCGCATCGGCGCCACGCGCAAGGCTTCCAATTCCGCGGTGAGGATTTGATCGGACGCTTGCGCCATGAGTTCCATCGGCAAGGTCGCTTCTGGTTTTTCGCGCTGCCACCGCACGACCATCGATCGAAATAGGTCCGGTTCGGGGAGCCGATACTCCATATAGAAACTGCCGAGCGCCTTGAAGTCGGCTTCCGTCAACGGGTGCTTTTGCAGGTATTGGCCCAGTAAGGTGCGGGGGCGCGCGGAATAGTTCTCATCGAAATCGCGCCAGCGCATGTTCGCGCGCCCGACAAAAAAGGCCTTTTGAGCCACGTACTCAAGGGCCGGATAAAGGTCGCTGTGCAGCGTCACGTCGGCCGGCGGAACGAATAGGCCGTTCTCCACCGAGACGACTTCCCCGGCCAGAAAGACGGGAAAGCGCCGCATCTCGATGCGCGCCAAGTCTGACTTCACGCTGGGGTGTTCAAAGCGTTTGACGCTCGCCTCCAAATCGACCTTCGGCGGTCGGCCGGAGCCGACCAAGACCAAATCGCTCACCGCCGGATGCCAAATGCTGAAGTAGGGAAACACGGACGCGAAAGTTCCTAGAACCATGTTGAGCGCTTCATCGCTCGTTTCGTAGATTTGCACCCATTGCACCATCAAGCCGTCCGGCTTCAACCGCTCGCGGCAGCTCTGGTAGTACTCCCGGCTGAACACGCCCGCCACTCCGGCCATCCACGGGTTCGACGGTTCACTGACGATCGCGTCGTACTGTTGGTCGGTCATCTTGAGAAAAGACTTGGCGTCCTCGATGACAAACCGAACCTTCGGATTGTCGTGCAGATTGTCATTGTATTTCGCGAACTGGCGCGCCGCCTCCACAACCTCGGGCGATATCTCCACCATGTCGATGTGCTGCACGGTCGGGTGACGCGCCAACGCGCTGCAAGTCATCCCGCTGCCCAAGCCGATCACGAGTGCATTGGTGGTTTGCGGCCGCAGCAACAACGGAATGTGGCCGGACAAAAGCTGGGTCGTGACGTCGAAGCTGGTACTGGCGTCGGCCTTGCCATTCACTTTCAGGCCGATCTCTTCCTTGCGGCCGGCGAGGCGCCTGATGACGGTCACCGTGGAACCGGCTCCATCGCGATGGAATGCCAGGGTTTCGTTTTCGGCCATTTTGCGATAGGTGGCCAGGTCCGGCGGGGCTTGACGGAGCCGCCACAAACCCAAAGAAAACACGCGTTGCCAAGTCTGATCGAACGTGAGCCCGGCGAACCAGACAAAGCCCGCCCCGGCCAGCGGCGTCAAGAGAACCCATCGCAACGTGAAATAGTTGCGCGCCAGGACCGCGACGCCGATGAGGGCATTCACCGCGATGCCGAACGCGAGCGTTTTCGCCAAGCCGGCGGTGGGCATCAGCCACAACCCGGTCACGACGGTTCCCAACACCGTGCCGAGCGTATTGACCGCAAAAACCTTCCCCACGGATCTCCCCGTCTTGGCCAATTCGGCCGTCGCGATCCGGCTCACCAACGGCAGCGTCATGCCCAGGCAGACGGTAGGGACGAACATCACGCTAAAGCAAATCAAGGCCTGGAGGAAGTGATAGATCGGGTATGTCGATTCGTCGCGGGCGATGACCGCCGCCAGTTTGCTGAACCAGTAAGGCAGATACTCGTAAAAGAACATCGATAGGAACAAAGTTCCTGCCAGCGCCAGCTCCGCCCAGCCGAAGGCCTCGAGGGTCCGCCGCAATCCTTTCCACAGATAAACGATCCAAGCGCCGACGGCGATCCCCGTGATGAACGTGACGAGCATGAGCGAGAAGGCATGCGTGCTCGAGCCCAGGGCCAGCGCCAAAAGCCGCGTCCAGACCACTTCGTAAAGCATCGCCACAAACCCCGACAGCCCGATGCCGATCACCGCCAGCCGCAGCTCGCTGTTCGAGAATTGTTCGTCCGTTTCCTGTGAGATTCTTGTGCTGGGCGCCGCCGGCGTCGTGCCTGTGCTTTCGTTTTCCCGAATGCGGTTGCTCACGTAGAGTGCCACAACGCCGACCGCGAGGTTCATGGCCGCGCCGGCGAAGACCGTCATCTCCAGCCCGATGGCCGGAATCCACCAGAAATCAGTCACCAAGCAACCGAGCACGGCGCCGGCGCTGTTGATGCAGTAGAGCGCGGCGACTTTCTCCCGCAGCTCGGAGAGCGATCGCGTGATGAACTTCGTCAGCACGGGAAATGTCGCGCCCATCAATACCGTCGGGAGCAGAATGGTGAGGAAGCTGAAGATGAATTTAAGTCCCAGAAGGCCGCCGCTGCCTGGATGCCACTGTTTCGCGAGGAGAATGAAACCGTCGTGGCAAACCGTGTAGTAAGTGGGGAAAACGAGCGCGTAGATTCCGATCCCTATTTCCAACCAGGCGTAGAGCGCCAGAGGCTTCGAACAACGGTCCGCCCGCACGCCAAACCACGCGTTCCCCAGCGCGAGTCCGCCCATAAAAGCGACCAGCACCGCGACCACGGCATAGCTGGTGTGCCCGAGGAAAAGCGCCAGATACCGGGCCCACACGGTTTGATAAACCAATCCGGCCATCCCGGAGACGAGAAAACAGAAGGCAACGACGGCGAACACGGCGCGCGCGGAGAAATTCATGGAGGCGGATGGTAGCGGGGCCGTTCTCGTGAGCCAACCATTTTGCGGACGCGCGTTGCGAGACTCGGACGAAGGCAGGTTGTAGAATCCAAATCTCGACAGGACCAGGTCTTGCCCGAAACTCGGAAGAAAGCCCAGCAATGAAAGCCGCCCAAGGGTTCTTGCTGGCTGCGAACGAATGGTCAAGAATCAGCAGCAAACCAAAATCCGCGGCTCAGTCTGCCCGGTTTCGGTGAAATGAACGATCTTGGTAATGCGGGCTTGGTTGAGCTCTGTCCCTCGGCCCACAATCAGCACTCCCCGCCAATTGAAAAGGTCGCCCGCCAAAACCATTCCGGGCTTCAAGGCGGACGGAGTTAGTTCCCTTTCTCCGGCCGGCAAGGCTACACCCTCCGCCGCCTTCACCACCGCTTCGACGGCGCGGAGATCGTAGAGGCGATTTGCCTGAGCTTTAATTTCCGCCAAGGTTCTTTCATTGGGGCTGTGCTTGCTGCAATAAGCGATCACGACGGACAGAAGCCGTGCAAGCCAAGGAATCATTTCCATCCGCAAGCGCCCGGGATACCCGCTGCCGTCCCAGTGCTCGTGATGCGCGCGAATGATTTCGCCGGATTCATTGAAGGCCGGACAAAAATCGAGCATGCGCTGCGACCGTTCCGGGTGCCTCTTGAGCAAGGCGATTTCCTGTTTGGTGCATTTCTCTGTGCTCCGCAGCCAGCGGTTGACCAGACCGCGATCGATTTCAATCAACGAGATGTCGTGCAGCGCTGCGGCCCAAAGAAGAATCTGCTGGTGAGCCGGCGGCAGGGGAAGCATCTGTCCGAGCGTTCTACAGAGAAACACCGCCCGCATCGCCGTATTCGCCAAGTTGGGATGATACCCTCCGAGCATTCTGAGGAATACCTCCACGACAGATTTCAGACCGTCGGTCTTAGGCGCTACGGAAATAATTTGTGCCACCGCGCCAGGGTCGGCGCGGAATGTCTCCGCGGCCACGACTCGTGGTGTTTGGCCGGGGGCCGTGTCGGCTTCCCAGATGGGTGCCGGCGATTCGGCCTGGATTGCTTGGATGGCCGGAGCCTGAGGACGTTGTTCGACGAGGGCCGCCGCGGCTTTTGTGGTTGCCGTGACTCGATGGTCCCCGGCGATTGAGCGCTGCTGCCGCTCGATCGGAACGCCAGTTCGCCGACGATGAGCCTTGAGTGACAAAGCTGGGGTGGTCGGAGGAGGCCGGCGAACGCGCCGCGGGGACCCGCCGGAATTACCCATCCGGCCTCCCTGCGGCATCGTTGACAAGGCGCGTTCGATGGTGGCGGACAACTGGTCCAAAGATAGTATCTTGCTGACGCACTCGAAGGCTCCCCGTTCCAACGCTCGTCGTTGCACTTCGCCGTCATCGGCCAATCCAGTAATGATGATGACTGGACGCTGCGGCTGGGACTTTTTCAGCTTGGCCAACAAGTCCAAACCATCGGCATCTTCCAAGACGACATCGAGGATCACGAGATCGATCGGGAGCAAGTTCGTTAACCTCAGGGTTTCGGCAGCGGTGGCGGCGGTTGCGACCTGGTAGCCTTGTTTGCTCAAGTGAGATTTGAGCACTTGACGAATCGGCGCTTCGTCGTCCACCACGAGCAAGTGCTGGCGTGACCGGGCTTCCGGGGAAGGCCTCTCTGGCTTTTGCATAACGCGGACCGAGTTTCTTGCACGACATTGGCGAGAAAGAATCGCCAGAACCGTCTGGCTGATCCACGCAACCGGCCAAGTGCGACGCTCCTCAACATCGGTCCACGCTCGAATCTGTAGCGTCTCTCGAGCGACCCTTTCAAAGAGAGTGTTTCAAAAGACGGACTCTCCAATGCAGGGCAGGCTTGCAGCCTGCTTTCTTTGGGCATTTTCACGGCAAAGGTGAGGCAGGCAAGATGCCTCCCCTGCTTCTAAAACACGCTCTAAAGCCACGCGGGAATGTCTCTCAGGTCTGGGGCTTTGGCAACCGGAAGTCAGGGCCAGTCAACAGTCCACCAGAATGCGAGGTTCGATTTGTCCGGCGGCGTTCAGATGGAGAATCTTGCCAATGGCGGCGTTGTTGAGCGCGGTCCCTTGGCCCATGATCAACATCCCATCCCAATTCATGATATCTCCGGCCAGAGTCATTCCAGGCCTTAACTCCGAAGCCATGACCTCTCTGACTCCCCGCGGCAAGGCCGTGTTCTGCGCTGCTTGGACAACGGCTTGAACGGCCTGCGGATCGTAAAGTCGATTGGCTTGATTTTCGATTTCGGCCAGCGTCTTTTCGTTCGGAGTGTGCTTGCCGCAATAAAAAAGGACGACCGCCAAAAGGCGGGCCAACCACGGGATCATTTCCATCCGCATGCCCCCGGGAAAGCCGGAGCCATCCCAATTCTCGTGGTGAGCCAAGATAATCTCGCCGGCCTCTTTGAACGCCGGGCAGAACTCGAGCATGCGTTGCGAGCGCTCCGGGTGGCGCTTGATCAGCGCGAGTTCCTCTTTCGAGCATTTGTCCGGAGTCCGGAGCCATCGGTTCAGCAGGGCCTTTTCGATCTGCACGAGCGAGATGTCGTGCAGCGCCGCAGCCCATAGAAAATTCTGGCGCTGGTTTTCCGGCCATGAAAGAGCCTTCCCGATAGCATCGCAGAGCACGACGGCTCGCATGGCGGTGTTGGCGAGGTTGGGATGATAGGCACCGAGCATCCTGAGGAAAACTTCGATTCCAAAAGTGAATTGGGCAGCTTCCGGCGTGACAGCGGCGAGTTTTGCCAGTGAAGCAGGATCTGACGGCGGTGGCGGAGGGACGGAAGCAGACGATCCCTGAAGCGCCGGCTTGTCAACGCGAGGCAAGGCGGCGGCGTGTGGCGCGGCTTCGTCTTTGGCCGCGTCGCGTTTTTCGACGCGGCCGAGGGCCGTGGATTTCCGCTCCCCAGTTTCGCTGGTTTCGCGCGGCGTGTGTTTGATTTTGAGGGAGACTCCGGCATGCGACGAACGCGCCGGACGGGTTCGGCCAATGGGGACTTCTTCACGGCGAGTCGCAATCGACGGCGGCGCGCCGGCCACCGCCTGCTCGATGGATTGCAGCAACTCTCCCAATGGGGAGGTCTTGCTCACGCATGCGGACGCGCCCTTTTCCAGAGCCTGCCGCTTGACCGTGTCATCGGCGCCTAGTCCAGTCGCGACGATCACCGGACAGCGGGGACGAAGCGACTTCAGCCGTCCCAATAAATCCAATCCATCCATGTCATCCAACACCACGTCCAGAATGATGAGATCGACCGGCAGTATCTTGGCCGATCGCAACGCTTCGCTTCCGGTGGCGGCGGTCGTGACGTGGAACCCTTGGTTGTGGAGGTAGGACTTGAGCATGTCCCGAATCGGCGCTTCGTCGTCGATGACCAGGACATGCTTTCGCCGTCCGGTGTCCCCGGATTTTGTGTCGGGCGCTTTCATGACTATTCGAACTTGTTTTGAAGATGAGACTAACCGATCTGGATGCGCTCTTTCAATTGCCCCTCAGCCCATCCTGCTCCCCATCGGATGGGGAGCAGGATGGGCTGAGGGGACTTGGCTCATTGTGAAGGCGAATTGCAATTAGATCGTGATGGCGCTGTCGGCGTCCTGGATCTGGAGGTGTTCGAGAATCTTCGCCACCGACTCTGACACGCTCAATTGGTCGGTGCGAAGCTCGACTTCCGGTTGCGGAGGATTTTCGTAGGGAGCGGACACGCCGGTGAATTCTTTAATCTCCTTGGCGCGCGCCTTGGCGTAGAGGCCTTTGGGATCGCGCTGTTCGCAGACTTCGAGCGGCGCGTTCACATAGACCTCGACGAACTTGCCTGCCGGCAATATGCTCCGGACCAGCGCGCGGTCGGATCGGTAAGGAGAAATGAACGCCGTGATGCAGATTAGGCCGGCATCGGCGAAGAGTTTGGCCACTTCACCCACTCGGCGGATGTTCTCCTTGCGATCCTCCGGAGAGAACCCGAGGTCGGAGCAAAGGCCGTGGCGGATTTTGTCGCCATCCAGGACGTAAGCATGCCGGCCCAAGTTGAACAATCTCCGCTCCAGCTCTCCAGCAATTGTGGATTTGCCGGCGCCCGACAAGCCGGTCAGCCATACCACATATCCCGCGTGTCCGTGCAAGAGGGCGCGCTGCCGCGGGGTGACCTTTCCTTCGCTCCAGTAAATGTTTTCGCTCTTGTGCAGCGAATCCGCCGTGCGGCGGGGATAGTTGTCCTCGACGATGATGCCGCCGCCGGAAACATCGAAGCCATCCACGATGACGAAACGGCCCGTGGACACGATTTCCGAGTGAAGATCGAACGCCACAGGGCGCTTCGTGTGAAGGGACAGCTCGGCCACTTCGTGCCGGCCCACGCAAACCTGGTCTGAACCCCGTGACACCGTCTCCAGAGTCGAAGCGTCGATGACTTTGTCGATGGCATTGATCTCGCACTCGACCTCTTGCGTGGCGAGTTTGAGCTTGTACGTCTTTCCTTTGCGGAACGGATTCCTGCCCAGCCAAAACAACCGCGCCTTGAATCGAGTCAGTTCATAGGGCGGAGCCGTTTCCAGGGTGGCAATCGCGCCGCGTTCAACAAATATCTGCTCGGTCAAGGTGATGCCGACCGACTCGCCGGCCGTGGCCTGATTGCCCGCCGGGGCGTTCCAACGTTCGATCGTGCGAACCGTGCTGACTTTGTTGTTGGGGCTGAACAGCAACCGGTCGCCCACTTTTAAGGTGCCGGATTCCACGCGGCCGGCGAGAATGCGGCGGTCGTCAAATCGATAGACATCCTGGACCGGAAAACGAAGCGGTTGAGCATTGGGCAGTTCAGAGACCGTGAACTCATCGAGCACTTCGAGCACCGTCGGCCCGTTCCACCAGGGCATTTGGCGGCTTAAGGACGCGATGTTGTCCCCGTGCTTGGCCGCGATGGGGACGAAAAATTTCGGTTCGAGCCCAATGGTTTTGAGCCACTCGCGGTAATCGGCTTCGATCTGGCGAAAGCGCTCCTGCGAGTAGCCCTGCAAATCCATTTTGTTGACCAGCACCGCGACCTGCCGGATGCCTAAGAGATGCAACAGATAGCCGTGGCGGCGCGAGTTCTCCTGGATGCCTTCATTGGCGTCAATGAGCAACAACGCGGCTTCGGCGTTGGCGGCGCCGGTGATCATGTTCTTGAGGAATTCCTTGTGGCCGGGCGCGTCAATGATCACATACTGCCGCTTGGCGGTGTGGAACCAGATTTGGGCCGTGTCGATGGTGATGTTTTGGTCGCGCTCCGATTGCAGAGCGTCCATGAGGTTGGCCCATTCGAACGGCACGCCGCGGCGTTCGGCGATTTTTTGGAGTTGTTCCAGTTTGCCTTCAGGCAGGCGGCCGGTGTCGTGGAACAAGCGGCCCACGAAGGTGGATTTGCCATGGTCAACATGGCCGACGATGACGATCTTGAGTTGTTCGGTGAGAACGGGAGTCGGTGAACTCATGCAACTGAATAAGTCAGGCGCTGCGGTTGCTTTCAGTGGTGATATCGATTGCGGAACGGAGCGGTGGAGTATTGAGTCTTTCGTATTCCTCACGGAAGCTTTCGAGTTGCGGCAGCTCAACCATATCCTTCTTGCGGCCGCTCGCTTTCTTGCTGGCAATGATGTCACGCAAGTTCGCAACCTGGAACACGCCTACAGTCAAGCCCCTCTGCTTTGCCTCTTCAAAGCTTGCGATGCCGTCCGGCGCAAACACCAAATCCACATCAAAAGGCCCGGTTTTGATTTGGATAAAGTCGCGGCCTGCGACGATTTCCGCTTCCAGCGCCTCGCTAATGTCGAATCCCAGTTTACGCAAAGCGGCGGTGATTCGGCGCCCATTTTCTTCAGTGCGAGCAGGAAACACATCTACATCCTGAGTGGTTCCAGGATATCCAAGCAGTATGGCTCCACCTTTTCCGAGGAACAGGTAATCGACACCGCTGTCTTTAAAGGCTCGAGCCAATTCTTCAGCTTGCGCGAATTGAAAAGCAGGTCGCTTCATTCGCTGGCGGGTTTGAACCCAAGGTACTCAGGAAGATTCTCGGCGCACCAGCGGCGGTATTCGGCCATCGTTGCGAAGGAACGCCACGGCGCGTCATCGAGTACAGGTTTGTGCACGTAATTGAAGCCGTATTTAAGGCGCAGAGACAAGGAGCGGCCCATTTGGCGGCGACACTGGTCGCGCCACTGTTCGTCCGCGGCGCGGTCTTTCGGACTCATAGAATCACATATAACCATCCCGCCGCAGCTTTTCAAAAGCATCCTCGCTTTCTTTGTCCTGAGCTCGCCCTGACCGTTCGGGGGTTCTGGTCTGGCGGAGCTCTTCGACGATTTCGCGAACGGTTCGCGCTTTAGATTTGATGGGGAACGTGCACGGCGCGCAGCCAAGGCTGCGGTAGCGTTCGTCCTGGCCATTGGCAAAGTAAAGCGGGATGACTGGGATATTCTCCCGCTCAATGTATTCCCAAACATTCAGTTCGGTCCAATGAAGCAGCGGGTGAATGCGAATGTGGGTTCCCTTTTTGAAATCGGTCTTGAATTGATCCCAGAGCTCCGGCGGTTGGTCCTCGACGTTCCATTCCATATTTTTGTCGCGCGGGCTGAAGTATCGCTCCTTTGCCCGCGTCGGCTCCTCGTCACGCCGCACGCCGACAATCACTCCGGTGAAATGATGCTGGTCCAACACCTGTTTGAGCGCATCTTTCTTCAGGGTGCCGCAACACTCGACGCGGGTGGCTTTTCCGTCCGGATAAGTCACGCCGCTCACGAGCACCGGCTCGTTCTTGCCGACCACCAGTTGGAGTTTCCACTCCCGAACCAGGCGGTCGCGGTACTCAATCATCGAAGGGATCTTGTAGGTCGTATCCACATGCACCAGTGGAAACGGCACATGGCCGAAAAATGCCTTGCGGGCCAGCCAAAGAAGGACGGTAGAATCTTTGCCAATGCTCCACAGCATAGCAAGGTGGTCGAATTTGTGGAACGCCTCGCGCAAGATGTAGATGCTTTGATTTTCAAGTTTGGAAAGGGAGTCCATCGTCTATGGATTGTTACAGCAGCCGTTTCAAATTCAGATTTGGAAATCGACTTTCTTGGGCAGGAAGGTGTGGATGCCGCATTCCACTTTGTTGAACCCTGTCCACCGGCCGGCCCGTTCATCTTCGCCTTCCCCGGTGATCCGCGTGCAGGGCCAGCAACCAATCGATCGGAAACCGCGATCACGCAGCGGATTGTAAGGAATCCGGTTCTCGCGTATGTATTGCCAAACCTGTTCGCGCGACCAGGTCGCCATAGGATTCAATTTGACGATTTCCTGCCTGGAGCTTTCGTCAAAAACATACACTTCCACAATTCCGATTGTGGCCCGCGACTCGGTCTGTTCACGCCGAAGCCCGGTGATCCAACAATCCAGATCCGCCAATTTGTCTTTGAGCGGCAAAACCTTTCGGATCGTGCAGCAGAGATCCGGATCGCGTTTCCAAAGCTCTGGACCGTGAAAATCCGTTTGTTCCTGCACAGTAGTATCCGGTTCCAGCGATTCAATTTTGACACCGAAAAAATCCTCCAACCGGCTTCTTAACTCAACCGTCTCCCGGAATAGCAGTCCCGTATCAATGGTAAATACGGGAAATCGGAGTTTGTTCCTTTGTGCCAGATCGATCATCACCAGGCCTGCGCCTTGGAAACTGGTTCCGATCGCGGCTCGAGAGCCAAATCGTTCCCACGCCCAAGCCAGGATTTGCTCGGTCGGTTGAGCGCCAAAACTCCGGTCCAAAGCCAGCAATTCGGCAGAGGTGAGCATGATTATGCTAGTTAACAAGAAAAGTTGGACCCCGGATAGGAAAAGTGGAACAGCGGATCCGCCGTTCAAGAACGAAGGCCCAAGGGCTTGTAGCGCCGCTTGGGCTTCAAATCCGGCGGAAATTGGATGCCCCTTGATCGGCCATCAACACTTCTTTGGACCAGAATAGGACTTAATCGTGAACGAGGTTCCAATCTTGGAGACATCATGCCACGATGCACAATGGCCTTCCTGCGTTGAACTTGACAGAATCGCAAGGTTAAACATAAGTTAAACAATTAAGATACTCAATATTTGCTGGACGGCCGCATCTTGTCAAGATTTTGGTTTTGCTTTGGGACCAAGCGTGAAGTTTAATGCCAACCTCGGCGCCTGTCTGGTCAGTCCGGACGCAGCCGGTGAAGAATTATTCGACGAGCCAAGTCCAGTGACCTATGAGTCAGCGCAAGATTTACTATTTTGACAACAATGCGACGACGCGGGTCGCGCCCGAAGTGATCGAGGCGATGACGCCGTTTTTGACGGAGTACTGGGGCAATCCGTCGAGTGCCTATGGCTTTGGCCATCGGACCGCCAAGCACATCGAGGAAGCTCGACACAAGGTGGCTGCTCTGATCCATGCGGAGCCACGGGAGATCATTTTCACCAGTTGCGGAACTGAAAGCAACAATGCGGCGATTTCGAGTTGTTTGCAGATGAATCCCGACAAACGGCATGTGGTCACGACGGTGGTGGAGCATTCCGCTAACATCAAGTTCTGCAAATTGCTCCAGAAGCAAGGCTACGATGTGACCTTCTTGCCGGTGGAGGCCGATGGTCTCCTGGATTTGCACCTGCTGCAGAAATCGATTCGGGCCGACACTGCGGTAGTTTCCGTGATGTGGGCGAATAATGAGACAGGTGTTCTGTTCCCAATCGAGGAGATTGCCGCCATCTGCCGGAGCCACGGCGTCCTCTGCCACACGGATGCGGTTCAAGTGCCTGGGAAGCTGGCCATCGATGTGAGGTCGCTCGGAGTCGATCTCTTGTCACTGTCCGCCCACAAACTGCATGCGCCAAAGGGAATCGGGCTTCTTTATGTGAAGCGGCGCACCAAGTTTCAGCCATACATCGTGGGCGGAGGTCAGGAGCGTGGGAAACGGGGCGGCACGGAGAACGTCGCCGGAATCGTGGCGTTTGGCAGGGCGGCCGAGTTCGTGATGGAGCGCATCAGTGAAGAGAATTCTCGCGTTCGAAGGCTTCGCGACCGCCTTGAGAACTCGATTTTGGCTGCGATCCCCAGGACGATCCGAAACGGAGCCATAGAGCCCCGGCTGCCCAACACCTCGAACCTCGCTTTCGAAGGTGTGGAAGCGGAAGCCATCCTAGTGCTTCTGGACCAGCTCGGGATCTGCGCGTCGAGCGGCTCTGCCTGCACGACTGGCTCGCTCGATCCGTCGCATGTTCTCACGGCGATGGGACTCAGCTCGTCGCGGGCGCGGGGCTGTGTCCGTTTCAGTTTGGGAATCTATAACACTGAGGAAGATGTTGACTACCTTCTGGAGCACTTGCCTGGGGTAATCCAGAGGTTGCGGGCAGCTTCGCCCGCTTCGCCGGCCACGCCTCCAAAGCAACAAGTCGCGGAGGCGAGGCATGTTCCGGTCACTTGAGAATTGGATGTTGAGGATTGTCCATCGGCTATCGACATCGACAACCGATCACCCATCCATATTAACCGATTCACAATTCCGTGGTGCCACGCGAAGGGCCGGAAGAAACCTGCCATGCTCCCGACGCAAAATGTGAGCTGGTCGGTCGGGCAGGTCAGACCGGGGTGGATTCAAGAATCCGTAGCCGCCGACGTAAGGAGGCGGATCTCGGCGTTGTCAGCAATGTCCGCCTCGTCACCTCGGCGGCTACCACGGTTGGTGCGATTCTTAAATCAGCCCGGAGTCAAGACCCCAGCAATTCTCATTTTGGCCGTAACGCGGACACTCCTGTCCGCAAAACCTCCGAAAATGTGCGGACAGGAGTGTCCGCCTTACGGTCACGAACCGCGCCCGTTGCCAAGATGAGAATTGCTGTCAAGACCCAGCCCGGACTTGACGCCTTCCGGGCCAATCCATACCCTCCGTCTCGTGATGCTCCGCGGTGACCGTCGGACGACGGACGCGGGGCATTCGTATCTCTGCGAAAGGCTTTTTTTGTGAATGTAACAGTAGAGACCCTCGCGCCTTGCCGGAAACTTCTCCGAGTGGAAGTCGATGCGCAGGCTGTCGATTCGACGTTTGAGAAGGTCACGGCGGATTTTCAGCGGCACGCTCGGTTTCCAGGCTTCCGTCCGGGCAAAGCCCCGCGTGACCGGGTGGTCAAGACCTACGCGAAGGAAATAGAGGAGGAGGTCAAGAAGGAGTTGATTTCGGAGTCGTTTCGGAAAGCGGTGAAGGAACAAAAGCTGAACGTGGTTGGAGTTCCCGATCTGGAGGAGATCCAATTCGAGCGAGGGCAAGCCTTGCAGTTCGCGGCCAGAATTGAGACGGCCCCGGAATTCGAGCTGCCCGAGTACAGGAAACTTCCCGTAAGACGGGAGATCGCGACCGTGACCGAAGGCGACATCGATCGCGCCATCGGAGTGCTTCGTGAGCAGCGCGCGACCTACATGGACGTCGCGCGTCCGGCCCAGGCGGAGGATTTCGTCGTCGTCAACTACTCCGGGACCAGCGAAGGGAAACCGCTGGCCGAACTGGCGCCGAACGCGCCCAGACTCGCCCAGCAGCGCAACTTCTGGGTGCACATCAAGCCCGGCTCCTTCATTCCGGGTTTTAACGAGCAATTAATCGGCGCGCAGGCCGGGGAACGCCGGAACGTGACGGTGGATTTTCCGGCGGACTTCGTGTCGCCGGAACTTGCGGGGAGGCATGGAGTGTACGAGGTCGAAATCCTCCAAGTCAAAGAGCGGATTCTTCCGGAACCGAACGACGAGTTCGCCCGAGCTTACGGCGCTGAAGACATGTCCAAGCTGCACGAAGGCGTGCGCCAAGACCTGCAGAACGAGCTGAATCTCAAGCAGCGGAAAGGAGTTCGGAACCAGCTCATCCGCGGTTTACTCGACCGCGTTCAGTTTGATTTGCCGGAGTCAATGGTGATTCACGAGACTCGAAACGTCATTTACGACATCGTTCGCGAGAACCAGCAACGGGGGATTTCCAAAGAGGCCATCGACAAGCAGAAGGACGAGATTTACAACTTCGCCAGCGGCAGCGCCAAAGAACGGGTGAAATTGTCTTTCCTGATCCGCCGGATCGCCGAGAAAGAAGGAATCCGCGTCGAGGAACAGGAGATCACTCAGAGGATTCTGCTTTTGGCCCACCAGCACCAGATCAGGCCGGAGAAGCTTACGAAACAACTCAAGGAACGGGGCGGGATCAACGAGCTCCATGAAGAACTGCTCAGCACGAAGGTGCTGGATTTCCTCGAATTGCACGCCCACGTGGAAGAAATCTCGGCGTCGCCCGCCGCGTCCTGACCGCTTTCCACGGCGGTCGCTCTAAAACTTGACGGTGATCTGGCCGGCGACCAATTGCTCCCCTTGCTGCAAGGGGCCGTTTTGGTGGCTGAAGCTGTATTGAACCTTCGCCTGCACGTGCCGATCGAGCCGATACCCCACGGCGCCTTCGATCCTCCACATGTCTCGGTCCCAGCGTTGCCGGCCTCCGGTTCCGTCAGCCACTTTATCGAAGAGTTGCTGGTTCCAACGTCCGGCGACAAAGACGTGCGGCCCGAGCTTGTACCGGGTTTCGAGGTAGTAGGCCAGCGTGTCGGCGTCCCCGACATTTGGCACGTCGAATCGCGACACGAAAATTTCGCCCCAAACTTGCCAGTGACGCCACGCAAAACCGATATCGTGGCCAATGGTTGTTTGCTTGAATTCGTCCTTGATCGGGCCGCCGGGGAAGAGAGCTTCGTCGGGCGGCAACAGATAAGGGCCCTGGCTGAACGATGCCCCGAAGTTCCACGTGGCGTTAGGCCGGAAGCCTAATCGTCCGCTCACGACGGGAGATTCCCAGGGGTGCCGCGTCGCATCCCAAGCGTAAGGCCGCGCCGACAAGGCAACGTTCTTCACCTCGACGGCATACTCGTATTTGTCGATGCGTCCGAAGACCGATCCGCCGCTCGCGTAAGAGGGGCCCCAAAGTACTGGAACCCATGCGCGCTTGTTATCGGACAGATTGCGGCGCGCGAGAAATGCGGCGGGGCCCGCAGGAGCTGCGTGATCGGTGACAATCAAGACGTTTTCGTAGGGCAATGGCGCATTGATAAACGGATTATTCCACGAGTCATGGCGAGGAACCCAATTCCCGACGACCGTGGCAAATTTCCCGAACTGAAGATTCAGGCGCGAGTCCTCGAATGGCGTGTAACGCACCAGATACTCGTCAAGCCGGAGGTCGCCGTCTTCTCTGGATCCGGGATCGAACCCGCGATCGTACCGCGCCTGCACCAAGCTGTAGAGGTGCGGTCCGAGTCGCGTGTCCAAAAACAGTGAAAGCCGCGGGTTAATGAAGGCATCGTCGTCACTGAAGATCAGACCGGGCGGTCGCTGGTCGATATAATACAGCTCCAGGTCGATCAAGCCGCTGAGGTCGGAGCGAAACCATCCCTTGGGCGACTGGATGGAGAGCGATTCATCGATTTTGTCGAGCCATTCTGTTTGAGCAATCACCGGCGAACCGAAGAGCAGTAACGCGCAGAGCAGAGCTCGGCCTCCTCGCGAGTACACAGCACAGATGAGAGCCTCCAGGCAGCGCCGGCGCGCATTGGGACCATGAACCGTAGCCGCCGACGTAAGGAGGCGGATATTAGTTTTAACCACGTTTTCCGCCTCGTTACATCGGCGGCTACGAAGCGACGGTCCATGGAGAGCCCCCAAGCCAAAATTGGCGCGCATTGGGACCATGAACCCACCTCTTCCCCTCCCAGGAGGGGAGCTACGTTGCGTGCGCCGATTGCAGGTTCCCCTCCTGGGAGGGGTGCAGGGGTGGGGCGGTTCATGGAGCGCGCGCGTTAGGCGAGACGCGCGGAGGCATGAGGACGTGCGATCGGGAATCGAAGGGAGGCGGTTCATACACTGGTTTGGGTTGGATGAATGTTTAATAGCCTGTAAGCCTGGACGCGCGCCGAAAACCCTTTGAGCTCTAATTCCGGCAAAGGTTCCGCTTCGAGCAAAGGCTGGAGCCGCTGGTAGGTCGTTTCGTCAATCACCACCTCCATGCGTCCGGCCTTTCCGCACAGGCGGGACGCCAGATTCACGCGCTCGCCGATCACGGTGTAATTGAGCCGGTCGCTCGAACCCATGTTTCCCGCAAGGGCTGGCCCGGAGGCCACGCCGATGCCAATTTTGATTTTGTATTTTGAAGTCTCGTTCAGGCGTTCCCGCTCCCGGATCATGCCCAGCGCACACCGAGCGGCGTTGCAGGCATCGTTGGTCGAACTCTTCGGCGCGCCGAACACCGCCATGATCAGGTCTCCTACAAATTTATCCACGAATCCCTCGTGCTCGTACACGACGCGGGTCAGCGGCGTGAAGTGCTCGTTAAGCATTCGAATGACCTCCCCAGGGTCCATCCCCTGGCTCAAGGCCGTGAAGCCTCGGATATCGCAGAAAAGCACACTGATTTGCCTCTCTTCGCCTCCCAGCTTGACTACTCCCTTGACCAATTCCTCGGCGACCGCCTTGTCCGCCACCTTATCGAGCACGCTTCGGTACTTTTCCTTCAGCGCAAGGCCTTCCGCCATTTCGTTGAAAGATTGTGTCAACCGGCCGATCTCGTCGCGGCTCCGAACGGCCACTTTGACTCCGAAGTTTCCGCGCTGAATCTCCGTTGTGCCTCTGACCAGTTCCTCGATTGGCGCCGAGAATCCGTGGGAAAGCAACAGACTCAGGATCAGCGCTCCGACCAGACCCACTCCTCCGAAGAAGAAGATTCTGGCACGCAGGTCGCGTTGTTGTTCGAGAGCCTCCTTCACCGAGATCAGGGCAACCAACTGCGCCTTGGGGAAGTGCGGATCCTGGTTCAATGGTTGGTGGAAGACCTGGTGCGGTTCTCCGCCAACGGTTTCCATGAGACTTTCGGAGGGCTTCGTTGGAATTCCAAGTTGCTCTCCGACCCGCTGGACGAGGACGCCTTTCATCGCCTCGGGGATGGAACGGGAATAGATCCGTCCTTCAAACAAGATTCCCACTTTCTCGCCGAGGTCCGGCAACGGGAACGCCATGATCAACGCTCCTAAAGTCTCCTCCGCGATGGAGTCGATGACTTTGGTGACGATGGCCTGCTGGAGAATCAGTTGGCCGCTTTCAGTGGTTGGGGTGATGTAACCGGTGATGGGATCGCTCATCGATGACATGCCGCGCCCGAGGACCTCGAGTTGCTGTTCCAGATGAGGTTGACGGATCAACCGGTTGATTTCCTCATAAGAAGCCGGAGGAGCGATGACCTTCCCCGCGGCGTCGAGAAACAGAAAGAAAGTGGCGAGGAAAGCGTTTGTATTGCTGGTCTGCGCGGCCAGCAGGTTCCGAGTCTCCAACTCCACCTTGACCTGCTGGTATAACCGGTCGGTCACCCCTCCATCTGTGACCGCCGCCAAAGCATCTTGGAGGCGTCGTCCGGCGACCAAGTTAGTGCAAGCTTGCTTGACGCTTCCGAGCAGGAGTTCTTGCCTATCCAGGAACCCTTGCATCTGGAGTCTGAATTTGTCAGCAAGAGCTTCCCGCAGCGTTTCCTGGAATTTGTTCTGAGCAATGTAAAGGGTTGCGCCCGTCACGCCGACCACAACCAAGATCATTGCCAGCAAGAGCTTGGTCCTGAAGCTCAACGCGGGAATCATGTGGGCAAGGGATTCGGCTCGCGTTGATGCCCACTCCAAGTGATTTCCAAAATGGGACCAATGCCCCTCACCCCGTCCTTCTCCCCATCAGAAAAGGAGAGGGTGTCCGTAGGCCGGGCGAGGGGTTTGTCTAAAAGCGGCTTGGCAAAGATTGGTCTCAACTTGGTTGTTCCTTGGAACTATTTGCCCGGAAACATCACCGAAACCGGAGAGCCTTGTTTCAACTCGACAGGCTTCTCCCAAGTCGTCTTCTCATTGACCCAAGCTTTCAGGACGTACTTCCCGTCCGGGACGTCCTTCAGTGTTAACCTGAACTTTCCTGCGGGATCCGTTTTCGTGAAGTGGGGCGTGTCCAGCACCAGGATAAAGGCCCGCATGTGGTCGTGAATTTCACACCCAATCTTGACCACCCCGACTTTGTCGAACGTGACAGCAGCCTGTTCTTCGTTCTTGCGATACCTTCCAAGGTCGAACTCCTTGGTCTTGGAATACGAGAACACATGGTGGTAATCATCATCCTCATTGGGAAACACGACTTTCGATCCTCGGAGAATCGGCAGGATTCCCGGTGAGAATTGGTAATTCTTTTGTTCCACTTTTCCTGCGGGCGGCGAGGTGGTCCGAGGGGCCGGAAAAGAACCCTCCAAATAAACGACCGCGACGGGGGGGTCCGGAATCCCAACGGTGCCTGCCTTTTGCTGGTAGCGCGAGGCTGCCGCGGAAGCAGGCTTGGGCGGAGGCAGTTTGACGGATCCTTCAATGATCGTCTCCGCTCCCTGCGAGCGCGCCGGAAAGAACAAGGTCATCCCTGCCAACGAACACGCCAGGCCAAAAACTTCGATTCTCACTGAACTCACTGATCGACAACGCGAAAGGTTAATGGACATAACTCTGGTATCAGTTAGAGAACGCGAAGTTGAGTATATTCCTCTGAGCGGCGGCAGACCAAGAAAATTCAGGTCAGCAAGTCTCATTTTGGCCGTAACACGGACACTCTGGTCCGCAATATCTCTCGAAAAGGGCGGACAGGAGTGTCCGCGTAACGGGCGCGAACGGTGCATCCCGAAGTTGTCGGTCGTCGTAGCGCAGCCGTCCTCGGATGCGAGTTCGAGCGGCGTCTCGCCGCCGGGCCGCGTCCGAGCGGGACGCTCGGCGAACTCGCAGGCGAGACGCCTGCGCTACCGACAACC
>JACQWK010000311.1 GCA_016209525.1 Verrucomicrobiota bacterium
ATTCGAGGTGGTGCCGACGACCTTAAACTAGAGCCAGTGATTCTCGTTTCCGTTGCTTCGAAACAGAAAATTCGTTTCGCCTGGGAGATTCCCGACAAACAGATCGTGGACCCCGTAATTGTCAAAGTCGGCCCAGCCACAGGCCACGGAATGTCCGGCGTCGTTGACCAGGCTGCCTGTTTCCACACGGTTGAATGTGCCGTCGCCGTTGTAATGGTAAAGCGTGTTGTTGTCGCCGGTGCTTTCCCCATTCGGAACGAACAAGTCGATAAAGCCGTCGTTATCGTAGTCACCCCAGGCCGGATAGGCCGAATTCGCCAAGCTCACGGGAAGGGTGGGCGCGGGCAGGCGCGAAAAAGTGCCGTTCCCATTGTTCTGGTAGAGCCGGTTGCCCCGGCCCACTGCGTTGGCCACGAACATGTCCAAATCCCCGTCGTTGTCAAAATCCGCCCAGGCGGCTCCCCGGCTGCCCGAGCTGGCCACAACCGCCTCCCCGCCGTTGGTGGGAATGAACACGCCATCCCCCTGGTTCCGGAAAAGCCAGTTCGAAGTGCTAGCGAAGCTGATCAAGAA
This sequence comes from Verrucomicrobiota bacterium, assembly GCA_016209525.1. Classification (GTDB taxonomy): domain Bacteria; phylum Verrucomicrobiota; class Verrucomicrobiia; order Limisphaerales; family SIBE01; genus VHCZ01. Next base: position 574 of record JACQWK010000311.1, read on the forward strand.
AATGTCCAAATCGCCGTCGTTGTCGTAATCACCCCAAATCCCCGGCCGGTAGTTTCCGCTCCACAACACGCCGAACACGTTCTGTGTGACCTTCACGAACGTGCCGTTCCCGGAGTTCTGGTAGAGGGAGTTCAGGCTGGTGTCGCGGCCGGTTAGGAAAAGATCGAGATTGCCGTCATTGTCGAAGTCTCCCCAGACGCCGGCCTGCGTCCTGCCTCCTCGGAGGGCAAACGAAGCGCTGGTCACGCTAGTGAATGTTCCATCGCCCAGATTCCGGTAGAGGGCGTTGGTTTGGCCACCCGCACGAGCTACGAACAGGTCCAGGCGCCCATCGTTGTCGTAGTCTCCCCAAGTGGCGCCGAGAGAATTACTGGTGTCGGTGGCCACCGCGCCCGTGGTGACTTTCGTGAAGGTGCCGTCGCCGTTGTTTTGATAGAGCATGTTCTGCGATTTTTCCAGGACGCTTCCGCGAATGACGAAGAGATCGATCCATCCGTCGTTGTTATAGTCACCCCACGCGCAGCCGACGGAGATTCCGGCCTCCGTCACGATCGGCCCGGAGGTGATCTTCGTAAAACTGTTATCGACTGAGAGCGTTCCGGGTTCGCTCGTGACGCTGCCGCTTCCGTTGCGAACCGTGACCCTGTAGGAGCCCGCCAACGACGGTTGTACGTTCGTCAGAGTCAGGAGTCGATCCGTGGCCTCGGCGAGATTCGCGCTGTCTTTCTGCCACTGGTAGGTCGCTGGCAATGAACTCGGATCCACCACCACGCTAAAGGTGACATTCGCTCCGATGCTTACCGAGTAATTCGTCGGGTTTTGGGTAATGACAGGTTGAGCCAATCCCTGAGTTGCCGCAAGGAGCAGCAGGGCTGCGAAAGCGCTTAAGCGTTCTATTGCTGCCTGTCCCGCGGGTTGGCAGCGGGGGAATCGGCGGTGAAAGCAGAGGGGGATACGAGAGACTGCTCGCGCAAGTTTGGGAAGGGTATTGAAGTTCATCGGGCGACGTATGTTGGCAGGAACTTAACCGAGTTGGGCTAGATTCGGAAGCAGCATTTTGCACGAATCGTAGCCGCCGACGTAAGGAGTCGCACTTCGATTTACGATTTACGATTTACGAATGTACGCCTCGTCACCTCGGCGGCTACAGGACATCGGTTCATTCAAAGGCCCGTCAATTTGAATTGGTTTCTGAGTTTGGCCTGCCTATTTTTCCGCCATGTCCGAACCGATGTTTTCGCGGGTGATCGAGCAAGGCCTGGCCCTTCAATCGCTCCTGACAGGTCTGAAACTGGTTGTGATCGGCGGGACCGCGGCGGCTCTGCACTGCGAACACCGTTATTCGCTGGACGTGGATTGCGTCAGTCCATTTTTGGCCGAGCGGTACTCCAAAGTTTCCGAAGCACTCGCGGCGTGGGACGGATGGACTCTGCTTCGCCAGAACCCGCCGGACTTCATTCTCGGGGAACGGTGCGGCGTGGAGTTGGCCGTGCGGCAAAGCCGGCGTTCAGCGCCCCTCCAGACGACGACTGTCAAAGGGATATCGGTCCCAACGCTGTGCGAAATGCTTCGGATCAAAGCCTTCTTGATGGTGCAACGCCGCGCTACGAGGGACTATGTCGATTTTGCCGCGTTGTCGTCCAAGTTGCCGGAGAACACCGCCTTGCGAGCGCTCGCTTACCTGAATTGCGTCTATGGCGGAGGAATTCAGACGATTGTCACCTGTTTTGCCGAAGCCTGCGAAGGCCAGCCCTTGGATTTGCAGGCCGTTCCGTTGGGATCCTATCGGGGATTGCGTTCCCCCTACACGCATTGGAGTTTCGTGGCGGAGGTTTGCCGGCGATTCGGGCGCCAATTGATCAAGCAAGAACTCAACCACAAGCTTCCTGGCGAACTCGATGCCGGGTTTTTCGAAGGCCCGATCGAGTGATTCCCGGAACGAGTCACGCGCGTGGCGCCGCTGAACAGACTGAAGGTATGAACCCGGACCGCAGCACCGAAGGTTTTACGCCGTTGACCTACCTCAATCTCATTCAGCGAGGCGGCACGGAGGATTGGAAGCGCCTGTACCGGCTGTGCCACGATCCTGGGATTGCCAGACAAGTCGCCTCCATGCTGGCGATGCGCGATCCTGACTTGATGCCGTCGGCGCGAATCTGGAAATTCCTATTGGAGGATTTGCACCCGGAATTGAATCTCTCGATTGATTTGATGGAATCCAGGCGCTCGATTGGGGTTTAAGAGAGTTTTCAGTACTTCTCATTTTGGCAATGGGCGCGGCTTGTGCCCGTAAGGCGGACACTCTTGTCCGTTCAGGTTGAGGATATTGGGGACCAGAGTGTCCGCGTTACGGCCAGAATGAGAATTTCTGAATTCTTCCTGAATTTCTGGGGAGAACGGCCGATTCTACAGGTAACCAGTATCAGAACTCCTCTTGGAGAGGATTGGACGCCACCCAAACCGGGTTGGCTCCGCCGACAGGGATGCCGGCCTTCTGATGACTCGAGACAAACGGATTTGTCTTATGGCCATTGTCATTAACACGAATGTTTCGGCCTTGGGTTCCGCTCGATGGCTGAGCTTCTCCGCTGCCCAACTGGCCAAATCTCTCTCTCGCCTTTCCTCAGGGTCCCGCATTATCTCGCCCGAAGACGATCCGGCGGGTCTGGCTCAATCGATCAATTTCGACGCGCAAATCCACCGGAACGCGGCGGCGAACATCAATGTGCAGAACGCCACCTCCTTCAGCCAAACCCAGGACGGCTTTTTACAGAAGGTGCAAACGGCGTTGGACCGGATGAGCGAACTGTCGGTCCTCGCCCAAGACGCCACCAAGACCAACTCCGACCTCTCGAATTACAATTCGGAGTTCGTCCAGTTACAGAACTACATCAGCGACATCACCTCCAAACAGTTCAATGGAGTCAGCTTGTTTGCCAGCAGCGGCCTGGCGGTGACGATCAGCAGCGACGCGGCAACCTTGGCCATCAACGCTGCCGATTTGGCGGCGCAGACCTCAACCGGTGTCCTCAACGCGTACAGCGGAATTTCCGTCTCCACCTCGACGGCGGCGTTTTCGGCCCTGGACCAGATCAAGACGGCGATTCAATCCCTGGCCAATATGCGGGCGCAGGTCGGAGCGAACATCCAGAGATTGACCCTGACCAACGAGCAATTGACCATCACCAACGAGAATCTCTCGGCTGCCAACAGCCGCATCAAGGATGTGGACGTGGCCGAAGAGAGCACGCGGTTTGCGAAGTTCAACATCCTGGTGCAATCGGGCACGGCCATGCTGGCGCAGGCCAACGCCGCGCCCATCACCACTCTGCAATTGTTGGGACAGTGACGGTTCGGCCTGGAGCGCCGGTCTCCGAGCCCGGCGCGAGCGTGAGGAGGCGGATTTCGGCAGTGTCAACACTGTCCGCCTCCTCAGGCCGGCGGCTACGGCCGTTGGTGCGATTCTTGAACCAGCTCCGAAGCCCGCACCGCATCGCGCAATTCCTGTTTGTAATCGCGCGCCGGCTCGCCGTATCCCTCTCGGCGCTTCTGCAACGCCGGGGCGATGATTTCTTTGCGCGGATCGATCTCGCGTCCGTAGATCAGAGGCCAGAGCCGCCTGCAATTGTTGGCCATGTCGTGCCCTTGCTCCTCGTCGAAGCCGGGGCGGAACAGATCGACCGCCATTTGCAGCTCGTGAATCAGTTCCGCTTCTGTGGGATGTCCGGTCTTGCGGATCACAACGCGGAAAGCCTCCAGATCCTTTTCCTCCAGGCGATTCAATTTCGCGATGAGGATGTCAATGGGGTGGGGAAACCGGAGCGTGCAGTTGGCGAGCTGGACTGATTGGGCGCGTTCTCGCCAAGCTGGGCTGGTGCGGAAATTAAGTTCGCTCGACACCTGGATGAAGAATTCGGCTTGACCTGTGCCGAGACGATGATCGTGGACGAGCTTGTTCAATGGCTCCCAGTCCGAAAACATATCGATGTCAGCGCTCGTCAGCGACGAGTCGATGGCAATTTGCAGGGGCGCGGAACCGAAGACCGTAATCGTGAGCTGACGTTTGGCGGGGAGCAAACCGATCAGCCGTCGAATAAGACCGCCGGCCGGAGTAGCCAGATTAATTGAACCAGCCCAAGATTCCAGGCCCATACTTCCTCCGTGCAGTGATGGAATGAACGGCTTGGTCGATCAGGCGATTCGTGACGCCGGGATCGCCGGCGAGCGAGTTCGCGAGCCGTAGATCGCGAGGACTCCATTTTTGTCCAGCCTCCTTTTTCAGAAGAAGCCGGGCGGCAATCCGGGCCTTCCGCCACCACGGGTCGATGCGGCGCTCGCTGACTGTAGTTGTAGGTGACTCAATCATCAGCTTACCGGCTAGACAGATACCGCAGGCATGGCTTCCTGGCAACGCAGGAGTCAGCAATTCTCATTTTGGCAACGGGCGCGGTTCGTGACCGTAAGTCGGACACTCCAGTCCGCACATTTTCGGAAGTCTTGCGGACAAGAGTGTCCGCGTTACGGCCAAAATGAGAATTGCTGCGCAGGAGTGCAGCACGCTGGACTGCAGCGATTCTCATTATGGGCCTGCGGAGTCCCAGTGTTAGCCGGTCGGCGCGCAAAAACCAGCTAAAGCCGGGACTCTACGGCAGGCAAGATGCCGACCGCTACGGGATCACACGCTCCAGCCGGATCGATACGGCGGATTGATCAACTGGTTCGCGGCTTCGGAGTTGGTGAAGCGAAGGTTGGGTCCGTCCCAAAACAGCTTTTCCTTGGTCCGGATCGCGATGTTGCCCAGCAGGACCACTTCCGCCAAATGGGCCGCGTGCGCCACGAAATCGGAACCGGCGGCCGGGCCGCCTTTGCACGCTTGAATCCACTCCACGTAATGGCCGGGCGAACGCGACAACACTCGAGGTGGAGCGCCAGATTCTCTGGCTCTCGCATTCGGAATCATTTGGTGCCCGTACATCATGCCTTTGTCGCCCACGATCAGCAGCCAGTCGCTTTCGGCAAACTTGCGGCTCTCCTCGAATTCCTCGGGGCACGGGGGCTTCAAACCGCCATCCCACCAAGCCAGTGTCACCGCCGATCGGCCTTCCACCGCAGGGAAAAACCACCGGGTGATCGACGAGACTGGAGCCGTCTCATTCGCGATCTCCGGCGGGCATTGATGATTGGAAGAACAGGCTTCGACCCACGCCGGGTGGCCCAGCTTCAGCGCTTTGAACACCGCCGAGAATTGATGGCATCCGATGTCCCCCAACACGCCCGTGCCGAAATCCCACCATCCGCGCCAAGCGAACGGGTGATACGACGGATGATACGGGCGCTCCGGCGCCGGTCCCAGCCAGAGGTCCCAGTTCAAGTGCGGCGGCACTGGAGGCGTTTCTTTGGGCCGCCGAACTCCGCGCGGCGAAATGGGTGGATAGCGGTTCGAGCCGCCGTGAACTTCGCGGACGGTGCCGATCGCGCCCGACCAAATCGTTTCACAGAGAAGCCGCGCCGATTCGCTCGCTTGACCCTGATTGCCCATCTGCGTGGCGACTTTGGACTCCTTCGCCACTTTCGCCATCAAGCGCGCCTCATAGACCGAGTGCGTGAGCGGTTTCTGACAATGGACGTGCTTGCCCATTCTCATGGCCATGATGCTCACCACGGCGTGCGTATGGTCCGGCGTTGCCACCACCACGGCGTCAATGTCCTTCTGGGTTTCGAGCATTTTTCGGAAGTCGGCGTGAAGTTTGGCTTTGGGGAAATTCTTGGCATTCCGCGCCGACGCGTTCTCGTCCACATCGCAGAGCGCCACGATGTTCTCGGTAGCCACACTGCGGATGTCGCCGGAGCCCATGCCGCCCACGCCGATGCCGGCGATGTCCAGTTTCTCGCTGGGAGGGGTTTGTCCCTGCCCCAGGACGTGCCGGGGAACGATGGTAATCGCGGCAGCCGCAGCGGTTGTCTTGAGCGCGGTCCGACGAGTGATTAATTGTATGGTTTTCATGGTTTCTCTCGTAACAAGCTTTTGGGTTCCGCGACTTGATTGACGTCAAGAGTCCGGCCGGTGTCCTTAAAGAAGTGTTTCAAAAGCCGGCTGGTCAGCGCAGGGCAGGCTTCCAGCCCGCCTCTTTCTTGAGCTCTCGATCTTTATCACGAGTCGGAGTCGCTGTTCCCCGGCATCGCTGAACAATTCGGGCACTGCAGCACTAACAAAGCCCTGCAGGCTGCAAGCCTGCGATACGGCAGATTGAAAATCTGCGCTACGTGGCGAAGAATTCTGTCGTCCATCCGGTTCTTCTGGAGCTAGTGGGTTTCAGGGGGCTTTACTATTGCGTGGTCGCCATGATTGTCAGGTTGTTGTAGGCTGCATCCGCGTCGTTCACACATGCTCCGCATTAGTCGCTACATCGCCACGTTTTTCGCGCTCTGCCTCGCCGTGGGTGAGACCGCGCTGAATTGGGGGCATTGGCAATTCTGGCCCCTTTGGGTCGTGGACTACGCTATCGTAGTCTGGCTGCTGGTTGCTGTGTGGTTGGCCCGCCGGCCAAGCGCCGGCCATCACCTTGCCACGGCATGGGCATTTGCAGCGGGCGTGTTTTACATAGCGCTCTTTGGCGGACTTGACGACTTGCGCCGCACCTCCCAGCCTATTTCTGAATCTGCGGTGCTGCTCTCGCTCATCGGTTCGATGCTCGTCCTATCCCTGATCGGGCTCGGCTGTTCCATCATTGCCTCTTGGAAAACGCCGGAGAAAGAGAGGCAAATGGACGTCGGATGACCGCAGATGAACTCTGATGGAAACGATGGGGATCCCAACGTGTTGGCCTCAGCGAATTCTGGCCTGTGGCGCGGCCAGCGTCGCGGCTCCCAGGCGGCGAAGCGGCCTTGCGTGCCGGCGGCTCGCCTCGTAGCTTCTTGGCCTGGAGCGGGTCAACTTGGAAGTAGCGTTAAACAAGCGCCCGTTTCGACCGTTCGAGATTCGAGTGGACGGCGAGGTGCTTCTGGTGAAGCATCTCGAAGAGACCATGTTTGCGGAAGGCAAGACCACTCTCATCGTCGTGGATCCGGAGGATCATGTGCACCTCCTCGATGTGGACCAGATCAGCAAGATCCGGCTACTTCCACGCCACGCTTCGTCTCAAAGCACTCGCGGACGGCGGCCCTCGGCCTGAAGGAAATCCCCCACTTCTCCAGCACACGCCGGAGATTCCGGAGCAAGTCGGCGACGATTGATGCCACAGCCGAATAGCTCGATTGTGACCTGCGAAGCCTCAGAAATCCCGTTCCAAGGTGTCGGGATGCGACTCAATGATTTTATTCTCTTACCAAACTTTGATGCATATGCATCAAAGTTTGGTAAGAGACTCTCGTGTGCAGACTCAGAGCGTTTCATGGGTTGGTCCATCTTCAGGGCGGCGGCTCAGGAGTTCTGATGCTGGGCAAAGCCTCGGCACCGCTTTCGCACGCTAGCCAACGATACCAAAGGGCCGTGGCGCTCCGCTTCCCGCCTCCGTCCAAAAGGCCGGCTGACTCCGGCCCAGAATCCCTTCCGCCGCCTTGACCAGAGCGTCAATTTCCGCATCCGTTCCAATGCTGATCCGGAGGAAATCCTTCACTTCCGGCAACGAAAACCATCGGACAAGAATTTTCTTGGCACGCAATCGCTCGAGCCATCGTTTGGCTGGGAACCGAGGCGGCCGGACCAGAATAAAGTTCGTTTGGCTGGGAAACACTTCGAAACCCAATCCCTTCAAACTCGCCGACAGCCGCTCGCGCGTCGCGATGATCTTCCGGAACTGGGCACGGTAATACCATCGCTCCTTCAACGTGGCCAGCGCGCCGATTTGCCCCAAGCCATTCACATTGTAGCTGTCCCGGATCTTGTCCACCGCCGCGATCAGTTCCGGCGGACCAACGAAATAGCCGACCCGCAAAAAGCAGAGCGAATAAGCTTTGGAGAACGTCCGCGCGACCAGGACGTTGGGAAGCCGGAGCCCAAGCTTGAGCGCATTCTCGGAGGCAAAATCGACGTACGCCTCGTCCAAGACCACCACCCCGCGCTGCGCCCGGCAAAGGGCTTCCAACTCCGGGGCGGAATACCCGCGCCCACTGGGAGCATTGGGCGTGGTAACAAAGGTGAGCGCGGCTTGGAAGTCCCACTTCCTCCCTCGGTGCAACTCCGGGAGACCGGGCAGGGCGAAGGTCGCGTCCAATGGGACTGGATTGGTTCTCGCGCCATGAATCGCAGCCAGCACGGGATAGAGCGAGTAACTCGGGATGAAATACTGGATGGTGCTTCGGTGCCGCGCGAACGTGTTGCGGCGCGGATCGACCCGAGAGCCACCCGGCAAATCCGGCTCAACGAAAGCCCGTGTGGCCAGCGCCAGCAATTCGTCCGAGCCGTTGCCGATGAGAATATTCTCCGGAGCACAACCATGGAACCGCGCCAGCTCCACCCGCAACGCCTGCGCGGTCGGATTCGGATACAGCCGAAGTCTTGCATCAACCGCCGCTTGGATCGCAGACAGCACCTTCGGCGAGGGAGGGTACGGATTTTCGTTCGTGTTGAGTTTGATCAGCCCCTTGATTTTCGGCTGCTCACCCGGAACATACGGATGCAGCCGTCGGATGATTGCGCGGACCAGCGATTTTGGATTTTGGATTTTGGATTTTGGATTTGTCATTAGGGTTTGGTTGTCAGCATGCGCCGAGGAAGTTGGAGACTGCATCTTCTAATCCGTGGCTCTCCTATGGATAGGAGCCACGGACCGTGCTGCCGAGAAGAGTTCCCCTCCTGGGAGGGGCAGGGGTGGGTTGATTCGTGCAGCGCCGGTGAGGCGTTCGACCCGCTCGATGTGCCTGAATTTGGCGCGCTTTGCCGCCTGAAGGCGGGACTCCGAACGGCTCGGTTCATGAAGAGAGTGAAGGCAATGACCGGCGCCGAGGCGGCGCGATCCATCTCAGGAACTGCTCAAGATTCTCTTACGTTGTTGAGGCGCGCGCTTTGAGGCTTCGAGTCTTATGGCCGCCGAGCGCGCGTGCGCCTCCAACCCTTCCACCTCCGCGAGCTTTCGCACTGCGGCGAGCGATCTTTGGAGCGAGTTGCGATCGTATTGAACGACGCTCGTGCGCCGTTGAAACTGGTCCGCCGTCAACCCTGCGAAACAGGCGCCTGCGCCGCCCGTCGGCAGCACATGACTCGGACCGGCCACATAATCGCCGAGGACAGTCGGCGAGTGCGGCCCCAGGAAAATGGCGCCGGCGGTCTTGATGCGCTCCGCGATCTTGGCCGCGTTTCGCGCGATCACCTCGCAATGTTCTGGGGCCAACTGATTGGCGAGGCGGATTCCGTCTTCGAGGTGCTTCACCAAGACCAGCCAGCCTTGCTGGTCGAGCGCGCGTTGGATGTATTCTTTTCGCGGCAGCCGGCGTGACTGCCCCGCCAACTCACGCTTGACCGCGGCCAGCAGTTTCCGCGAGGCCGTCACGAGCCACACGCGCTCGTGCCCGGAACCATGCTCCGCCTGGGCCAACAAGTCGGCGGCGACGAATCGGGCGTCGGCGCTGTCATCCGCCAGCACGAGCAACTCGCTGGGGCCCGGCAGAAGATCCACGGCCACGTGGCCAAAGAGGAGGCGCTTGGCTGCGACGACATACGCGTTGCCCGGCCCGAAAATTTTTTGCACCCGCGGAATCGTGCACGTGCCGAAGGCCATGGCGGCGATGGCTTGCGCGCCGCCGACCCGGTAGGTCGATGTGGCTCCGGCCGCGTTGAGAGCGAACAGCAAGGCCGGCGCGATTTGACCGGTCTTGCCGGCCGGGGTGCAGACCACGATCTCCGGGCACCCGGCAGCTTTGGCCAGCGTGACCGTCATGAGCGCCGTCGAAGCCAGCGGCGCCGTGCCGCCCGGAATGTAAATGCCCACTCGTTGGAATGGATCGAACTTTTCGCCAACGACGGCGCCTTGCGCATTGCGTCCAGACCAATTCCTTCGCAGCGATCGGCGGCTGAAAGTCTCGATGTTTTTGCGAGCCAAGCGGACCGCTTCCCGCAGAGAACGGTCAGCCCGGATCGACGCGTCCATCAACTCCGCCGTCGTCGCCGCCAACTGATCCGCGCGCAGCTTGGCGCCGTCAAATCGTTCCGTGAATTCGAGCAGCGCCCCGTCGCCTCGCGCTCGCACGGCCTCAATAATTTCCCTCGTCCGTTGTTCGATCAAGGGATCGAACAGGCTGGATGGGGCCGTCAGACGGCGCAACTGATCGGCAAAGCCGCCCTCCGAGTACCGAATGATGTTCATCGAAGGAGCACGCTAAGAGAAGGCTCTGGAAAAGTCAAAGCGGCCCGCGGCAATTCCCTGGAATTGTCGGGCCGCTGCGCTGGTGCTGCGCACACAGCCGCGCTTCTGGACGATTCGCGCGCCTCGCAGCGATTACAGGCGATCCTGATAGAATCAGGACTCCTGATGCCCACGGGCGAGTTCTCAACGCCTATGGAAATTGCCTGACCCGCTGTTCCCCTCACCCTGGCCCTCTCCCCAAGGAGAGGGAATCACTGCCACAGCCTTCGGCCAAACTGTAATGGCTGAACTTTTCCGCGCACAGCGATCGATTCTCCCTCTCCCCTGGGGAGAGGGCCGGGGTGAGGGGGAAATGCCCATCGGAAGGCGCGAGCAGCCTTGGCGTAATTCTCCGGGATCAGGAGCCCTGAGTCTCAGAGATCCTGATCCCTTGCCTTGGCCTGCTAGCTGTCAAGGAAAGGGATTGATCCCAAACGCGAATGGCGTACATGAAATTTGTTCCGTACGGAACAAATTTCATGTACGTCGGTCGGCCTGTCGGGCTCGATAGAATTCCTCCGAATCAGGACTTCTGAGTCTGCGCTGCAAAGAATGCCGTCAGGTGTCTCCCTGTGAATGCACTACATTTC
>JACQWK010000312.1 GCA_016209525.1 Verrucomicrobiota bacterium
CGCAGGCCGATGAGGTAGTAGAAATCGCGGTCGGGCAGGCCCTCGACATCCAGATAGACGGGCGTGCCTTCGATCTTGAGTTCCGGGCTGCCGACGATGTGGATTTTCTTTTCCCGAATCGCCAGCGCCTTCAGCGAATGGTGATACTTCTCCTGTCTTTCGCGCAGCCGTTTGGGCCGCCGTCGCGCCCGGAACGTGTAGGAGAGTTGCGTAACGGTGAAGATGCCTTTGCTGCGGAGTTTCTGGCGTTCCTTGGCGCTCATGCCGGCCAGCAGGCTGAGGTCGTCCTTCTCGATGGCGATCTTCCGGCAACGGTCGCGGTACTCGCACTCGGGGCAGTGGCGGTTTAGGACGAGATCGGGCGGCGTGGGACTGGAGAGCAGCGCGGAGATTTTCTCAATCCGTTTCCGGACTTCGCCGACGAGAGCCGAGGTTTTCACCCTCAAAACCTGGGGCTGTAACTGCGCTCCTAAGAGTGCCGCTGGTATCTCTCCGGTTTTGGCTGCTTCCGCCTCGGGCTGGCAGTCAGCCGCGCTCCCAACACCTCCTTTTGTGAGGGGTGGCACGGGCGACTCGCCCGTTCCGGTCGGCGACTCGCCGACCGGAATGGGAGAGGGGTTCGAAGCGAAACCAGCGTCGGGCTCGGTTGCGGACGTCCTCGCCGTTCCGTCGGGCAGGTTGCCCGACGGGACAGGCTGGTAGCCTGTGCTACCCGACGTCGATTTTTCAGCCGTGCTCTCACCAGGACGGCTACGGACGTCGCCGTGGATGATTTTGCCGAGGCTGACCTCGCGTCCGACCGCTTGAGACAACACGAACGCATCGAACGCCAGCAGCAGTTTGTCGTCTTTGGTCAGCTTGTTGCGGAAGATGCAGCGGATCGGGAGGAATTGCGCGGGGCGGCCGCGGCCTTCGGAAGGGATGCGCTCCACGGCGTGCAGGCGGGATTCCAAGACGCATTCGGAGCGCGGAAAGCCTTGTCCGCCTGCTTCAATGTCACCCGGCTTCGACGCGCGGACATGCCCGTCCGCGCTCCTATACGGCGCTTGTGCAACGAAATTCTCCGCCAAACGCCACTGGGCGGCCTTCAACTTCTCTGTAGCCAACGGCGCAACGACGCGCTCCGTTTCCGGCACGCTGTCCTGCAATCGCTGGACTTCGTCGCGCTCGTATGATTCGTCTTGAGCGCGAACCCATGCGGCATATTCGTTGCCCGAGCCGGTTTCACCGACCGAGCGCAAATAGCACTTAGTTGGGCATTTCAGGAACGCTTCGAAAAGAGAGGAAGCGATTTTCATGGCAGGAGCATACTCTCCTCCTGCCGCATGCGCATAGCGCTTCCCGACTCGCGGACAAGGCTGTCCGCGCGATGAACACTCCGGCGACGCTTGCGCCCGATCAGGGGCTCGCGTTAGGGCACTCGTATCTCTGCCGGCAAGAAAGTCAGGGCTCGAGGGGAGTCTCGCCCCACCAAGCACTCGCGCCCCTCGCGACGATTTTCCGGCGATACTGATAGAGTGAACTCCACGTTACCGGAAACGCGCGCCATACGCCTTCATTTCTGGTCGCCCACGACAAGTGCGCGGTGCACCGGTGTCGGTCACTGCCATTGCCGAGTTTCTTGCTTTCGGGCCTGAGCACAGCTTAATTTTGCATGGAGTCAATCAGCATCCCATAGGCTCCACCATGAACGATCGCCTCGATGCTCGTGACGCCGTGCCCGCGGAGTTGCACGGCAGCGGGCGATTCGTGTGGTCGCGAAAGGATTTTGTTCCGGCTTACGTGAAGGCGTTTGACGAGGGACTCCTTCAACAGCGCGCGCAGGAAGCGGTGGAAGCGCTGCGATCGTGCCGCGTCTGCCCGCGGGATTGTCAGATCGACCGATTCAACAACAAGGTCGGCGTGTGCAAGAGTGGCCGACAGGCGCGCGTGGCCAGCGCGTTTCCTCATTTCGGCGAGGAGGATTGCCTGCGCGGCTGGCGTGGGTCCGGCACGATCTTTTTCAGTTGGTGCAATCTGCGCTGCGTGTTTTGCCAGAACTTCGATATCAGCCAGCGTGGCGAAGGCGCGGAGATTACGCCGGCGGAGCTTGCGCGGATGATGCTCGAACTCCAGTCGGCCGGCTGCCACAACATCAACTTCGTCACGCCGGAGCACGTCGTGCCGCAAATCCTCGAAGCGCTGGCGATCGCCGTCGAGCGCGGCTTGAGTTTGCCGCTGGTCTATAACACGTCCGGCTACGACAGCCTGGAAAGCATCCGGCTCATGGATGGGTTGGTGGATATTTACATGCCCGACTTCAAGCTGTGGCACGCGGCGCATTGCGCGAAATACCTCGTCGCGCGCGATTACGCCGACGCGGCCCGTGCCGCAATCGCAGCCATGCACGCGCAGGTCGGCGAGTTGAAGGCGGACGAACAAGGGCTGGCGTTGCGCGGCGTGCTGGTGCGGCATCTGGTCATGCCGGGTCTGCTCGAGGACACGCGCGAAATCATGCGCTGGCTGGCCACAGCGTTGTCGCGCGACACCTACGTCAACGTGATGGATCAGTACCATCCGTCCCACAAGGCGGAAACCGATCCCCGTTTCGCGCTGATCAACCGGCGTTTGCGCGACGGCGAGTTCGAACCAGCCCTCGAACACGCACGGTCGGCGGGCTTGTGGCGATTCGACACCCGCTGGCGCAATGTTGGTTAGTGCGCAGTCTATCTTTTATGAATCCACCAATCAGCCGTCTCAAGTTCGTTGTCTGTGCCGTTACGGTGTGCGCAATTCTCGGGACCGAGTATCAGATCAGTGCGGATGGGAAACACCACGTGATCAAAGGACGGCTGCTTGTTGCTTATGCACTCGGTCGATACCGCGTGAATGAAGGTCAAACATTCGTGCCGCCGGCGGATCCCAAGGCGCCAGGCGCGATGCCCACCGTGCGGCCAACACGGCCAGACGAACTACCCGTGATGATCGTTGATGGGGACGGAGAACTTTTCGTTCCACCGCCTCCCCCGCTCGAGCCGATTCAATTCATCTCCCCGGGCACAGGAACGCCGCCCGGTGCCCCGTAAGCCCAAGCACTCATCAGACCGGAGCGGATTCCGCAATTCATTCTTTGTCCGTACCGAGCATGTTCGCTGTCCGCTCTCAAGCGTTAGGAAGAGCCCGGAGATTTCACAAACTCGTAGTGCAGATTTTCGATTCCTGATCCCACCGACGAGATTTCGAGGCCCACGGAATCCAACTGGTCTCCGTTCCCCTCACCCCGGCCCCACGGTTGTTGAATTCAGAATGAGTTCGATTCCATCCCGAGCAGGTCTTGCTCTTACCCTTACTCGTAATCTTAATCTCTCCAGGGAGTTCATGCCCGTTTTCTTTCGCCCCATCCGGGGCTTTAGGCGGTGGATGGTGCCTCTCCCACAGCTTGCGCTGTGGGCGATGGGCTGACGCCACTCCGTGGCTGAACTTGTGCCTCAATTCGAATGGCAGGGTTGAGTAGCTCCTGAATCTGGACGATCGTGGTCTGCGAAAATGGCCGAACTCCGGAGCCGAGTGTAAGTCGGCCATACGGCGCAGCGCGACGGAGCCGCAACCAAAACGGCGCGCGGCCTTCCAGGCCGCAGCGCTTCCGAAAGACCGGGGCGCCCGAAAATCTCCGAGCCTCGACTTCCGTGTGCCGCTGCTGCGGCCTGGAAGGCCGCGCTCCGGAAGAATCGTCACAGTTTGCGACGATTTCGAGAGATACTGTTAGATTGAAATCTGCGCTACGCCCGTGGAACGGCAACGGCGGGAGGATGCACGTCGATTTTTTGGAAAACCTGCTAAAGTCTCCTTGACCGCTCGCCCGTGCTCAGGAGAATTCGGGACATGACATGCTCACCTGTTCGACTATTGGCTGCTTTGGCCCTGTTGGTTCAACTCGGTTACGTCTCAGTTCAATGCGCTGATGACTACCAGCTTGGTCCTGAATCCACGACACGCGCTTCGGGCGTCCCCGCGGGACGCGTCGAGAAATTCGAATTTGCCGGCTCCAAGGTTTTCCCCGACACACGGCGCGATTGCTGGGTTTATATCCCGGCCCAATACGACGGCAGCAAGGCTGCCGCGTCGATGGTCTTTCAAGACGGCCAGGCTTACGTCAATGCCAATGGCCAGATGCGCGTGCCGATTGTTTTCGACAACCTGATCGCCAAGGGCGACATGCCGGTCACCGTGGGCTTGTTCGTAAGCCCCGGCCAGCGCGGTGAAGCCGCCTCCGGAGAAGGCAGGCCGCCGCGAAGCAACCGCAGCTTCGAGTACGACTCGCTGGGGGACGCCTACGCGCGCTTCCTGATCGAAGAACTCATTCCGTTCACGACGGACAAATTTCAGCTCAATCTCAGCACCGACCCGCGGCTGAATGCGATTTGCGGCATGAGCAGCGGGGGCATCTGCGCCTGGACGGTTGCCTGGGAACGGCCGAAACGCTTCGGCAAAGTACTGAGCCATATCGGCAGTTTCACCAACATCCGAGGCGGACATAATTACCCGGCGCTGATTCGCAAAACGGAACGCAAGCCGATCCGCGTATTCCTGCAGGACGGTTCGAACGATCTGAACAATCTTCACGGTAACTGGCCGCTGGCCAATCAGGAAATGGCGAGCGCCCTCGCGTTCATGGGCTACGATTTCAAGTTTGAGTTCGGTGACGGCGCGCACAATGGCAAGCACGGCGGCGCGATTCTGCCGGCGTCTCTCCGCTGGCTGTGGCGGCCGGAACTCAAGGACCTGCCAAAGCCATTGACGAAAGACAACCTCGGCGGCGACGAGGCGCTCTCAAAGGTGCTAGCCGACGGCGGCGAACCGGGAGACTGGGAGTTGGTTGGCGAGGGTTACGGTTTTACAGACGCGGCCTGCGCCGATTCCGAAGGGAACTTTTACTTCAGCGATCTGCCCAAAGGAATGATCTACCGCGTCGGCGCCGGCGATTCCAAGCCGTCTGTCTGGCTTGAGAACGGCCCGAAGATTAGCGGCTTGAAGTTTGGTCCGGACGGAAAACTCTACGCCTGCGTGCAAGGCGTTGGGACCAACAACGTGAAACGCATCGTGACGATCGAGCCGAACCGCAAAGAGATTTCGACCGTCGCCACAGACGTGCAGCCGAATGATCTGATCGTTTCAAGAGCCGGCTGGATCTATTTCACAGACACGAGTGCCGGCACTGTGGCGAGAGTGCCGACCAGCGCGCGCGGAATGTCGCGTCCGGCCCCGGTCGCCGGCGGAATCAACAGGCCCAACGGCATCTCGTTGAGCGCCGATCAGCGGGAGCTCATCGTCAGTGAATACGGTGGAACCAACGCCTGGAGCTACCTGGTCGCCCTGGACGGCTCGCTTCGAGGCGGCGAAAAAAACATGGAACTGCGCCCGCCGGTGGGCCGTCCGGACAGCGGCGGCGATGGCATGACAACCGACGAACGAAGCCGTTTCTACATCACGTCCCATCTGGGCATCCAGATGTTCGACGCCACCGGCCGGATGGGCGGAGTGATCTCGAAGCCGCAGGACAAAGGCACCGTCAGTTGCGCCTTCGCCGGGCCCGACCACAGCTACCTCTACGTCTGCAGCTCGGACAAGGTTTTCCGGCGCAAAACGCTCACCAAAGGCGCCGTTTTCACGCGCTAGCGACAAGCTTGACGCGACAAAGCCGCCGCCGACGCAATAGGGTTGTGCAAACAACGGCGTCCGACGCTTTGGCGCGATTCTAACACCGGGTATCCCGCCAATGGGAGTACCGCAAATCCGAAGCTCGAAATCCGAAATCCGAAACAAATTCTAAATCCTAAAGCGCGAAGGCTCAAAACCGCGCGAGTCTGCATGGTTTTGAGTTTCGGATTTCGAGTTTCGGATTTTGGATTCTGGGCCAGGACGAACCCTGTGTTCCCCTCACCCTGCCCCTCCCCAATGAGAGGGAATTGTCGTTTCTGTGTCCGGCACTGAGGGGCCGTCAGTTTTTATGAGCGCTGTGAACCGTCCTCCCTCTCCCTGGAGAGAGAAGGCCGTGGGGAGGGGGAAGGGACCGTCGGACGGCCAGCGCAGGACCAGCGTAATTCCGCGGCGGTCAGGACCCCTGTGGTCAATCCGTGGCCGTCAAACCTTCTCCGGCACGATGTAAGGGGCTCGATAATCGCGAGTCAGGAACTTGTCCGCCTCCGGATGGCCGATAAACTTCTCCTGGGCGGGGTCAAATTCCAACTTCGGGCCGACCCAGAGTGTGGCTTTCGCGGGATCCACGCCGATCGCTTTGGTGTTTTCCAGCAGCGTCATGATGCTGTCGCCGACGACCGAGTTGTCGCTGAAGTCCGTTGGTTTTTCGAAGGGACGCGTCTTGGCGAAGCGATAGGAGATGTTCCCCAAGTGGCAAAGCGCGCTCGAAAGATGCCCTTGGAGAATATCGGCGTTGAGTTCCTCGCGCTTCCGGCTGCGCACGCAATTGATGAAGTTGCCGAAGTTTCCTCCAGGATGCACCTCGGCCTCGACTCGTACGATCGGTTCGCCCTCGCTTTTGCCTTTCGGATAGAAGCGGTTCCCTTTGACGGCGCCGGCCTCGAAGTAAAGCTCGTTGGTGACCATGTTGGGGAACTCTTTGAGTTTGCCGACCAACCCGCGCGTTTCGAAGAGGAGGAGCGTGTCTCCAAAATCATACAACGAGACCAGTTGGTTGGGCGTTTGGCCTTGGTCTTTGAAGTCGGGACCATCGACATAACGGCCACCCAGGCTGATGACGCTGCGCGGCAACGTGCCGCCCAGAGCCCAGCGAGCGATATCGATCTCATGCACGCCCTGATTGCCGATATCTCCGTTTCCGAAATCCCAAAACCAGTGCCAATTGTAGTGCACGAGGTTCCGATGGAAGGGTTGTTTGGGGGCCGGTCCGAGCCAAATGTCGAAGTCCAAGTTCGCTGGGGGATCTTCAATTGGCCTATAACCGATACTCCAGCGCGGTTTGCAGCAATAGCCTTTTGAAACGAGGAGCTTGCCGTATTTGCCGCTCTTGACGAGGGCCGCAAGCCTGGCGCTGCCGCCGCCGGACCGGCTCTGCGTCCCGTGCTGCACGATGCGGTTGTACTTCCGCGCCGCCTCGACGCACTTGCGGCCTTCAAACACATTGTGGCTGCACGGCTTTTCGACGTACACGTCTTTTCCCGCCTGGCAGGCCCAGATCGTGATGAGGGAATGCCAATGATTGGTCGTGGCGACCGAGACCACATCGATCTCTTTGTTCTCGAGCAGCTTTCGGACATCTTGATACTTCTGGACGCTCTCCGAGCTCTTCCCACGGCGTTCCAAGACGTTCAAATCTACGTCGCACAAGGCGGCCACGCGCACGCCTTTCATCCGGCCAAACTCGCTGATGTGCGAGCCGCCCCGGCCATTGATGCCGACGACAGCGACTCTGACATCGTCGTTCGCACCGATGACTTGGGACCAGGAACGAGGGGATAGATGCAGTGCCGTCGCGGAGAGCGCGGCGCCTTTGAGGAAACTGCGTCGAGTGAGGTGTTTCATAGGATTCTCAATTTAGTGTCGCCACAAGGTGTCAACAAGGCTTTCTCTTCCGACGCAGGGGTGTTACAAGGAATTCACACTTTGGCCTTTGACAGCACCCCGGCGTCGCAAGGCACAATCACCTCCATGCGCCTGCCAGTTCACCCCACAACTCGCTCAGACGGCATCAGCCGCCGCGATTGAACAAGGCCGAGGACTCTTGATCCCACGGGCAAGTTCTCAACTCCCTCTCCCCTGGGGAGGGCCGGGGCGCACTGCTGTTGAATTAAGGACAACCGGCGGTTTCTTGCTCGTAATCGTAATCTTACTCTTACTCCGCAACTCCCTGGAGAGATTAAGATTAGGAGTAAGAGTAAGAGCAAGGCCTGATCGGGATAGAATTGAATTCATTCTTAATTCAACAGCAGTGGGGCCGGGGTGAGGGGGAAGTCCCTATCAGACGGCACGAACAGGGTCAGCGCAATTCCACGGAGTCAGGACGCCGAAAGCAAATGTCCCCGCCCGGCCTCGCGGCTGAGCGGGGACAAAATTGGGGATGGGAGTGCGCCACGCTCTCTTTCCCGTGCTGGCATTAGGCGCCAAGTTGGCCGCCAGCTTCCCGACGCCATTTTCCACGGCAAGCAGAATTGCCGGCCTCATAGCAGGGCCGTCCAGAGCCTTACGGCTGCTGAATTATCGAGTGAGGCCTCTTAGCTCGCTTGAGCTAGTGGTTGCGCCACCGGCTTGCGAACCAGGTTAAGACACGTCTATGATTTCAGCTCCGCGTCTTACCCTTTTGCGCTGGGTCGGCCACCGCTTTTGGCAGTGCGTTGGCCCAGTGCCACGGGTCTGACCTCTTAACTCTCAGATTGCCTTTCGCTCACAGGTCGTCGGTGCCGTTTTTAGCATCGCCGACTTCTGAGAAGGTTTTCACGGGTCCTGCCGAGACCTCGTGTCCTTCCCGGAACGGACGCTCTCTTTGTCATGCCTTTCGGCCTCTTTATCTGGCGGCGCTCAGGTCGGAGTCCGCCAGAACGTCCATCCCGTGCTGGTGCGCAGTAGCAACCGCGTACCCTCTGGGTAACTGCGATTCGCTCAGGTCCGAAACCAACCTGAGCTAATTGACTCGACTCGAGACGGCTTCTCATCGCCTCTAATCGCACGGTTCCTTTTCGCGTTGCTGACGGCGCGCGAACGCCGCCAGAGGAACCGGTGAATCCTGCCTCCCCTGTCCGAACCTTTCGGCCCGGATTGAAGAGGGGTTGGGCCAACCAACTTGCCCCAACCTTTCCCCAGTCACCTGGGCTTATCCTGAGAATCTCAACTGCAACTTTGAGTTACCGCTGTGTTTCCCGGTTCTTTCAATGAACGCAAGCGAGCATAACGATTTTCTCAGATTTCACAACGAATTCTTGTCCACAACTTATTAACGCGCGCGCGCTATCTCATCTCTGAGCGCGACGCCTGGAGAGGCCAGTGGATTCGACGTTTTCGTGGGCTCGCGCCCGCAGCTCGCGTCAACTTCAAGTCGGCTGCGGTCTGGCCGGTGAATAACTTTTGTGATCTGAAGCGGCGCGTACGCTAAAAAGGACCACCTGGTGGTGGTCCGCGCGCTAGACCTCCGCCGAGCTAGGCGCTGGCTTTGGCCGTTTTGGATTGTTTGAGAGCTCCGCGTCTGCGCTTGAGGTAGGCGCGTCGGCGTTTGCGTTTTTCAATTTTATTATATTGCTTGCTCATGTCACTCTTTGCGTTGCTAATACAGCTCCGTCATTCACGGAAACTATGATGACTGGCCGAAGTACGTTCAATATCTATTTGCTCATTATCGCCTCGTCCCTCCTCACAGGTTGCGAAACAACCCAATCCAACAAACGCGGCAAGGAAGCTTCGACCCTCCGACTGCACTTGCAGGCCAACTCGGACGGCACACCGCACACGACCACCGCCTCAGTTTACCGCGAAAAGCCCATCCAAGTGCCTATCAGTAGCAACCCCTTTCTCACCGAGATCGATTTGGAGTCGGCGGCGGTGGTGGAAGTGCAGGGTGGATTCGCCATTCAGGTCCAGTTTAATCGACACGGCGCGCTCCTCTTGGAGAACGTGACGACAGTGAGCCGCGGGCGGCACATCGCCATCCTGAGCCAGTTCACCGAAACGCGCTGGCTCGCCGCGCCATTGATCAGCCGGCGCATCACCGACGGGACTTTGGTGTTCACGCCCGATGCCTCGCGCGAAGAAGCGGACAGAATCGTTCGCGGGCTCAGCAATTTCATCGTCGCGGCTCGAAAGAAATCGAAGTTCTGATTCCCGCGAGCGATTGAGCCTGGACAAGCTTTGAAATATTGATGCTCCGACTCCGACAGACTCTTCCAACTAGTTCCCTCTCCCTTGAGGGAGAGGGCCAGGGTGAGGGTCAACGGCCCGGACAAATCAGATGCGGTGGGAGCTCTCGACACCTCTTCCTCATCCCAGCCCTCTCCCGCTGGGAGAGGGTCGTTAAGAGGTTCCTTCTTCTGGCGACCGTGTTTCCGGCGAGCGTGAATTGCATCGCCCAGGCTTTCTCATTCCCGACCGCCAATCGCGCGCTGTTGGAATCGGATGGCGAGGAAAAGTTTTTTGTCGGGACGGTCGGCAAGTCGTGGGCCAGTGGCATTTTCGGCTGTGTCCGGACCGACGGACAGCAGTTCCACGAGGGTCTTGACGTCCGATGTCTGCAGCGCGACCGGCGCGGAGAACCCATCGACCCAGTTCTCGCCGCGGCGGACGGCACGGTGGTGTATGTCAATCACAAGCCGGGGCTCTCGAACTACGGCCAATACGTCATCGTCCGGCACCTCGTGGAAGGTTTGGAAATCTATTCCGTTTATGCGCATCTCAGCGAAGTGCGGGAGGGAATTGCATCCGGGCGCGAAGTCCGGTTGGGCGAACATATCGCCATTATGGGCCGCTCCACGAACACCCGTCAGGGCATCTCCAAAGATCGGGCGCATGTCCACTTCGAACTGAACCTGCTGGCCAATGAACGCTTTCCGGAATGGTACCGAAACAATTTCCCGGATCAGCGGAACGACCATGGCCGATGGAACGGCCAGAACCTTCTGGGCGTCGATCCTCGGTTGGTCTTGCTCTCCCAAGAGCGAGAGGGCGGCCGGTTCCGATTCCTCGAATTCTTGAGGAATCAAACAGAACTCTGCCGCGTCGTTGTGAGAACTACCTCGTTTCCTTGGCTGCTCCGGTACACGCCGCTGATCCGCCGCAACCGAATTGCGGATCAGGAGGGCGTGGCGGGTTACGAAATCGCCCTCAACTACACCGGCCTCCCATTCCAACTCATTCCTCGCTCTGCCAGCGAAATTGCAGGCCGCGCGCAAACGCAACTGCTCTCCGTCAACGAGGCGGAGCAGGCGAAGCACCCTTGCGCGCACCTCGTGACGAAACGTGGAGGACGCTGGGAACTCACGCGGGCGGGTCTGCGACGGCTGGATTTGATTACCTATTGAAGGCGAACCGACCTTTCCATGAACCTCCTGATTGGAGCGCGGGCGGCTCCCCCGCGAGTTTCTCACCCTCGTCCGAAAGTGCGGGCGAGCCGCCCGCGCTCCAGGCCAATGCTCGGTTCAAGGTCCCAATGTGCGCGTGAACCGCTTGGAGGCGTTCCATCAACCTCCACGTAGGAGCCGACGTGAAGAGGCTCCCTTCGCCTTGCCTGGAAGCCAGAGCCTCCTTACGTCGGCTCCTACGGTTCATGGCTCCAATGCACGCCCTTTGGGCTTGGAGGCTTTCCGGGAACCTCCTGGCCCAGACGTCTGAGCCTCTTCACGTCGGTTCACGCGCGGGACGCGCCGCCGCCGAGGCCGTCGCCGCTACCGGCGCAGTGCGGAACTGTGCCGGCCAACTCCAAAAGAGGAGCGTCATAATCACAACGGCAATTCTCTTCCTAGGCAATGCGAGTATTTTCCGCGTAGAATGGCCCGACAAAGCACAAAACCCAGAAACCCATTCGGAGAACCATAAAATGCAAAGCTCGCGGTTTACTCTGGCCATCGCCGCTCTCGGGTCACTCATCGCCTGCGGCTCTGCTGCGTCCGCCGCCACGCGGGAGACGCCCGCTTACCAGCGCGTGAAGGCTTACCTGGATGGCATTGCCGCCATCGACACGCACGATCACCTCTGGCCCTTCGAAATCTTGCCGGGCTACGTGGAAACCGACCGGGGCCGCGGCATGAATCTGTCGAGCCTCTGGAGGAACAGCTACTACACCTGGTTCAACCCGATCACACCGTGGAAACCTGGCGGTTCGTTCAACGATTGGTGGATGCAGTCCAAAGACGATTTCGAAAACGCCCGTGCCACGAGCTTCTATCGTTACCAACTTCCCGCGTTCAAAAACCTCTACGGGCTCGATTTCGAAACGATCACCGATGCCCAGGCCCGCGATTTGAACGAACGCATCTTCAAGAACTACCAAGACCAGAAGTGGCTTTACGAAGTCGTCACTGAACGGGCGAACATTGAGCTAATGTTCAACGACCCGTACTGGGCTCGGCTGAAGTTCACGACCTACTATCCATTCGAGGTCTTGGTGTTCAACGTCACCACGCTGGTTCGCGGATTTCATCCATCGGAATATAGCAATCCTTGGGACAGTCCATTCCGCTTTGCGACGGAGGAAGGATTGGCCATGAAGTCCATCGACGATTACTTGGTCGTTCTCGACCGGCTTTTCCAAAAGGCGAAGGCCGCCGGAGCCGTATGCTTGAAGTCAACGCTGGCCTACGAACGCACCCTGGCCTTCGAGAACACGCCGAAGAACCGAGCCGAGCAGGCGTTCGGCCGTCCGCGAAATCAGCTCGATCCCGGTCAAGTCAAGGGTTTTGAGGATTTTATCTTCTGGCGGCTGGTCGAGCTGAGCGCCAAATATGAATTGCCCTTTCAAATTCACACAGGCCAGGCGCGTATCCAAGGGTCAAACCCGATCCTGCTGGTGGACCTCATCGCCGCGAACCCGAAAGCGAAGTTTATCCTGTTCCACGGCGGTTTTCCCTGGGTCGGGGAGACAGGAGTGATTGTGATGCGACACTCCAGGAATGTTTGGATCGATTCCGTCTGGCTGCCGACGTTGAGCTACACGACCGCGAAACGCGCCTTCCACGAGTGGTTGGAGGTCATGCCCTCGGATCGCATCATGTGGGGTGCGGACTGCAATCACGCCGAAGGCATTTATGGCGCCACTGAGTTCACGCGAATGTGTTTGGCGGAGGTGCTCGCGGAAAAGGTCGATCGGGGAGATCTCAAGGAGGAACACGCGCTGAGGATCGGAAAACAAGTCCTCCGGGACAATGCGCTCAAGCTGTTCCCTCCATTGGAGAGCAAACTTTGGAAACACAAAGGGAAGCTCGAACCGCCGAAATAGCATCGTTTGCTCTCCAAAGCTGCTTCCTTAGAGGCGCATTTGAGACCCGGACCTTCGCTTTGCGCCAGCGGCTCGGTCAATTCCCCTGGAGCAATTTCCTCATTTCAACCAAAGTGCCTGCGTATTTTGGATCGTTCGCCAAGTTGCGCTCCTCCGTTGGGTCCGCGTCGTGATCGTAAAGCTGGATGCCGCGTTTGCCGTTATCCCATTCGGTGTAGCGCCAGCGCTCGGTCCGCACGCTGCGACCCATGAATCCCGCTTGGCCGGCGGCAGCTTGCTTGGCGCCCGCGCCCCGGGTGACTTGCGTGTAGGCTGCTTTGTTCCAAACGGCCTTTGGATTCTCCAACAGCGGACGCAGGCTCTTCCCTTCCAACGTGGCCGGAGTCGGCAATCCACACAAGTCCGCCAGTGTCGCGTGCAGATCCACCAACTCCACCGTGCGCGTGCAAGCTCGGCCATTGCCCTTGGCCCTCGGCGCATGAATGATCAGGGGCACTCGCGCGGATTGTTCGAACAGGCTCATCTTCTGCCACAAACCGTGCTCCCCGAGATGATAACCGTGGTCGCTGAAGAACACGACGATGGTGTTGTCCGCCAGGTTCAAGCGGTCGAGAGCTTCCAGAACTCTTCCCACTTGTGCGTCCATGAACGTGGTGGCGGCGTGGTAGGCTTGAATCGCCTCCCGCCGCTGGCGGTCGGTCATCGCATCTTGGACTTTTTGCGCGCTGCCGAAAGCCGGCGCAGGAGCCATTTCGCGGGAGTTGGCGGGCACATTCGGGAGAGGGATCTTGTCGAGGGGGTACATTTCAAAGTATTTCTTCGGAGCGACGTACGGCGTGTGAGGCCTGTAGAAACCAACCGCCAGAAAGAAAGGTCTGTCTTTGTTTTGCTCCAAAAGCTTGATCGCTTCAGAGGCTCCGATCCCATCGGTTTGCTCCCCATCTTCGCCGTCGGCCGCCAGCCAACTCAGAGTTCCGCCAAATTGACCCGGAACAAGGCTGAAGATCTTGGATTCCTCGTCCTTGTCGCGGCCACGCGGATTGACCACCTTTTGCCACGACGGAGGATCATCAAGGCCGTCGGTTCCGATTTGGGTGGGCACGCCGTAATGGTAGAGCTTGCCGACTCTGGCTACCGCATAGCCGGCCTTCTGAAAAGTCTGCGGCAACGTGACCGCGTCCGGGACATTCTGCCGAAAGTGGGTTCGGTTCTCGAGGACTTTGGTGGTGTCTGGGCGAAGGCCCGTGAGGAAAGAGGCTCGGCTTGGATTGCAGAGCGGAAACTGGCAGTAAGTCCGATCGAACCGCACGCCCCGGGCGGCCAACCGGTCGATGTTCGGTGATTTCACCAGCGGATGGCCGTAAGCGGCGAGGGCCGTGCAGAGGTCGTCGCTCACGATGACCAGAACGTTGGGCTTGCGCTTCTGCCCGGCCGACCGGCTCGGCGAGGTTGAATCGTCAAGTGTGGCGCATGAGATCGCGAGGAGGGTCAGCAGACTGAGGCAAAGGATGGATCGGGGGGCGTGAAAGTAAGCGGGCGTGGTCATGATCGTATTTATCCAATGAAGACCGATTCCGGCGAGCACGATCTTGAGGCTCCGTTTCGTGCTCCCAAGGCGCGCGAGAAAGATTGAAGTCTGCGCTGCACCGTTTCTGGTTTGACCTCGGCAAAAAACTTCCAGATGATTTCTCCATGAATTCACCCAAAGTGCCATTCGTACCCCTCTGCCTCAGCTTCGCCGCTCTCTTTCCGGTGTTGTCGAACGCCGAGATCAACAAAGCCGAAACGGTCGCTCCGGACGTTTATTTCCACGAGGGCGATCTCGCAGGCCATGGGCACTGCAACAATGGTTGGGTCATCTTCGACGATTATGTGCTCGTGATCGATGGGAACTTTCCGTCCGGCGCTCAGGAGATCATTCCTAAAATCCGGGCGATCACGAACAAACCGATCCGCTTCGCGTTCGACACACATCACCATGGCGACCACGCCTACGGCAACCAAGTCTGGGTCGAGAACGGCGCGACGCCCATCGCCCACACGGGCGTCATCGAGGAAATGAAAAAGTACGAAACAGGCTATTACGGCAACAAGCCTGGCCGATGGGAGGAAGCCGCCAAGACCCGCAAAGACGTGGCCGCGTCGAAACTGAAACCGCCCACGCTGCTTTTCCGAAGAGACATGATCTTCGATGATGGCAAGCGCCGTGTGGAGTTGCTGCATTTTGGCGTGGCCCACACGCATGGCGACGGATTCGCCTGGTTGCCCAAAGAAAAGATTCTTTTCACCGGCGATGCTTGCGTCAACGGTCCATACAATTACATGGGCGACGGCGATTCGGGCCAATGGATCAAGACTCTTGAAGCGGCGAAGAAGCTGGGAGCCCAGGTGATTTGTCCGGGCCACGGTCCGAAAGGTGGTGCGGATGTTTTGGACGATCAGATCGCCTATTTCGTAGAGCTCCGGAAGGAAGTCAAGAAACTGGCCAAGAAGAAGCCTGCCGAGGTAAAAGCCGCAGTAGAGACGATCAAGGCCAATCTCCAAAAGAACCCGCAAGTCGCCCGTTACGTCGGCGACTTCCTAGCGGCACAGGTGGAGAAGGTTTACGTCGAGATGGGCGGCAAACCATTCCAGTCCGCCCAGGCGAGAATCGAACAACAAAACGAGCACGCGCATTCGCACGGACATGTTCTGGCGCGGCAGCACTCTTCGGGGCAGTCCAGTCCGAATGGTCATTCGCATTGAATCCCCGGATTGTTGGTAGTTATCGGGGCGCGCAGACCTGCCTTCAACAGCGAGGTAGTCTCTCATCCAGCGGAAGCTGCGCATGAAGATGTGGAAAAGTCGCAGCGACCCAGCCGGGCCCACATCTGCGCCTGTCCGTCCCGAGAACCCGTACTCCGCTAGAGGCCAATCCGTTGCTAGCGCTCATCCCGGCGCGTGTTCAACAGGTGGTGCGTCGTGCCGATTATGTGTGTCCAAGAATGTGTTCGCTTTCGTGCAGGTTTTCTCCTACCCTCCGGGGGGATTCCACTTTCGCATGAGCAAAAGAGCATTCATCAGCCACACGTCTCTAATTGCTGACTTTCCGACCAAGAAAGATAGTTTCGTTAAAGCTGCAATTGATGGCGTCAAGGATGCAGGATGGACTTATGAAGAGATGCAGCAATTTCCTTCTTCGCCCAACTCTCCGTTGGCCGATTCGCTACTAAAAGTCCGTGGGTGCGACGCTTACATTGGAATTCTCGGCTGGGATTGGGGATCTGAACCACCGGAACGTCCCGGCGTATCATACACAAGATGCGAGTTTATGGCAGCCAAAGACACAATGCCGACGTTGTTCTTCATCACAAGTGAGAAAACACATGCGTTTCCAGCGGATTCGATGATTGGCATTTCCGAAAACGACAAGACAAAGCAGCGCCTATTTCGGAGCGAGGCTCAAAGACTTCATGCCAAGTTTTTTTCTCAGCCTCACGAACTTCGGAGACAAGTTGCTGACGCGCTTAGATCCCTCGATCCAACGCAAGCACCCTGCATTGCTGCAAGGCCGGATTTGAAGCCGTACCTCAATTGGGTCATAGATCAATGCCAGTGGGTCGATTTCAGTCTAGTAGAGCCCAATTCTCAGTTTTCTCCTGAACATTGGAGAATGGAAGAGCGCTACGTGAAACTTCAGGCCGAAGTCCGTCAAGGCTACGTCTCCTATGGGAGGCAGGAAGTGACTGACGTTCTGCGAACGAATCCATTGGTTGCGCTCCTGGGCGAACCGGGTGAAGGGAAAACGACCGCATTGCGTTATGTTGCGGTGAACTATGCCAAAGCAGCGTTGAACGACGAAGAGCCCGTCCCCATTTTCCTTCAAGCTCGAACGCTTGCCCAGCACCTGGATCAGAAATTGAAAAGCGATCCTGCTGTCGGGGACTTTTGCGATGTGTGGAACAGTGAGGTTGTCCGCCACCGCTGGGGAATTCCGACCACATGGCTGGAACTGATGCTCGAAAAAGGCGTGTTTGTGATGATTGATGAATTGGACGCTATCCCAGAAGAGTCCAGTCAACGGGTGCTGATGTTGATACGAGATTGCACCGCTCGCTATCCGAATTCCCGCTGGTGTGTGGTGTCTCGATCCTTTGCTTGGCAACACAGTCTGTTGCCTGCTTTTCGTATTGCGACCATGTGTGACTTGGCTGACAACACGATCCAGCACTACATTAGATCTTGGGGCATCAATTCATCATCCATGCTCCCAGCGGGTTCGAACCCGTCGGCATTCACGGAGGGTCTGTGGCAAGAGATTCAGAAGAACCCAGCCCTCCACGATCTTGCACGCCGCCCGCTCTTTCTAATGGCGATCTGTGTCATCTACTGCCGAAAGCTCCTGCTGCCGAGTGATCGTGCCGAACTGCTGAAAATGATCACTGAGTGGTTAATCGAGTCGCGCGATCCGCATTCAGGGAGATTTACTCAGGAAGTCCGCCTGCACGTTTACGACTGGACGGCATTTGCGATGTGCGAGTTGCCGGTTTCGAGTCGTGGAGATATTGGCGAGCTGTCCAGACGTCTCTACGAGTGTGGGTTGGAAAAGGAGGGAGTAAATCGACAGATGATCTCGAGGTTTCTGGAAAACGAATCAAAGGCGACCGGGCTGCTGCGATGTGAAAGCGGGGTCTGGCGGCCCTTGCACCGTACATTCCAGGATTTTTTCGCGGCACGACACCTGATTAGCATGGCCACTTGGGACGACAACTGGGCGCGTGTCGTCAAAGGGCGGATTCACGATGCTGAGTGGGGGGACGTTTTTGCCTTGTTCGCGGCGATCCTCGTCTCAGAAGGACGTCAGTCACTGGTGGCGCGGCTCGTGAGACTTCTATTGGAAGATGCCGATTGTGCAACACTACGAGAAAAGGCGACCGCAGTTGGTCTTGTCTTGCACGTGTTTAGATATGTCCGGCCTGAGAATTACAGTCTGGATTCCGTCGAGGAGTACCGGAAGATGGCAGCAGAGCTAGTAGCCATCTTCGATCCGACGGAGGCCGCAAAAATACCCATCGAGGAAAGATACGATGTGGCGGTTGCGCTTGGCGTACGGGGCGATCTTCGGTTGCGTCGCGTCACACCAACTATGGTGCGTATTGAGCCGGGAGCGGTTTGGGTTGGTGCGCAGGCGCGCGACACATTTGCTCCAAACTACGACAATAGGGCGAGCGAACTTGAAGGCCCAGTTGCCATTGTATTCTCAGGAGCTTTCGACATCGGGTGCTATCCCGTCACGGTTCATGAGTATGAGCGACTTGTTGATGACGGCGGCTACGATGCCAAGCGCGGTCGGGAATATTGGAGCAAGGAGGGATGGGCGCACAAGGAGCGTGAGAATCGCATCTGCCCGGCAAACTGGAGCGAGCAACGTCGCAAACCGAACTGCCCGGTAACTGGGATCAATGTGTTCGAGGCTGAAGCCTACTGCCGTTGGCTCACGAAACAGGCGCATGACGAGACGTGCTACCGGCTCCCTTCGGAAGACGAATGGGAGTTTGCTGTGCGTCGGAAAGACAAGGAATATCGAGCATACTCATGGGGCAACGAACCTAAGAACTTGAGCAACATTTTCGGCTTCAACCAAGTGGTGCCAGTTGGTCTCTTTGTGGAGGATCGTTCACTGTCCGGGCTTTGTGATCTCTCCTGCAACGTTTCCGAGTGGACTTTGGATCCTGCAGGCCGTTTTCGTCAGCCCGGTCCCCGAGTGGCGAGACACCACGTTTCCGATGAAGGAGAAACGCTCACCCGGATTATAAGGGGGGGCAATTACCGCAATAACGAGCGCAGCAACCGGAGCGCAGTGCGCAGCGGAAAGCAGTCTCACGTAGGCTACGCATATGTAGGTTTCAGGGTCGTGCGATACCAAAAGGCCGTCAAGATAAAAGATGAGCGACCCATGCATGAATTCCCACATTCCTTGGCGGACTATTTCCAGTATTACGCGCACGTGTACCGGGATGAAACGAGCAGCCGGCGAGGATTGCTGAACGCGATCTCAGAGGGACTAGGGGACGAGATGGAAGCTCGTCTTGCCGAACTGTTCCCGGCCAACTTCCGGCAGCGCCGACTGTTGCCTTGTCGCCTCGGTGATCACCCGTCGAAGTTTGAGTTTAATCTTCTCTACCAGGACAGCCGCATCAAGGTAGCCTGCGAGAAACAACGTGGAACAAACAGTGCCAAAGCGGGGTTGATCCGAGAAGTGGAACTTCGTCAACATGCCATTGCCTGTATACTTGCCTTCCCGCAGGAAGGAATCTTTCCGCTCTGGCAGGACATCAACGACAACGATCTGGATGCGATCGTGTTCGCGGTTCTCATTCATTTCGACCCGGAGCGTGAAGCCACTCTCCAGAGGCAAGGTTTGGCAGATAACGAGATGGCCATGGCGGCGTTGCCCAGTCGAGCTGAGTTAGAGCTGTGGGAGCTTGAAAAGGTGATCAAATATCAGGTATTTGCGGGAGTTCGGCTTTTGAACAACATGGAGTGCGAATTGGCTCGACAGTTTGACCGACTAGGTGAATTCCGTGCGTTCATGCTCAACGAGTTTCGAGACCAACTCTCACGCTCAAAACGGCTCCTGTTTCTGTTCGATGATAACGGTGAACTTGTGTGGGATCTCGCGCTGATAGAACTGCTTTTAGACAAGTATCCAAAGTTGACGATCATCGGATTGGTGTCCACTGAAGCGGTCGGCAACAATGCGACCGCCGAAACTCTTGATTCGTGTCTAAGTAGACCCAGGTTTGCCTCGCTCAAACATCACGAACGCTTTAACGTCCATAAAGAGAAAAACTCGAGGTCATGCATTGATCCTGTGTGCGCGTCTCCGGAGTTTCAGAGGCTCTGGAACGGCGAGGGGTGCATCTACTTGAAGGGGGTGGCCGCCTTTGAAACTCTACAGTTACTGCCGAATGCTGGTTTCTATGCTTTCGTGGTTTACAGCAACGACTCTGTCCGTTGCACGGCTTACGAGCGCGATACTGGAATCCTTCTCGCGGTTCCACGGAACTTTGAATGCTTTAGGTACGGTGATGATCCTGCCTGGACGTTAAAAGCTCGGTGCGCGCACTTGCCGTCGTCACAGTCCCCAGACGCGTCCCGAGAAATGTGAAGGGATCGATCGAATGGATCGAGTTGATAACTATTACCACCTATGAAGTCAAAAAAGGATGTCATGATTTGGGCAGAACGATCGCTTGGAGCTGAGAACATCAAGGCTATGCGTATTGCGGTCGCCGGCTTAATCTTCAACGCGTTTGGCAAAATCCTGTTACATTGCCGGGGACCAGTAGCGATGGATGCGGTTGGCTGTCTTGAAGGGATCGGGGGAAGCCTGGAGGAGACAGAGGAAGAACTGCAGCCTGCCTTGATGCGCGAACTTCAAGAAGAAATAGCCGGTCGGAGTACCAACGGGCAGATTGTGCCATGTCGGTTTTCGATCGATAGGTTCTTGGTCTGTTCCCATCTCCAATTCGAAAGTACCGATGGCGCGTTGAAGGACTGGGCAGTAGCAACGTTCCTGTGTCGCCTCCTTGATGGAGAGCCGACCGTCGGAGTGGGGGAGTGGGGGAGAACGATGGGGATCGGTTGGTTCGATATTGCTGAGTTTGATTCGTGGACGGCAGATCAGCGTCGCGAGGTCTCATTGGTGGATTGCGAAGGAAAGCCATTCAAAAAGGAAGTCGGGCTCAGCATTTGGGTTCCGGTGGTCATTGAGGAGTATAAAAGGCAACACGGTCACGAACCTTGGCGTGGGTTCGAAAGGCAATTGTGAACGATCTATCGACTCACGCTCAGTTACTGGCCGGAGGGGTGGTCTCTATATTTCCGCCCGGACGGCTGGTCGTCCGAGGTCAGGGTGGCAGGGTCTGTGATGATCGCGGGTCCACCTACATCGACATGATCCTAGGTTACGGAGCGGTCGTTATCGGACACGGTGAACCCACAGTGACTGAGGCCGTCGCGGCCCAGGCACAGCAAGGGACACTGCTTCCTGGGAGAACCAGGGAGGAACAGAAGGTGCGAGAGTCTCTGCACGATCTTTTCCCACACACTTTCGGCGCCAGCTTCCATAAGACTGGCTCCGAGGCGGTGGCAGCAGCGATGAGAATTGCCCGAGCGGCGACCGGCCACCCATTGATTGTCAGGTGTGGCTTTCACGGCTGGCACGATGAGATGATTCAAATCCACCGCCAATGGCACGGATCAAAACCTCCTGGAAGCGCACCGCCGTTGTCCGTTAGCGGCGTTCGTGATGGGCGGCCTCCAATCGAATGGCTAGATGGGAATTCGGATTCCTTAGAAACCATTCTTGCCTCGAATCGGGGGCAAGTCGCTGCGGTAGTCATTGATCCTGTCCAACTTCGAGGC
>JACQWK010000325.1 GCA_016209525.1 Verrucomicrobiota bacterium
CAAGACCAGGATGCGATTGGCCGCCAGGTCCGTCGCATAGACCGTTCGACCGTCAGGGGCCACGGCGATTTTCTCCGGCGAGTGGATGTCAGGAGCGGCGTCGGGGATCTTCCATTCCGCCAGATATTCGCCCTTTTCCGTCAGCATGACGACGCGATGATTGCCGCTGTCCGCAACATGAATGAGACCCGTTGAGTCCACCGCTACGCCCGTGGGCACGTTAAAACCCGCGCTCGACGCAACAGGGCGCGGCCAGAGCCACAAAAGGTGGTAGCCGAGCCGACTCTTTGGCTGGCCGTCGGTGTCGAACCTTTGGATCTGATAGTTGTAGGCGTCGGCAACCATGAGTTGGCCGTGTGCGGCGAGCCGAACATCGGTGGGATAATGGAGCGCTCCGTCGCCGATTCGGCCCGGATAGCCGATGGTTTTCTGGAACGAACCATCCGGTCCGAACTTCTGGACGCGATGATTGTAGAAGTCCGCAACGTAGATGGCACCGACCGCATCCACGGTCAGTCCGGCGGGAGCATTGAGTTGACCCGGCCCGGAACCCGAACCGCCGAAGGCTTCCAGAAACTTGCCGTCGGCTGTAAACTTCTGAATCCCGTCCAGATCGTAATCTGAAATAAACACAGAACCGTCGGCCATCACGGCGACGCCCACCGGGTTGCTGAATTCTCCGGCTTCTTTGCCTTCACGTCCCCACTGGCCTTTGAACTGGCCAGCCGGGCCAAGACGGACGACCCGTTTACGTGCGTCGGTGACATACACGTCTCCGCTCGGCGCCACGGCAATGCCGAAGGGGTGGAGCAATTTTTCGGCTGGCCAATCACTGCCGTCCCAGTAACCGGCCAACGCGTAACTGGCCGTTGCCACGCCAGCCGGAGGCACCGTCCATCGCGTGCCCCAGCCAAGGAGCGCAACGACAAAAAGCAGCAGAATTACCGGCAGCATTGCCCAAACGGCCGTGCGGAGCGGCCGGACAGGAGTTCGACTTTTCTCAGAGTCATTCATCTTCTTTTGGCGGCAGGCTTGATTCGATCAACGCGCAGAATTGAGCGGCCATGGGAACGCCGCGCCGGGACTGCCGCTGCCACCGCGTGAGCGTCGCTTTCAGAGCGTCGTGAAATGTCTGCAATTTCTCCAGCTTGCGTCCGGTCTCCTCCACCGTCGCTTCGGCGATCGAGACGACGCAGCGACAGGTTTTCTTGCCCTGGCCGCGCAGGCTGAGGACGCGGCGGATTTCGTCGAGGGTAAAGCCCAGCGCCTGCGCCTGCTTGATGAAACGCAGTCGGCTCAACGCCGCTTCGTCATAAACGCGATATTCATTGGCCGCACGAACCGGCTTGGGCAGCAGGCCCTGCTTTTCATAAAAGCGAACCGTATCGGTCTTGACCTCGGCGAGTTTGGCCAACTGGCCGATCAGCAAGCGTTTTTCACTCTGAGTTTTCATCTTGGCGCACACCCTACACCTTGGAGTCCAATCCAAGGTCAAGGCGTTTTCTTGGGATTTTGTGACGATCCGCTCCCCCTCGCGAGCGAGGGGGGAGCGGATTTTGAGTTCCTCACTTGGTGCAGCAGCATTTATCCAGATCTTGCCGGTCTCGGTGCAGACCAGCTTGCCGTCCTTTTGCTCGCAGCAGCATTGGGTGAGGTCCTTGCCGGTCAAGCCGCACACGAGCGTCGTGGACGCCGCCAAGACTGTCGCCGCCACTCCCGTCGCTGCCAGCACTGCCAGAGTTCTCTTGATGCGTTTCATCGTTTTCACCTCGCTTTCTGTTTTTGCATTCGAGGCACGGTAGGCGTTGGACAACAGCTCCCATGTCAACGGCTATTTTACCATTTTTCGGAGAACTCCCTTCCTGGGATTAAGCAACTCCTCCCATCGCGATGCAGCGAGCCGGCTGCGCGTTTCATGCTGGCTGGACCCGGAGGAACCGCTGCGCAGTTGCCGCGTCACGCGCGGCCAATAACCGATCGTGTTCTCGCTAACTGGCGCAGCAGCTCAGTTTGTTCACGTCTTTGGTGAAGGCCAGCGCCGCCAGCTTCACGCCTTCGCTCAACGTGAGGTAAGGGTGGAAGCACGCGGTCAACTCTCGCGTCGTGTTACTCCGACCCACCGTTGAATTTATTGACTTCACGTGCTTATTCAAATTTGGGCTGGGGTGGTTTCAACTCCCCAAGTGCTCCTAAAATGGCCTTCTGCACGGCTGGATGAGTCAGGTTTCCCAAGTGGCCGCCTTGCTCGAAAACCGTCAATTGTTCGGGCTTGAACGTTGCCCGAAGCCATTCCCGGTCTTCGTCCGTCAGGAGAAAATCGTTTCGATTCAAAACGAGCCGGATGTTGTGGTTGGCCTGGAGACCGGCGGCATAGGCCAGCAAATCACCGGCCTTGGCGCGCACTTCCGGCGCAGTCAAATCAATGCCACGGCTTTGATAATATGGAATCACAAGTTTCTCGAAGTAATCCTTGTATGAATATTGAAGGATTTCCCGATACACGGGATCTCGCCTGAGTTTCTTTATCGGCTGTTCCAGAACTCCCTGATTCTTCCGCTGTTGGCTGCTGAAAATAACGTCACGCAGAATGAAGCGAAACGCCACTCCGATGAGAAACTTGGACTCGATGCCATTGAAGGGCAACGAGGCGTGTGGCGTGAGTGAGGTCTTGCTCAAGGCGGCCACTTTCAGAAACGTGTTTTTAAGGTTGTCGGTTCGTTCCCCGGAAGGCCATTCCAAAGGGGCTTGGAAAAACTCGTCCAGCCTCTCGACCGCATAGAGCAGTCGGACCGGTGGATTGATGGCGACGTAACGATCAAATTTGATCAAAGGCGCCTGATTGGTCGATTCGGTGGCGGCAATGAACAAGGAATGAAAAGCTCCCATGGAATAGCCCAACAGAGCTTTTGATGCCAACCGACCCGGATACAGTGTTTCCATTCGGTGATCAATCTCGGTCAGAGCGACGTGCAGATCGTGGCCATCGACCGGGGTATAGGTCGGCATGGCCGCCGTGGAGGCGTGTTCCATGAACTCGGAGTTGAACGCGCTGCTGACGCATACTGCGGAGAAGCCCTTCTGGTAAACTAGCTCAGCCAGCGCGAGGGCAGGTCCGGCCAGACGATGGGAACCCAGCCCTGGAACGATATAAACCACGGGAGCCTTTCCCGGTTGCAACCAACACGTAAACTTTAGCTTCTTGCCGGTGGCCGGAATCAAAACCGACGAGGTCTTGCACTGGCCCGGAAATTCCGGGTTTTGGAACGTGAAAAAGACGGATTGGAGTGTTTCCAGCGAAGCCTCGTCCTGTTTCCCCTTCACTTGGAAATCAACCACTTGGTTTTCGCGCACGAATGTCCAAGCATACTGAAGCACGGAATACGGATCCGTTTCGGCTTGGCTGAATCGCACGTATTCGTCCACGGTGCCCGTGAGGTTGTTGTAACTCATCCCGTAAGTGGAGTAGGAGTAGGGAGGAAAATAGGTCAGGGGATTAGCCGCCGAATCGGCGATCACGCCAAGGGCGTCCCGATCGTTGCTTGGCCCAAAGAAGGGCAACATCAAGTAGAACGCGGGCCTCCAGCCCCAACGGCCGAAAGTCTGGCCGAAATCCGCGTCCGATTGCGGCATTTTCCATTTGCTCGCCACATCCACGAACCCAGCGGCACCAATCAAGGTGTTACAAAAGAACCGGTCTGATTCATCGCGCGCTCCGGCCCACTTTCCTTGGAGCAAGTTGTTAATCAGCCGTCCTGGATACAGGATGTTCCGGCCAAAGTTTCCGATCCCGGTCCTGACCGGTTTAATCACAAGGAATCGATAAACTCTGGCGGTCGGCTTCACCACTCCGACCATGACTCCCTTGTTGAAGGCCCAAATAGCACGATTCACCGGCTCGATGGGGTCTGCGACCGATTTCGGAAGAACAACGGTCTCCGCAGTGGCCTCGTGCGGTTTGGATTCGTTAATCGAGTTGTTTGAATCCGATGGCGCTGTTTGTGCCGGGGAATCGACAACCAAGCAGCATGCCAGCGCGACACTCAAAACGATGCGACCCAAAGGAAATCGATTTAGAATGACCGACAGCCGATGCATGGAACCCTCTTCCGCCGCCAACATCCAACATCGAACGACTGCTTGCGCGCAGCATTCACTCTCCGCGCCGCGC
This sequence comes from Verrucomicrobiota bacterium, assembly GCA_016209525.1. GTDB lineage: Bacteria > Verrucomicrobiota > Verrucomicrobiia > Limisphaerales > SIBE01 > VHCZ01. Next base: position 4,169 of record JACQWK010000325.1, read on the forward strand.
CGCTCAATCACCTCGTGGCCGCATGTCGAGCCAGCGTGTTTCACCAGGTCCAGCGTCTCGTTGCAGACCGCGCAGCCTGCGGTGAAGACTTCGATTTGTCGTTTCCCTTCCACTCGTGGTTCACTTCGTTTCTGCTCTCATTGCTCCCCACTCGGCGGGTCGGAGTGTCCAAGGTTAAGTATATTTGACTCATTTTTTCTACGGACTGTGAGGAAAGCACACCTTGCCGTGTTCAACCGGCACCGCTGTCATGCACTGCATCGAAGCGGCTCGTCCCTACAGGTGCGCCGCGCAGTCGGCGCGCCTGCCCTGCTGGCAAATGATCTTGTTCACGTTAACTGGCGCAACAACTCAATTTGCCGACGTCTTTGGAGAATGCCAGTGCCGCGAGCTTCACGCCTTCGCTCAACGTCAGGTATGGGTGGAAGCACGCGGTCAACTCGCGCACCGGAATCCCAAACTTGATGGCCAGTGCAATTTCCATCAGCAACTCCGAGCCTTCGGGGGCTAGGATGCGCGCGCCGACGAGCCGGTCAGTCTGGCGGTCGCGAATCAATTTGATGAAACCCCGCGTGTCGCGAGCAGCCAACGAGCGCGGCACATGTGACAACGGCAACACCGTCACCTGCGCATCAATGCCCTGTGCCTTCGCCTGTTTCTCGTCCCAACCAACACCCGCCACCTGTGGGTCGGTGAAAATGACCCACGGCAGCGCGGTGTAATCGCGATGGCGACGCGCATCCGTCAAAGCGTTTTCAGCCGCGAGACTGCCTTCGTAGGCGGCGGCATAGACGAACATGTTCTGCCCGAGCACATCCCCGGCGGCATAGATGCCAGGCACGCTGGTCTGCAGCGTGTCATCCACGGCAATTCCGCCGTGCCTGTCGATTTTGACTCCAACAGTCGCCGTTCCCAGTTTCTCCACGTTGGGCGCTCGTCCAGTCGCGACCAACAGGTGCGTGGCGCGAAAGGTGCGCCGCTGCCCGCCAATGTCGGCTTCGACTGACACGCCGTCTTTTTCCTGTGTCACCCGCCGAGTGCTGACACCTGTGACGATTTCCAAGCCTTCTTGACGAAGATAACCAGCCAGGGCCTCGGTCAAGTCCGGCGCTTCATCCGGCAGGATGCGGTCGGAGCGTTGCAGCACCGTGACTCGGCTGCCGAAACGCGCCAACATCTGCGCGCATTCCAACGCGATGTAACGCCCGCCAAGGACGAGCAGCGATTCCGGCAGGGTTTCCAGTTCAAACGCCGTTTCGTTGGTCAGGTAGTGGACGGTGTCCAAACCGGGAATCGGCGGAAGGCTGGGCCGCGCGCCCGTAGCGATGAGGATCGCATCGGCCTTGAGCTTGAGCGTGTCGGTGGCAACGGTCCTGGCGTCCAACAGCCGGGCGCGGTCTTTGATGAAAGTGATGTTTGGATTGTCGCCAATGACATCGGCGTATTTGGCCTGGCGCAATTCCTGAACCAGCGCGCGCTTTTGCTCGATCACCTCTTTGAAACTGACCAGCCGGCCGGAAGTCGCTATGCCCGCGAATGCTGGCGGATGGGCGGCGCGGTGCAGGGCTTCCGCGCCGCGAATCAGTGTCTTGGACGGAACGCAGCCGACATTGACACATGTGCCGCCCATCGGCAGGCCGTCGTTGATGATGACGGCGCGCGCGCCCAGGTCAGCCGCTTTGAGCGAAGCTGAGAACGCCGCGCTGCCGCCGCCGATAATGACCAGCGTTTTACCGTCGGCCGAGTGTACCGGTGTGGGTGTGGCTGGGCTGGCAGCCCGTTCAAGAGTCGTCGTTGAGCAGCAGTCAGACATAATGTTTCCTGTATTGGTTACTGTTTTGGTTATTCATTGGGGAGCATCATTGGGGCGCATCGGGGTTTCGCAGCGGTGCTGCCGGGCTTTCAGCCAGATATTAAACCCCGTCGCCACGACCAAACCGGCAATCGCGATTCCCGTCAGGACAGCGCTGAACCACATGAACACCAGAAGCGCGGCGGCGCTGGCGCAGCCAACGCGAAAAGCGAGTCGTGAGCCGTGCTGCCGGATGCCGTGCCACAGCCCCACCAGCGTCAAAACCAGAAAGACCGCCAGCAGCGGCATGAGGACCGCGGCGTGGATCAAGAAGCCCAGGCCGATGGCGGAAAGCAGGGAAAGCAGCGCGGGCAAGCCCAGGCAGCACAGAGCGGCGAACACCGTGCCGCCCAGACCGAGCTTGTCGAGATGCCGTTTCCAGAAGCCTGAAGGTCGCGAATCAGTAGGCGACATAAACGTCGGCGGATTTGAAAACCCTTGCCATTTCCTCCAGCCCGATCGGCGTGACGGCCGGCTCAATCTGATCTTCGCCGATTTTGTATAAAAGCATCATGGTCCGGTTGGCCACGAGGTTGACGCCTTTCCTGGCCTTCAAGAACCGGAGGTATTCGCCGTAATCATGGGGAATGTTTTCCAGCGGCTCGTTCAGTTGCTTCGCGAGTGATTGCCGTTCCCGTTCCGGCAAACGCGCCTTGTCGAGCGGGGTCTTTGAGCCGCCGAACATCCCTCCCTTTTTCAAGGCTGTAACGCCACTCGCATCGAAAAGAATGGTCACCTGATAGCCTTGCGCGAGGGCCGCCCACGCCACATTGGGCACGGCGCAGATTTGGGCATCATCCAGCTTGAGCGAGGTCTTGGCGTGAACGAGGAACGTCTTGCCCTCGTTTCCGTCCGCCCAGGCCGGGGCAAGCGCCAGGCCGAGAACGGCCGCGCAGACGGCCAACAGTTTCAGTTTACGCCAACCACCGACAGTTGCGGCGGTCAGGGAGTTTTTCATTGATGTTTTCATGGCTTCTCTTTCGGGGCGGAGGGTTCGGCTTTGAACCCGGTTCGGTCAATCGCCGCGATGAGGTTCTCCGGCGAAGTTTTCGTGGCGTCGAATTGCACCACCGCTTCCTTGGTGTCGTAGCTGACCCGGGCGGTTGCAACGCCGGCCTGTTTCCGCAGCATGGCCTGAATGCCGACGGCGCAGGCCGCGCAGTCCATGCTGGGGATTTTCACCTGTAAAACGGCGGCGTTCTCGCTGGCGACGGTGGCCGGGGCGCAACAGGCATCGGGATTCGACTGACCTCCCCGCAGCAGCGCCGAGGACAGACTTGGGAAACGCCGCCGCTATTAAAACGAACGCGGTGGAAAGCCACAGCACCACCTTGTTCCATTTGGCAACCGGCTTGGTGGCGCAGACCGAACCTTCTTCGCAGGCGGCTTTCGGTTTCCGATAGGTCAGATACCAGGCCAGCGCGAGCAGGACGACCGTCATGCCCAAAAAACCGGTCGCCATTTTTCAAACACGGCGGACGCGGCAAATCCGCTCGCGCCCAGGACCACCGCGACGAGCGGTCCGATGCAGCAGAGTGATGCAGTGATGGCGGCGAGAACGCTGCCGCCGAGAGTCGCTTTTTGTAGGGCTTTTGATTTGTCCATAAACTTGTTTGTTTTCTATTTCCGGATCAATCTACGGTCTCTACTTGACTAGAGGGTCAAAGGCTTTTTTTACTTTTTTTCAAAACCGCAGGCCGGTTCGACTTTATGGGCAAATGCTCGATCAAATCGCAAAACTCGCCCGCGCACTGGCGTGGCTGCGCCGTTTCCTTTTCCCATTTGGGCAGGCCGGCTGCCAGGGAGCGCCGGAACGTCCGCAAAACGGCCAGTTGCGCATCAAGTTCCTGCAGGCGGCTCTGGGCCAAATCGGCGATGCGATGGCACGGGGCGCTGCCATGGTCGTGCAAGTAGAGAATCTCCTGGATTCTCTCCAAGGCGAAGCCCAATGCCTGGGCTTTCTTGATGAACCTGACCCGGCGGAGCGCCTCCGGCGGATAAAGCCGATAGTTTGCGCCCGAACGGTTCGGCGGCGGCAGCAAGCCCAGCCGCTCGTAGTAATGAAGCGTCTGCACGCCGACGCCGACGCGCGCCGCGAGTTCACCGACCTTCAAGAGCGATTCCGGTTTCATGCGCCATTGAGTCTGGGCGTGGTGCAGGTGCGGGGCGGGTGCGCCTTCGCGTCGCCAAGGTCTCGAACGGGTTTCAACATCATTTTCCGCGCGTTACGATTGTGGGGTGTCAACCAGTTCCGCTCCAGGTCGCACCGCAGTTGCATGCGGGCGCGATGGAGCAACACCCAGAAATTGGCGGGCGTGACACCCATGATTTCCTGGATGTCCTCGGAATCTACACCTTCCATTTCCCGCAGGATGAACGCCTCCGCACTCCGGGGCGGCAACTTGGCCAGACAATCTTTCAGGGCGGCCATGAATTCCTTGCGCTCCATGAGCGTGGCGGCGTCCGCGCCCCAATCGGACGGGCCGCAGTCCGGTTCACGTTGCCACCGCCCCAAATCATCGAACTGACGGCTCGGTTCGTCCGGCCAGGTTTCCTCCTGACCAACGGTTCGTTCCCGGTTCAAGCGGCGAAAGTGATCCAGAATTTTGTGCCTGAGAATGCCGGTCAGCCAGCCACGCTCGGTGGATTGGCTGGAGAATCGTTCTTTGCCCTGAAAAACCGCCAGCAACGTGTCCTGCACCAAATCTTCCGCGACGCTTTCGTTGCGCACTCGAATGAGCGCGTAGCGGAACAGGTAATCGCCATGCTGCTCCACCCAATCGTTTGGGGCGGATAAACCGGCGCGCGAAGGCGACGCGGCACTCGGCGACGCTTCCGGGGGCGAGGCGAGCGCTGTCATGCTGCCGTCTCCGTTGTTCTTTGCCATGACGCCGCCTGCTTTCATTTTCTAAGCTTTCGTTTCCGCCACTTCGACGACGCAATTGCACGAGCCGAATGGATTCGGCACGTAGTCGCAGCCGCACGGGTCACACTTCCACTCGCCGTCCACGATGTAACGGTATTCGTGGCGACCGGGCGACAGCGGCACACGGATGCGCCAGTCGCCCTCTTCGGCCTTGCGCATCGGCAGGCCGTTGGAACTCCAGTTGTTGAAGTCGCCCGCCAGGTAAACCTCTTTTCCGGCCGGCGATTCATAAACGAATTCGACTTCGATGAACTTCTCCGGCGAAGCAGCGGGTGGTTTCGGATTAGGTTTTCTTTTCATTGCTCGTTACTTCAACCAGCGGTTGAGCCATTGGATGAGTCTGACCGTCAGCGCGATGGTGCCGACGGCAATGAGCAGCAGACAACAAGGGTCTCTCAGAATGCTCATCCACAATGGGTGATTGCGCTTCCGCGCGGGCATCGGCTCAGACCTTTAGTTGCAGCCGCCACAACAGGCGGAGAGCGCCACCAGCACGGCGGCCAGCTTCCACTATTTAATGACGATAAAAAGCAGTGCGCTCCTACGGCGTTACTGGACTTTCTTGGTGGCCGCTCGGCAGCAGCTTCCGGCCTTGTCGTAGGTCTTGCCGCAACTGGAACACTTGAATTGGTCAGCCAATTCGGCTTTGAAGGTGTGACTTGAACCGCCCGCCTTCCCGACTGCCGCGATGAGTTTGTCGGTCGTCACCTTGGCGGCGTCGAACGTGACGGCGGCTTGGCCCTTGTCGAGGCTCACGTCGGCAGCCTTCACGCCGTTGATTTTCGTGAGTGACTTTTTCACACCAGCCGCGCATTTGTCGCACGTCATGCCGCTGACTTTGAGCGTGACTTTGCCGTCTGCCGCTCCAGTCGGTGGGCAGCACGGGTCTCCAGCGCGCGCCAGCGGCACGCAGAGCAGATTGCCGAGTGTTAGTGCTGTCAGTATTTTCTTCATGGTTTTTCCTTTCGCGTTGTGGGTTCAGCTTTGAACCCGGTTTGGTCAATCGCCGCGATGATTTTCTCCGGCGAAAGTTTCGTGGCGTCGTATTGCACAACCGCCTCTTTGGTGTCGAAGCTCACTTGCGCTTGCTGGACGCCAGCCTGCTTCTTCAAAACCGATTGGATATTGAGCGCGCACGCCGCGCAATCCATGCTCGGTATCTTCACTTTCAAGACGGCGCTGTTCGCGTCGGTGACAACGACCGGCGCGTTCGACTGCGTTCCACGGAGTATCGCCGACGAAAGACTTGGGAAAGCCGCCGTGACCAAAACCACGCCCGTGGCAAACCACAAGACCGCCTTGTTCCATTTGGCAACCGGCTTGGTCGCGCAGGCCGAGTCTTCTTCGCACGCAGCTTTCGGCTTGCGATATGTCAGATACCAAGCCAGTGCGAGCAAGGCGAACGTCACGCCTAAAAACACCGGTCGCCATTTTTCAAACACGCCGGACGCGGCAAAGCCGCTCGTGCCCAGCACCACGGCAACCAGCGGGCCGATGCAACAAAGGGATGCGGTAATGGCGGCGAGAATGCTGCCGCCGAGCGTTGCTTTTTGTAGAGCTTTTGATTTGTCCATAAACTTTTCAATTCAAGTTTCTGGACCAACCTACGGCCTCTACCCGGCTAGAGGGTCAAGGGCTTTTTTTGAGTTTCTTTTGGGAGGGGGGTTGGGCGGGACGGTTCTCCGGCAAACGCTCGATTA
>JACQWK010000308.1 GCA_016209525.1 Verrucomicrobiota bacterium
AAAATGTGCGGACAGGAGTGTCCGCCTTACGGTCACGAACCGCGCCCGTTGCCAAAATGAGAATTGCTGGCGTCATGACCAGAAGACCGCACGCGAAGATTCCGTCCGGAAACTCGGAAGTTATTTTGCATGAGCGCTAAGAAGCCGAATCCAAACTCATCCTTGAGCGCCGGAGTGAAGAAAACCAAGGTGCTGCTGGTCGATGATCACCCAATCGTGCGCGAAGGCCTGGTGAGGGTGCTGGAACGTGAATCGGACCTGGAGGTCACCGGACAAGCTGGGAGCGTTCGCGAAGCGTTGGAGCAAATCGAACAGGCGCGGCCGGATTTCGCGATTGTGGACATTTCGCTGGCCGGCAGGAACGGCATCGAACTAATCAAGCAAATGCGGCTGCAGTGCCCGCAATTGCCCATCTTGGTCCATTCCATGCACGAGGAGTCGGTCTATGCCGAACGCGCTTTGCGGGCCGGAGCCAGCGGTTATCTCATGAAACAGGAGGCGCCGGAGAAACTGGTCCAGGCCATCCGCACGATCATGCAAGGCGAGATTTGCTTGAACCGGACCGCCGTCAGGCAGCTTGTGCATCGGCTCGCCGCCGGGGCTCAAACGGAAGAAACCACTCCCTTGCTCTCCCTCACCGAGCGGGAGTTCGCGGTGTTTCGGCTCATCGGGCAGGGGCACGGCAGCGCCCAAGTCGCCGAAGCATTGAGCATGGGCAAGAAGACCGTGCAAGTTCATCGCGAACACATCAAAAGGAAGCTCGGCCTCAAAGACGGCACCAGCCTGGTTCATTTCGCCATCCAGTGGATGGAATCGCAGAGCTGATCGAGCGACTCTCACACGAGCAGCTCCGAGGGCGCCACCTCGAGCCGGTCAGCGATCTCGGGGGGAATTTTGGCAGCGACCATTGAGCCATCCGGCTGGCGGGCGACGCACACGATGGTGACGACGCCGCGCGCGGCCTCTTCCGGCGGCGACGCGGTCAGATTCCGGAAACGAAAGCAAAAACTGAGCGATTTGGACTTCTTCTCGCGCACGAGCAGGTGGATTTCAACGAGATCTTCAAAACGCAGCGGTTTTCGAAAATCGCATTCGGCGTGGACCCTCGGAAAACCGAGCGGCGGATCACGCCGATCGAACACCACGGAGAAGCCCAGCGAACGGTAAAACGCATGCTCGGCCGTTTCCATGAACCGAAAGAAATTCGAATAGTGCATGATGCCAGCCATGTCGGTCTCGGAGAATTCGACCCGGCGCGTGGCTTTGAATTCGTAAGGCATGGGCGGATTTTAGATTCTTGAGGTCCGATTTGCGATGGGAAACAAGCAACCTTTTCGTCTCTCGTTCACTTCGATGGACGACATCGAGTGCCTCTTCCGAATCGTTTTGGCTGGCTAATGAGTTCTGTCGCCCCTCCGGGGCTAGCGACGTTTCTTGGCCGGTGTCCCACGGCTCACGCCGTGGGCTACGGTCTGGCCGCCCCTCCGGGGCTCGTTTCCCGCCAGTCGCTCCACGGACACCGCTTCCTCGTGGCCATCCAAAATGTCCAAATTCGGCAGCAGACTGGAAGCCCACCTTGCTTCCTCAGGCCTGTTCTGGCCGGACAGCAGGCACTACCTCCTCGAACACCCGGGCCATTTCTCGAGCCATGCGCTCGACGGAGAAATGTTGGAGCGCCGCAGTCCGTCCGGCTTCGCCCATGGTGCGGCGGGTTTCCGAGTCTAAGAGCACTTGTTCGATCGAGCTGGCAAGCGCTTCAGCAGAGCCGGGCTCGCAAAGCGCACCTCCCCTCGAAGCTTCCACGAGTTCAGGGAACGACGCGTGTCGAGGTTGTACGACTGGCAGTCCCGCGGCCCAGGCTTCGATGAGGTAAAGTCCAAACGCTTCGCCATAGAGCGCCGGAACCGAAAACACGGAAAGCGAACGCAAGAAGGCCTGTTTGCCCTCGCGGTCAAGATTCGGATGGAACTGCGCGTCGGCGACAACGCCTTGGTTTTCGAGGCGCGCGCGCAGGGTGGCCACGAATCGTTCGTCGGCGGGTCCGCATCCGCCACCCACGTGAAGCTTCAAGTCTTTCACCCGGTTCCGCTGCTTCAAAAGGATGAACGCCTCGACCAACGTGTCCAACCCCTTCTCGCGGCACATGCGAGCGAAGTAACCGAGCACGGGCGGATGCGGTGGCGAGGAAGGGGGCGCGAAGCCATCGAGGTTGATACCGTTGTGGACGATCCTCAGGCGCTCAGCAGGAAGCCCGAGCCTCCGGGCCATCAGTTCGCCGAAATAGCGGCTGGGAGCAACGAACAAATCGACTTCCGCCGCGCGTTCGGCCAGGATTTGCCAAGCCGCGTCTTTGTGAGGCGGCGGAAGCGCGTCCAAGAACGAGTCCTCCCCTTGCAGGACGCAGATGATCGGAGCGCGGAGATCCCGCTTAAGCTGCCGCGCCAGGCCGACGAGCAAGGCATTTGAAAGGCAGATCACGTCCGAAGCAGCCTGCGTCTTCAGCCAGGAGGTCAGTTCATTCAGCTCTCGCGCTTGGTGCCCTTCTTCGCCGCGAAGCATGGAAATCGTGAGATCTCCCACGTCGGCCGCTCTGGTTTTTGCGGCCCTGTCCGCGGCCCAACGGAGGAGGGTTGGCGCCGCCAGCCAGCGGTGGAGCCAATGGGGAGCTTTTCGGAAGAGCGCCGACTTTTGATCCAAATAGACGTTGATTCCGCCGAAGAAAATCGGTGTGCCTGCGCTCTGGTCTTCTTCTTCAAGCTTGAGCGGAAGATAGAGAGGGACGAGCAGGGTCGAGTGCCCCATCTTGCGGAGCGCGGCGACAAGGGCGTTATCGCGGAAACAATTCCCGCAGTACATCCCGCCGGCGCCGGGCGTGATTTGGACGATATTCATCGCGTTCGAGCGTGATGCGTGATACGTGAACCGCGTTCTTAGAGCGTGTTTTGACAATGCCTTTTGGGTGGAACAGGCCACTGGCCTGTTGCGGCAGGCTACCAGCCTGCCGCCATTTTCAAAACACGCCCTTAACGGCTGAGACCGCGGCACACTTTTAGCAGCGCTTCATTCAACGCCCGCCACTCGGCTTCTGTCGTTTCCCAGCCGCTGCTGAAGCGCAAAACGCGCCCGGCTTCGGCGGGCGAATAGCCCATCGCGGCCAAGACGTGCGAAGGTTCTTCCCGCCCGCTCGCGCAAGCCGAGCCGGTGGAGACGGCAAAACCGATCTTGTCCAACTTGACGACCCAGCGTTGCTGGCAGTCCGCCTCCGGCATCAAGGCGGAAACCGTGTTCCAAAGCCGCGCCGTGCCGCGGCCGACAATTTCCGATCCGGCTAAATCCGCCAGCATCCGGGCTTCAAAATCCGATCGGGCTCTTTCCATTCTCCATGGGCCATTCTCCAACTTCGCCGACCGCAACTCCGCCTCACGCACTTCCAGCGCCGCGACCATGGCGAGCACGCCCGGCACGTTCTCCGTTCCGGCCCGGCGGCCTTCCTGTTGTTGGCCTCCGTGTAACATGGGTTCCACGCGGCCTTTTGCGGGGCATTTTAGGAAACCCGTGCCTTTCGGCCCGCCGAATTTATGGGCGGAACCGCTGACGAAATCACATTCGCCCAGGCCGTTGGCCGGCAATTTTCCGATCCACTGGGTGGCATCGCAAAAAAATGGGATTCCCTGCATGCGGCACAACGCGAGGACCTCGCGCCACGGTTGCAGCACGCCGGTCTCATTGTTTGCGGCCAGGACCGCCACCACGCCGGGGCGGCGTTTGCCGCACTCGACCCGTAGTCGAGCCACATCGACCACTCCGCGATGCGTGACCGGAATAAGCCGGTGCCGGCGTGGGAAGTAATGGCGCGCGGCCTCAAGCACGCAGGGGTGTTCGACCGACGAAATCCACGCTTCGGCATCCGGAGGGAGCGTTCGCACGAAATGATGCAGCGCCATGTTGTTCGACTCCGTCGCCCCCGAAGTCCAGACGATATCGAGCGGGTCGCAACCGAGGCACGCCGCCAGTTTCTGCCGGGCGTCCGCCAGCGCCGCATCGGCCCGGCTGCCGACGCGATGGGGGCTGGACGGATTGCCGATGAACTTCTCGCTCGCTTCCAACCAGGCTTGCTTGGCCGCGGGATGCAGCGGCGAAGTGGCGTTATGGTCGAAGTAGATCACGGGAATCTCTCCAGGCACCGCCGATTCGTAGCCGCCGAGGTAACGAGGCGGACCGTGTCAAATCCGTAATCCGTGATCCGTAATCCGTGGTTGGGGTCCGCCTCCTCACGTCGGCGGCTGCGGTTCATGGTCTTAATGCGACCTTGTCTGGCTTGGAGGCTTTCATGGAGCATGCCCCGAGTCCCGCGATCTGCGATGAAGTTCATGCGGGCAAGCTAGCAGAATGCCAGGTTCCGTCAAACCACGCGCCGAAATCGCCCGCCGCCCTCATCTAATCCGCTCTGATCCATCCGGATCGCGGAGCGACGCGATGATGGTAGCTGTGGGATTTATCCCACGGTGCATTCTCTTCAAACGGACTGCGCCGCGGAGCGGCGTTAGAGGGTTGCACCGCCCGTTGAATTGATCAGCGCTTCCCATTTCTCTTAGGCTCTATTGATCCCGGCGTGGATCAATGGAACTTGCGAGCGCTTTCACTGGCGCTTCGTGTGCAGGGCTCCAATTTCACAAGCATGACGAGCATGATTCAGGTACGCAGAATGGTTCGCGCAATCGGATCCTGGAAGGGGGTGTCCGCAACCGATGCAGCCACGAGGTGCCGGTGGCTTCTGGACTGCGGTGGCAAGCGAAGCGCGACACCGCTTTGGCCTGGGGCGGCTTGTGCCTTGTGGAACACGACCACCTGTCGTCCGGGCAAATCTGGAGCGCCGACCGCCTTTTCTCGGTTTACTTAAGCGATGACGGCGGCCACGAGAAGCAACGATGCATTTGCAGTACCGCGAGCGGAAGCCTCGCGATTTCCAGCGAGTCGTCGCAGCGTCTGCTGCGCTAACTTGCGCGCTTCCTCCAACATCTCAAGAGGCAACGCAGGCTTCGCGGCTGTGCCTGGTTCCACGCTTCCCAATAGTAACGCGGCGTCACTGGCGGAGAGGAGCATCAGTTCTCCAGAGTCACGCACAAAACACACGCCCAGCGAATCCGGCACCGACAGTCTCCGCGCTTTGCCCAGCCAGCGCAGAGCATACACCAGGACCCACCCCGGACCGTGAGGCCAGTGCCCACCTGCTCGGAGCGAAAATGCGCTTTCGGCCTGTCGGGCGTGCATCGCGGTCTGGAACACCCAATCGGTGAAAGGTTCGCCAAAGCCGGCCAGCAGCGGACGAATCGGTTGCCCTCGAACGGTCCCCAAATCCTGGCCTCGCACTGCGGCATATACTTCACGGTCAAAGACGACATGCATGGTGCGCGATGGACGGAATACGGGATCCCGGAATGCGGCCGGCAGATCGAAGCTGAACACCTCTGGCACGAACTGATTCAGGCTGTTGCGTGTTTCGCGCAACCGAATCCCGTGGTGTTCGCACGCAAACCTGTAGGCCGATTTGAAGTGTTCGCAGGTGAGCGTCGGCCTCAGTCGGTTGGCGTCGTCCGACAGCCCGAGTTCCGCTCCAAACAAGCCGCGCCATCGTTCGACAGACTGAACCGCATTGCGGATCCACTCGTCCATTTCTCCCTCGCTCACTTTGCGTCCCGCTTGGGACTCGGCAAACAGGCGCGCAGCATCGACTTGCTCCGCGACCTGACCAAGAATCATTTCGCGGTAATCCTCGATCATGCCCGGCCCGGCCAACGCCATCGTTCGCCGAATCACGTCCAGGCGCTCGAGGATTCGCGTCGAAATATGCTGATCCCACGAATCCGGCACCCGGAGGTTGAAGACCTGGACGACTCGCTTCTGTCCGTAACGGTCGAGACGCCCAATTCGCTGCTGAAGCCGCATCGGGTTCCATGGCAGATCGTAATTCACCATGACGTGGCAGGCGCGCTGGAGGTTGACGCCTTCTCCCCCTGCTTCCGTGGAAACCAGAAAGCGTGACTGATTCTCGAAGCGCAATCGGGCTTGCTTCCGCTCCTGCATTTCGACTTCTCCGTGGACCACTTCGACCGTCACGCCGGGGAATAGCCCCACGAGCCGTTCACGGAGCAATTCTTGCGTCACCCGATACTGAGTGAACATGAGCTCCTTCACTCCGGTCTCCGCTTTGTCCAAATCGGTCAACAACTGCGCGCACTGTTTCCACTTCGAGTCCACGGCCAATCCGCGCAGCCGGCCCAGCAGGGCGTCCAACAACTGGCGCTCGCTGCCGAAGAAAGCCTTGGCGGGGAGGACGAAATCCTTGGGAGGGCCGTCGCCGTCCTCATCCTCGTCCAGGTCGCCGAGCAGTTCACTGAGTTTGCTGACCTTGCCATCCAAGGCGTCCAGCCGGCGCTGCAAAGCGCGGTCCAGCGCTGCCCAACTGCTCGCGGCGATCTTGTGGAACGTGTGCATCACGAGTTGAACCACCAGTTGGGTCCCGCGATCCGAGTCGCGCGCGAAGTCGAGGCTCTTTAGGATGTATTCAGTCAAGAGACGGGAAACCTCGGTCTCCTCGACTGTCCAATGAACGTCGAGAGTGATCGTTTGATGCCCCTTGAACAACGGCTTGCCATCCCAGTCCACGGCTCGGGACTTGGGCGTTCGGGTCAGGGTTTCCACCAAGGCGGCGGGAGCGAGTTGTTCGACGCACTTTCGGTCCGTCTTGAAGAGATCGGGGCGTGCCAGATTCAGCAGATGGACGAACCGCTCATCGTCGCCCTGGTGCGGCGTGCCGGAGAGCAACAGCAGCCGGGGCGAACGCGGCGTTTGGTCGTTGTTCTCGACATGCCGGATGAGCCGGCTCTGGACCAGAAACTCAAAAAGGCGGTAGTTCGCCGTCTTCTCAAGCTTTTGCGTCAGGAAGCGGCGTTGGGCCGTGAGCCTGTGCGCTTCGTCGCAGACGACCAGGTCAAACCCGCCGGTCTGCGTGAGCAATTCGCGGTATTCCTCGCGCTTGAGCCGGTCCAGCGGCGCGATAACGAGCGCTTGAGTGCGCCAACTCGCGGCCAACTTGCCGTCGAAATTCTCGCCCATGATCGAGAAGTCCAGCCCGAAATGCTCGTCCATTTCGTCCTGCCACTGGGTCGCCAGGCCGGTTGGGCACACGATCATGATCCGTTGCGGCGGCTCGCGCCGCATCAGGCAGGTGATGAGCAACCCGGCTTCGACAGTCTTGCCCAGGCCGACATCGTCCGCCAGCACGTGACCGAAACGATCCGCCGAAAGCACCTTGTCCAGCACGAAAGCCTGGTGCGGCAAGGGTTGCACGGCCGACTTGGTGAAGCCGCCGGTCAAATTGTTCTCCCCCAACACGAGGCCGACCGCTAGCTTGCGGCGGAAAGCGGCCACATCGCCCCAACGGCCGGCGGCAGCGTCTGCCAATGGGTCTTCCACGGGTTTGAGGTCGGTGGCCGCGGCGTTCACCAGGTTGTCGAGATGGTCGAACGCCACCTGCAAACGCTGGTCGCCGAACGCATCCTCCTCCACGTAACGGACCAATCCGAAACCGTATTCCGGGTGCGCGCGATGGATGACGCGAGAGTTGGAACCAGCGGCGTTGCTCATGCGGTCAGTCGGAAAGTCCCATGTGAAGCAAGGGGATGTCGTAGAAGGGTAACAGGTGGCGACCGAACTGAGCATCGCCTCGAAGTTTTTCGTAGAGGCGCTCGCTGATTTCTGCGAGAGACCGGAAGTCAGTTCGAGCGGCAAGTTGTGGATCGATCCAGACAATGCTGGCGGCCGCTTGACGAACGGGTGTGCAGGCGAAAAAGGAAAGTGGTTTGAGGTCCGGCGATATGATTTCCAACCGACACAACTCCCTCACCACAAAGAAAAGTGGTGCTCCGGCGCTTTGGCCTAGCACACCGGCCCACGCCTGCTGGCCCACAATCTGCCCACTGCGAAGGAACCCTGGAAGATCACGGGAACGGGCCTTGTCGGCGGCCAGACGCAACACCGTATCGGCGAACTCATGCTCCCAAACCAGTTCATGAACTTTGCGCACGTCGTAAAAAACTCGCCGCCAGTACTCAGCCCATTCGCCGGTCGCTCCCGCATCACGATGAGTCCGGAGCACAAGCTTGGAAAACAGGTCGGAAGTCCGCTCCGCAAAATCGCATTCTTCCGACGTTACCGTCCAAAACCCAGAGCCTTCGAGGTTTTCTGCCCAGAACCTCCTGAGAGTCTCCATCCGGCCACGTGCGGACATCAGGCATGCCAACCCGAGCATTCGGTACCACACTCGCCGACCACTGTCTGTGTCCGGATGAGACAACTCGTGGCGCAATCTCGCTGTTCGTTGCCCCGGTGCCGTTTGATCGCCGGGGTAAAGCAGGGTCCAGTTGGCGCCGTCGAGAGTGTAATCTGGCACCGCATCTTTTCGTTTTTCCCACCAATGCCACAGGTTCGCAACGGTCCAAGGCTCGACTGCCTCTTCGTCGCGCGGCGGCAATCGCGGGCATAGCTTTTCTTCGAGAATCCGTTTCGCACGTTCCATCTCACCGCTAGCGATTGCGTCCATTGAGCCGAGATTTGCGCGAAAAGCAGCGCTCTCGAAATCCGACTGGACCGTCCGCAACACGGGGGCGCCCGCGCCGAGACTGCCTACGATCGAATCCAGACTAACCTTTTCCTGCGCGTCGCGGAGCGATCGTGGCAGTCGTTCCTCGACGCGCGTATCGATCCAATCTTCTGTCGAGTAACCCCATCGATGGACAAAAGCTGCGAGACGCCGCACCAGAGCGGTAGGAAACGTGAAATCCGCGGCAGCGCATGTCCTAATCCCACAAGGAACATGGTCGCAAAGGAACTCTGCGATGCCCTTGTACTCCTTGACCAAGCTGTCATGATGAGCCTCAAATCGTTGGCTTAGCTGGGCTTCGCCATCGCGCAAATGGAGCACATCCGCCCACGCCAACCAGTGACTGATCTCGCAACCTCCTGTCAGGCGCTTGCGGCACAAATCTCCGACGCTCCGCAGGCACGCGGCAAGAAGCGTTTCATTCGCGGCGCTGTTGCGAATGCCTTGACGAGCCGAATCGGTCTCGAAGTCTCCGTTCGCGAGGAAATCGAGCGGAAAGTCGTCCTCGGTCTCAAAAGTGAGCCGAATCCAGCGCCAGGTGGGATCAAGTTCTGTCGGAAGATCGGACTGCAAGCGCCCGGCCAATCGAAGCGCCACGGAGAATCGCCGTGCCGGCCCGCTCTGCCGGCTTCCAAGAACCTCGCCTCGAAAAACGAGAAACCGTTCACAAACCGAGGGAACAGACTGCGCGACCTCAGTGACTGTCCATCCGTCTGCAGCCTGTTCGCGAGTGATCGCCCAACGCCATTCAAACCGGTCCGCCTGGACGCGGATCCGATTCACACGTTGAAGAAAAACAAAGCTGGCAGGGGAAAAAATGGGCAATGGGCGATGTTGGCCGTCCAAGCTTGGCAATCGAAGCAGCCTCATAGCCGCTGTCTTCGAGCATCTAAATGCGAACTTCGTCAGTGGACTGAACCAGGTGGCGTCTCGCTGTGGATTGACAGGATTGAGCAGGAGCATGTCCTGAATGGCGAATCGATAGGGTCCGCTTTCAACGTGGACTGTTTCTGCCACCGTGAAAATCGATTTGAACCCTCGATTAAATCGGCCGATCCAGCCCTCGGAAAGCGGTGTCTCCCCGCTTGGAGTGCTGACGATGAGCCTGATGTCATCACGGTCCTGCAAAGTACTGTCCGATTTCTTTACCTGTTCGTTGAAATGACGGCCGGAGTGGGTCACGACGCCTTCCCAGGCAGCGTCCATTGTCGGAGGTCTCAAGACGAATTCAAACTCGCATTGGGAAGCCAGCTCACCCGGCTTGGTATCGTAGGCGCTCTCGGCGTTCTGAAGCAGTTCACGGATGACGTGGTGTTCCCGGTATCCTAGGTCGGTTACCTCAGTTTGCAGCAGAGTTTGGAGGATTTCTTTGCGGAAGTCAGAATAGAGCCTGGCATGGTCAGGATTGGGCTCGTGCCAACGTCGCCGAAATTCCTCATTGTCTCGCACCTTCCGACTGTAAAGAGCGAGAACCTCATTGAACTGTCGATCTTCAATGTGAGCGGTCGTCTTCGTGGTGATGACCTTCCCCTCCTTGACAGCGAAAGGGGCTCTACGCAGCTCTGCCACGACTTCGCTTCCACGATGCCAGAGCACGTCAATTCGTCCAAGACAGCCCATTAGGGCTTCGCCGCATGCTCGCAACATCCCACGAAAGACTGAGTCTTCTCGTGTGGCGGCTTCGACCTGCTCAAGGGTAATGGGCAGACAGAGCCCCTCCGTTATGACATCGATTTCGAGATCGCTAATTTGGAGGCACGCCTCAGCAATTGCCGCGATGCGCCGAAGAATTTCTGGCAGTTCCTGAGCACGAAGCCAGCGTCGCTCCGGGTGATTCAAGAGCGGCAAGTTGGCAGCAGCGTCGCCCGTGCCGCTCAACAGCAGTGGTGTCACAGTCGGGTTCAAGAGGTCCTTCAGCAAGACACTGGTCTGGTTGGTCATCCCGATGCGCCAATTGCCTCTCAGTGTCGTTGGCGTTTGCTTTAGCAAATCCTCTATCGCGGACGCCTCCGTGTCGGAGACCGTTCGCTGCCGCCAGCGGTGAAACTGGCCCAAGAGCAGCTCCGCTAGTTCACGCGCCCTTGTCGTCAAGTGATCCTGGGTCAGGAGTTCAACAAGGGGCGCATCGTCGCCAAGCAAACGAAGCTGCCGAAGCGCAGTCGACGTCAGCCATATAGGTGCCGGGGTAAACCTACCGGTCCACGTGAACACGTCGTGCAGCGCTCCCAAGTCCAAGTCGACGAGTCGGCCTTCGCCGAGTTCCCGACGGTGGGACCTGACGAACTGGCGCGCGGCGTCACTCTCAGCCTTGTCCACAAGAGAACGCCAGCGATGTTCCAAGCTACTCTTGCTGTTGTTGTGCGCGATGTCAAAAACGCTATCAAATGGGCAGGCGTCGCCAGCCTGAAGTTTGGAGAAAAGCACTTGATGCAGATTCTGTCTGAGCAGCGATTCGACGCCTTGGCAGTACGACTCCCAAAGACCCCATTTTTCCAGCCTCTGGCCCACTACGCGCTGAGCGTCGTGGTTCGGCGCGCTCCCGCGTTCCCATTTTCCAACCACACCGTGAAAACACTGGACCGGCGAATTGTCCACCAGCCAGACGCTCGTGATTGGTTTCCAGCTATTGGCACCATCGCGAACACGTAGGCATTCCAACACCGTGCGTCGGATGCCTTGGGGACATGGCTCGCGCTCCAGTTGCCAGAATTCCGTACCATGCTGCTGCCAAGCCTCTTCGGAGGCCAGCACTGTAGGAACGGCGGCCCACCTCGGGTTGAACACTTCCTTCGCCAATTTCTGTAGCTGGAAGCGAAGTTGCCCGCTGAAGACAGAGGTCAAGCCGTGCGGGATTCCCCAAAGCCAGTTTTCAAGCTTTCGAAATGCTTCATGCCACACTTCGGGAAACCAGCTCCCTGCTGGCTGCTGCATCAATGTCGCCAAAGTCTGCTCTGTGCCATCGAGGCAGGGAATCAGAATCCGCTCGGCGACCGATTCCAGTGTATCTGGCCCAGCTGTTTCGACCGTAAACAGAGCCGTGATAAGGCGAAGCTGAGCGGCCCCAGCGGGCACACAGTCAATAGCACGCAGGAAAAATGCTCCAAGGTCGCGATCAGTCAGTGCCTCCAGACCGAAGTCCACCGGGGCCGTTGCATCAACGATGGGAAACTCTGACTCCAGGTCATGCAGACCTCCGCAGAACTCAAGCCAGTTTCTCCGTGCTCCGTCCCAGTCGATCAGGCGGACGGCTCTACCCTGGCGTGCGGTGCATCTAGTGCCCCAGACAGTTCTCACTAGCGCGCGTGAGTTTGCATTGGCAACCAAGTTTTCCCAAACGAGACGAGCCCAGCGTTCGCTTTGGTTGGGCTCGCGTACCACCAAGTGCTCGAGGCGCCAGTTGGAGTGCCATTTGTCTGGGTTATTCTCAAGCCACGCTGTAGTTCCAGATACGGCGCGACGAATCTGTTCTTCGACCCGCGAAGCATCGTCCGGATTCCAATCGCTGCGAGCGAGATTCGTTGGCAGTTTCAAATGAAGGTGAAGGCGGAAGGGCCAACTGACTGCGTTCAGCGGGAAGAAGGCGTATGCGGAGCCATCCTTGATGGTGGTGCCATGCTCGTCGTCCTCACGTTCCACGCGAAGGCGGAACGAACTATCTGCGTGCAAAGCCACTTGCCACTGATCTCCGGGCGTTACTCCACGGAGCCGCCAGAAACGTGATTTGGACTGGCGAACCTGAGGCTGGTTGATGGTGCGAGTCGCCAATGTGATTCTATCCGCAACGACGGAACCTGAAACATTATCGGCAGTGTCATTGTCACTGACCGCCATTTCGAGCTCCTGGTGAGCAAGCTGGATGAGGCGTAGGTTGGGGAGAAACAGCGGACAAAGCTCGTAAAGCTCCCGCTCCTGACCTGTAACGCGCGCTTCCACTTCGCTGCACCGGTCCGGACGAAGATGGAAACAAAACAGCGTACCCCGTTCGGTCTGACATAAGTGGTCGGTGCGTTGCGCGAGCCTCCTTGGCAATTCGGGGTGGAACTCTGGTGTGCAGTAACCGAGGCTACCAATGTCTCGAAGTCCAGAGTCGAGCTGCCTCACGCCCGCGGCTTCCAGGTGTGAAATCACGTGCTCCAAGCGCTCGCGGTCTGGTGCTGAATCGGCATCGGCTTCACGGCAAATCGGAAGTCGAAAAGCAAATGAGCCTTCGCGGTCCCAAGTGAACACGAAGACTTCTGAGGCAATCCGGTAACACGATTTAAAGCCGATACCGAACCGCCCGATGGTTTCTTCGCTCAATTCAACAATTCTCTTATCTGCGGCGTGCACAAAAAAGCGGCAGAGTCCGAGCAAGTTCAAGGATGTCACTTTGCGCCCGTTGTTGCCCACGAACAGCCAATCGCCATCCAGCACGATCCGAATCCTGGCTTGCAACCCGTCCGAAGCATCGTGGGCATTCTGGGCGAGCTCTGCGAGATAGTTAGCGGCGATTGCACCTTGACGGATAAGAAGATTCCTAATCTGCAGCAAAGCTTGGTGCGACGGACTGGTCAGTTGGAGGAGCCAATCAGCGTAGATGGCATCGCACCGCTGCTCGGGCGAGAGGCGGTCGAGCGCTTTGCCCAAGGACCTCCAATCCAAAAAGGCCGTGTCCGAGGCGGCAGTTCCTCCAACCGCCCGATACGCCTGGTGGTGGAACACGGAAGGCATAGCTGCGTTCCTCTACGTTTCTCAGATTTGCGCCAGAGTGCAAGATTGGGATCATTCGAATCAGCGTGCATTCGTGGTTGAAGCGAAATGGCCAAGTTTACTCGAACCTCGGGCACCCAATCCGCTTCGACACATTGCCTTGCGGTGCAGCACAAGCAACTTGGGCAAAGGTGAAACGGTGCTTTGGGATGGGGGAAACGCCTGAAGCGCTCGAAGCTAAAGCGGCGTCGCGCTTCGCTTGCCGCCGCAGTCCCAAAAATCACCTAGCTCCTGGTTGTGTCGTCTCCCAAACCGGACATTCCGGCCGCCCCGCCGAGCTGCGGCGATTGTTAGGTAGAAACACTTAGCCGCGGTACGTGTAGCCATCAATTGGCCGGGCTGGCGGCTTTGGTAATCTGAAATTCGTAGCCGCCGAGGTAACGAAAAGGACGCCGTGGTTAATGCCAGAATCTGCCTCCTTGGGTGGGCGGCAACGGTTCGTCGTCCCAAGGCACGTCCAAGTCGCTTGGAGGCTCGATCCTCTCCCCACTCGCTCCGCAGGGGAGAGGAAGAAGAACCGGTGCGGGTGAGTTTGCCGAATTCGACAGCGGTGCTCCAGAGCTGACAGCCCTCCTACGTTCCGTTAGGCTGAAGGCATGAGAAGTCCGTTTCCGGGCATGGACCCCTTCTTGGAAAAACATTGGGGTGATGTGCATCATCGACTTGTCCAATATGCTTGCGACGCGATTCAACCGTGCTTGCCGGACGATTTGCGCGCGCGGGTTGAAGAGCGCGTTTTTGTCGAGAGCGAACCGGCCCGGGTGCGCCAAGTGATTCCAGATGTTTCGGTGTCGGAGATCCACGAACCTTCGCCGGTGTTTTGTTCGGGCGACAAAACCACGGGAGCAGGCGTCGCGGAGCCACTGGTCTTCGAACTTTCCGATTCCCCGGTCACCGAGGGCTACATCGAGATTCGCGAGCGGAGCGGCGGGAAGTTGATCACCGTGATCGAATTTCTCAGCCCGTCGAACAAAGCCGGCGGCGCGGGCCAGGAAAAGTATCTTGAGAAACAGGCGGAAGTGCTTCAATCCGACGCCAGCCTGGTCGAGATCGACTTAGTCCGCGCCGGGCAACGCGTGCTGGCGCTGCCAGTGGATCAAATCCCCATCCCGCATCGAAATGACTACCTGGCTTGCATAAGCCCCGGATGGAAACGGAACCGCCGCGAACTTTACCCGATGCCGCTGCGGCGCCGATTGCCCATCCTGCCGATTCCTTTGCGCCGGCACGACACGCCGGCCCAACTGGATCTGCAGCCGTTGATCGATCAGGTGTATGCCGCCGGGCGGTATGACGACCTCGATTACGCATCCGAACTCCAACCGGCCCTTCCTCCCGAAGACAAGTTGTGGATCGGACAACTCCTGAAGGCACTGCCTTCCAGCGTTGTTGGCACCGAGAAGTAGCGGCGGGCGTCTCGCCGCGACGAACAAGTTCGAGATGAGCGAACCTCAAGGAACGGGCTTGATTGACCATTCGCCGCGTCGATACCTTGGCCAAGAGTCATGGACGCGGCCCAGACGAAAACTCTATTTTACAAGCGCTCGCGCTTCGCCACCCAATTGCCGGTGGACTACCTTTACAGTCCGTCACATTCATGGATCGCGCGGGACAGCGAGCCGGGCTTGTGGAGGGTCGGACTGACCAAGTTTGCCACGCGCATGTTGGGGGAGATGGTGGACCACGGTTTTGAGGCGGAAACCGGCGCGCCGGTCGCGAGCGGCCAGATCATCGGTTGGATCGAGGGATTCAAGGCCATTTCGGACATTTTTTGCATTGCCGATGGAAACTTTAGGGGGGCCAATGCCGTCATAAGGGAGAAAATCACCCTGGTGAACAAAGACCCGTATGGCGCAGGTTGGCTGTATCTGGTAAAGGGTCGGCCGGACGCCCGTTGCATGGATGTCCAGGCCTACAAGGCTGTTCTCGACAAGACGATTGACAAAATTCTGGAGCAACAGAAGGGCGAAGAGATCAAATGACCGGATCAAATCCGAAATCGGGCCGGCCGCGCTACATTATGATCGGGGGCTTTCTTGGGGCCGGGAAAACGACCTCCGTGGCGCGCCTGGCCGAACGCCTTTCCGCAGGTGGCCAGCGGGTCGGCCTGATCACCAACGACCAGGGAAGCGAATTGGTGGATACCGCGATGCTCCGCTCGCGCGGGTTTGCCACCGAGGAGATTCCCGGGGGTTGTTTCTGTTGCCGATTCAATTCGCTCGTGGACGCCGCCAAAAAACTCACTGCCGCTACACGACCGGATGTGTTCATCGCGGAACCGGTCGGCAGTTGCACCGATCTCGTCGCCACGGTGACCTACCCGCTTCGGCGGATTTACGGAGACAATTTAGCCATCGCGCCGTTGAGCGTGCTCGTGGATCCAGTTCGGGCTCGTCGCATGTTCGGATTGGAGCCCGGCGGGAAATTTTCCGACAAAGTGCTTTACGTCTATCGGAAACAGCTCGAAGAAGCCGATCTGATCGTCATCAACAAGCGCGATTTGCTGGACCCCGCCCGACTGAGGGAATTACGGGCAAACATGGCCTCCGAGTTTCCGCAAGCGGAAATCCTCGAGTCGTCCGCACGGCACGGCGAGGGACTGGACGCGTGGTTCAGCCGCATCACCTCTTCGGAACAAGCGGCGCGCTCAGTCATGGTTGTGGACTACGAGCTTTACGCGGAAGGCGAGGCCCGGCTGGGCTGGTTGAACTGCACGATTCAACTGGCCGCCCGCGACGGATTCGATGCCGACACCGTATTGAAAGAGCTGGCGAGCGACATCCAGAAGGAACTGCGGGAACTGGACGCGGAAATCGCTCATCTCAAAATGACACTGAGTCCCGAGGGCGGTTTGGGCGATATTGCGGTGATCAATCTGGTGCGAAACGATTTCGTGCCGGAGCTCTCGCAGTCGCTCGAAGAACCGGTCGAGAGCGCCCAACTCGTTCTTAATTTGCGCGCCGAGGCTGATCCGGCGATGCTGCGCGACACCGTGGAGCGCAATTTGGGACGGCTCACGACAAAGGTCGCCGGACTCAACGCAAGCCTGGAGCATTTGGAACATTTCCGGCCCGGCAAGCCGCAGCCGACCTATCGCATGCCCGCATTGCAGCCCGACGAAACAATGCTAGACTCTGCCCATAGCACATGACGCCAACGCCGCGCATTTTATATTGCCACTGCGCCTACGCGCAAATCGTGCCGAAGGAGGTCAAGGAAGCGGTGCTGAAAAAGCTCTGCGAATCGAACGCGGCCTTCGATGCCGTCGCCGACCTGTGCGAAATGTCCGCGCGCCGGGATCCGGCCCTGAAACGGTTGGCGGAGGGCGGCGCCGTCAAAATCGCCGCGTGCTACCCGCGTGCGGTCAAGTGGCTCTTTCACGCGGCGCACGCGGATTTGGCGGCGGAGGCCACCGAAGTCTTAAATATGCGCGTGCAAAGCGCCGCGGAAGTGTCGGCGGCGCTGTTTCATCCGGACCTCAAGCCAAACTTGCCAGCCGGCAAAACGGCCCCGCCGCCGGCCTCTGAATCGCCGGAGAATGAAGCGAGAGAGGAAATGACGAATGCCTAAAACCGAATGACGAAAGAAGTCCCAGGCACTAAATCCGAATCAGCCGATCTCGCAGGTGCGATGTCCCTTTCGTCGGATCGGGCTTCGAGCTTCTTTCGTCATTGGTCATTCGGCTTTCGTCATTCCCCAGCAACTTAACCATGTCCCTCAAAGATCAGACCACTCTCCGCATCGTCCTCTACGAAGGCAGCGGCGCGCAACCGCTCTCAACCGGTGACCGATTTACAGCCGTCAGCACCTTGCTCGAAAAGGGCTTTGCCCTGACTTGTGTCGGAGGCGCGGGACGCGTGGCCGGCGCGGATGGCACTTCGTTGTTGGTGTTGGGCCGATTTGACGGGGGAAGGACACCCCAAGTCGAGGATGCGAACGGCGCTGTGCCGATCCGGTTTCAGGACATTGACGGAATTGACACTCACGGGGTCATGGACTTGGTCGAATCGGTCCGGGCTGAGGCCAAGGCGGCAAAACACGGCGAGTGGAAGCCTTGGTTCCCGGTCATCGATTACGACCGGTGCACCAACTGCATGCAATGCCTGAGCTTTTGCTTGTTCGGCGTGTACGGCGTGGACGAACAGCAACACATCCAGGTTCAGAACAACGACAATTGCAAAACCAATTGCCCGGCCTGTTCGCGCGTCTGCCCGGAGGCCGCCATCATGTTTCCGAAATACAAGGCCGGGCCGATCAACGGCGACGCCGTCAGCGACGCGGATTTGCAGCGTGAGAAAATGAAGGTGGACATTTCCGCTCTCCTGGGCGGCGATATCTACTCCCTGCTGCGCGAGCGGAGCGAAAAGGCGAAATCCCGCTTCTCGAAAGAGCGCGACTCGAGCAAAGCGCTCCAGGAGCGGCAGAAATGCCTGACCAAACTGGCGCAGGCCGGCGACATCCCGCCGGAGGTGTTGATGAGCTTGCCGTCGCCCGAAGAAATCGTGCGCCGGGCGGAGGAAGCCAAAGCCAAGGCGCAGGCGGCGTTGCTGGCGGCAAACCGGACAAGTTAAAATCGGAACATGAGCGCGTTAGCCAAACCAGCCGGCTGGATTTCGCCGGAGGAATACATCGAAGGGGAACGATCTTCGAATATCCGTCACGAATACGTGGATGGCCGCGTGTATGCCATGGCTGGCGCCAGCGCCGACCACAATCGAATCGTGGGCAATTTGTGCGCCGAACTTCACAACCAGCTCCGGGGGCACCGGTGCGAAGCGTTCATCAACGACATGAAAGTCAAGATTCCGCCGACTTGGGCGGACGTTTTCTACTATCCTGACGTCGCCGTGGTCTGCGACGAGAGCGACACCGCGAAGTACTATCGCGAACGCCCGACCATTATTTTCGAAGTCATCTCGCCTGAAACCGAGCGAACGGACCGCCAAGAGAAGACCCTTGCCTATCGGCAGATTCCGACCGTCGAAACCTATGTTCTGGTCGAACAAGACCGCATGGCGATGACCGTTCTCCGCCGCGTCGAGCATGGGTGGCAGAGCGAAATTCTCGAAGGGAAGAGCGCCGCACTTAAGCTGCCCGAGATCGGCGTGGAAATGCCGCTGGCGCGAATCTATGAGCGGACGGCGGTGGCCAAAGCCGCGCAGCTTGCTTGTTAAACGGCTATGTGCCGCTGGTTCTTAACGCTGTATCCTCAAATGACCGGCAGCAGGTGGAAGCGAAAACCTCTTGGAAGATTGTTCTCTGAGGTGCTTTTTCGAATGGGCTGGAATTAGCGATCATAACGTTATGAGTGTGGCTGAACTGAAGAGAATTGTGGATGAGACTACCGATGAAGAACGCCTGTTCTTGGAGGCGTATCTAGCCCATTTGCGCCGCGCAAGCGACCCGGCCAACGCCGCCGACCTATCGCGCCGAATGCGAGAGATAGAGGCTGGCAAGAAAGTCACCTTGGCCCAGGCAAGGAAACTCCATCAAGCGCTGCTCAAGCAGGGTCTATGAGCGATCGTTGGGAGTTGGTAATACACGAACCATCTATGCGAGTCCTCCTTGCTGCACGCGCGCGAGACCGCGCAAGCATACTGAAGCTCTTGGATAAATTAGTCATCAATCCTTATCAGAAAGGCCATTTCACGGAAAAAGACGAGGATGGGCGCGATCTGCAAGTACTGGTTGCTAGGCCATGGACCGTCACATTTTGGCTGGATGCCTTTGTGAAAGAGATTCGCATCGTGCGAATCGAACGCATTTAAACGGCTCAAAAAATGTTCCCAGCCCTCGCCACCCGCGTCCTGCGCACGACGGACAAACGCTGTTTGTGGAAGTTCGTGTGGAACTTCGGCGTGAAGGGCACCCTCTCCGTCGAGAAGTTCAAACGCCGCGCCCGGCGAGGCGATTACTTCCCGCCCTTCCTCTATCTCTCGATCATCAATTCGTGCAACCTGCGCTGCCAGGGCTGCTGGGTCGATGTGGAGGAGAAGGACGCCATTGACCTCGACATGCTTCACCGCACCGTTGGGGACGCCAAACGCCACGGAAACTCTTTCTTCGGCATCCTCGGCGGCGAACCCTTCATGCACCCCGGCTTGCTCGATCTGCTGGCGGCCCATCCGGATTGTTACTTCCAACTTTTCACCAACGGCCAGTTCATCACCGAGAAAGTGGCCGGGCGCCTCCGCGAGCTGGGCAACGCGACGCCCTTGGTCAGCATTGAGGGCCGCGAAATCACCAGCGACGCGCGCCGGGGCAAGAAGGATGTCTTTAACAAAACGATGCGCGGGCTGGCCAATTGCCTGCGCGCGCGCCTGCTGACCGGCGTCGCCACGAGCGTCTGCCAATCGAATATTGAGGAATTGCTCACGGAAGGCTGGCTCCGGGAGCTGATCCAGTTTGGGGTGCATTACGTCTGGTATCACACCTACCGCCCGGTGGGACCCAAGCCCAACTTCCAACTCGCGCTCCGCCCGGACCAACTCGTCCGCGTCCGCAAATTCATCGTCGAGATGCGCGCCAAGATTCCCATCGCCATCGTCGATGCCTATTACGATCACGACGGCCAGGCCCTTTGTCCGATGGCGACCGGCATCAGCCATCATATCAGCCCTCGGGGCGATATTGAGCCGTGCCCGATCTTGCAGTTCGCCGTGGAGAACATCAGCGACCGGCGAGGCGTGTTCGAGACGATGCGGCAATCCGAATTTCTGCGGGACTTCCGCGAGGCCTCGGCGAATGCCACGCGGGGCTGCGTCGTGCTGGAACGCCCCGACTTGGTGAAGGAATTGGTGTTGAAGCACGGGGCGCGAGACACGACCGTCCGAGGCGCGGCGTTGGCGGAATTGGAAGCGATGGAGCCGCGCTACAGCCAGTGGCTGCCCGGCGAAGAGGTCCCCGAGACGCATTGGATGTACCGGCTCGCAAAACGATTTTGGTTCAGCGATTTCGGCGCGTACCGCCGCGCGGACCACGATGCCGCGTCGAAAGCTCAAGAATTGAAATCCAGGCTCGACTCGGCTCGTTTGGCTGCCCACAATCCGGCGCGTGGCGAGCCCGTCATGAAAGAAAGCGTGTGAGAAACCGTCTGATCCTCTGATTTATGCAAAGCGCTACTGTCACCATTCCACGCCACGCGGTCCAGCAACGCTTCCGGCCGCCCAAGGCGAACGTTCCGCAAACGCCGGCTGACCGGCATCAGATGCTGCGGTTCATCCGGCATTACGTGGCTGAGCACAACCCCGTGCCGCCTCTGCCGCTGCAGGAGCTTAAAGTGCACGCGGATCGCGTGGTCGAGATGCTGCAATGCGACCCGATTCAGCGCGACTACATCGGGGTGCTGATCAGCAACGAGATGTGGCGCGAGACGCTGGCCCAGGTCCCTTTCGAACGGCGCCTGCTGCTGCTGCCGAAATGCCTGCGCGTTGAGAGCAAATGCCCGGCGCCCTTCGATGAATTCGGTTTGCTCTGCAAACAGTGCGGCCTTTGCACCATCCAGGATTTGCAGGCCGAAGCCGAGAAGCTTGGCTACGCCGTGCTCGTCGCCGAAGGCTCCGCCATCGTCATGTCGTTGATTCAAACCGGCAAGATCGAAGCCATTGTCGGCGTCAGTTGCCTGAGCGTCCTGGAACGCGCGTTCCCTTACATGGAAGCGGCGGCCATCCCGGGCGTCGCGGTGCCGCTCTTGCAGGACGACTGCATCGACACCACGGTCGATCTGGATTGGGTCTGGGATTACATCCATCTGAGCAGCGACGATCAAACGCGCCGCCTCGATTTGAGCGCCCTTCGGGACGAAGTCGATTTCTGGTTCACTCCGGCCTCGCTCGATTTGATCATGAGCAATGCCGAAGGCGAAACCGAACGCATCGCCCGCGATTGGCTCATGCGCGCCGGCAAACGCTGGCGCCCCTTCCTTGCGGTCGCCGCGTTCCAAGCGTTGCGGGAGACGCCCGGAGCGCCCCTGCCCGACGACATCCGCAAACTCGCAGTGGCGGTCGAATGTTTCCACAAAGCTTCGTTGATTCATGATGACATCGAAGACGACGATGCCACGCGCTACGGAGAGAAAACGCTCCACGAAGAACACGGTCTCGCGGTCGCGTTGAATGCGGGCGATCTGCTGATCGGCGAAGGGTACCGGCTGATCGGGGCTTGCCAGGCGGGCGCCGGCCAGCAAGCGCAAATGCTGCGCGTGGCCTCCGAAGGCCAGCGCGAGCTCTGCCGCGGCCAAGGGGCGGAACTTTGTTGGGCGCGCAAGCCCGAGCCGATGACTTCGCTCCAGGTGCTCGACATCTTCCGCAAGAAGACCGCGCCGGCTTTTGAAGTTGCCCTGCGCTTGGGCGCGCTCTACGCGGGCACCGAGCGGCACGAGGAGGTGGAGACCGTGCTCCGGACTTACAGCGAAGCCCTGGGCATCGCGTATCAGATCCGCGACGACCTGAGCGATCTCGGCGTGAAAGGCGAAACAAACGACATTGCCGGGATGCGTCCAAGCCTGCTGCTCGCGATCGCCCATGAGCGCGCCTCGGGCGAGAAGAAGCAGTTGCTCCAGTCGCTCTGGCGTCGTGCGCCGCAGGCGGATGTCAACGTCGAACAGATCGAAGCTCTCTACGCTGAGCTTAAGGCGGACGAGCGTGCCCGAGCCTTGCTTGAGACGTACAAGGAAGAAGGGATCCGTTCTCTGCGCGAGCTCGAAAACGCCAGCTTGAAAGGCCTGCTGCGCCGGGTCATCGGCAAGATTTTCAACGACACGGAAATCAAGGGCTGGTGCAAAGAGTTTGAGCAGAAGAACGCCGCTCAGCGCAGCGCCGCAACGGTCGTGGCTTCGCAGTCTGAATAACTCGCCTCATCTCTTTTCCGGCGCACCCGAAGACAGCCTTGCTTGGTCTTTTTTATCGACTATAATCTGCGGTATGAGCTCGCTTGAGGTCATCGAACAGATCAAAGCGTTGCCGCCTGATGAAAAGGCGCGCGTCGTTGATTTCGTGCGTCAGATGGAAGCTGCGGCCCCCCTGGCTGGCAAAAGCATCCGTTACGCAACGCCGGAACAAGTCGAAGCGGTTGGTGAAAAAGTGATCCGTCAGTATGGCGAAGTTTTTCGCCGACTAGCTCGATAAGCGGGTGAGCGACCCAGTGTTTTTGTCCAAGGAGGAGGTCCTCGGGTTGCATCGCCGCCAAATCGAGATTTTCGGCGGCGACGCTGGATTAGGAGATTCTGGTTTGCTCGAATCAGCTCTCGCACAGCCTCAAAACACCTATCTTTATCGACCTGACGCCGACGTCTTTGACATCGCAGCGGCGTACGCCTTTCACCTGTCGAAGAATCATGCATTCAATGACGGAAATAAGAGAACAGCGTTGCATGCTGCCTTGACATTTCTGGAATTGAACGGAGCCGGCATCACTGCCGGGCAGGACGATTTGTACGAAGCGATGATTCGGCTGACAACTGGGGATTGGAATAAAGAGGCTTTCGCCGCATTTTTGCGGGCCCGACAGCAGTCTTCCCGTTGACCTCTTATTGGCGAAACGGTGTGAGCGTTGCATGAGCCTCCGGCTGGAAATGCTTCAAGTGGCGCGGTTGGCGCCCAAACTACTGGGCGAGTCCGCCCACTTGGTCCGCCGCTTTCTGATTCGCCAGCAAAATGAGGACGGCGGTTTCAAGGATCGGACGGGCCGGAGCGATTTGTATTACACGGTGTTTGGGCTCGATGCCCTCGCCGCGCTGGAAGTCCAAAGCCCAAAACCGGACGCTTCGAGTCCCGATACGCTCGAACGCTTGGCGCGAACTTCCGCATACCTTCAAGGATTCGGCGATGGGGAGAATTTGGATTTCGTGCATCTCTGTTGTCTCGCGCGGGCGTGGTCGGCCACGACGGCTGGGATGGCCGGTTTGCCGGAGTTATGTCGTGCGCCCAAAGAGATCTTGAGGCGTATTGAGAGCTTCCGAAGCGACGACGGCGGCTACCATCTGGCGCTCGGCTCCGACGTTGGCACGGCTTACGGCTGTTTTCTCGCGCTGGGCGCGTATCAGGATTTGAAGGCAAAACTGCCGGAACCGATCCTCTTGGCCCAGTGTTTGAGGTCGCTGGAGACGCCCGATGGAGCATGGATCAATGAACGGCACCCCCAACAGGCCATCGGCCATTTGCCATCGGCTATCGGCTCCACCAACGCCACCGCCGCAGCGGTCACCTTGCTGAGGCAGTTCAATCTGCCGGTCAGTCGCGCGGCCGCAGATTGGCTGCTGGCCCGCTGCCATCCTCAGGGCGGCTTTTTGGCCGCGCCGCAGGCGCCGATACCGGACCTCCTGTCCACCGCGACGGCGTTGCACGCGTTGGCGGGGATGGAGGTTGATTTCGCGCCGATCAAGGAGAGCTGCCTGGATTTTGTGGACAGCCTTTGGACGAACGAAGGCGGCTTCCACGGGAATTGGAGCGACGACGCCTTGGACTGCGAATACACTTTTTATGGGCTCTTGGCGTTGGGACATCTGAGCCTTTAAATCAAAACACCTGGGGAACCCCTTCCTCCAAGATCCTCAAGCGGTGGCTTAGCCCGTGGCGGTGGCACAACTCGCGCAGCCAGCGCGGAGGCTCGTCCAGCTCTTCGAAAGAAAGCTTGAAAGATCCGTAGTGCATCGGCACCAGCCAGCGCGCCCGCAAATCATGGAAGACTCGGATCGCTTCATCCGGGCCCATGTGCATCCGGCGAAAGGAATCCGGGTAGTAGGCCCCGATCGGCAGCAATGAGATTTCCGGCGCATACCGCTTCCCGATCTCTCTGAACCCGTCGAAATAGGCGCTGTCTCCGGCGTGAAAAATCCGGCGCCCCTGGTGTTCCAGCACGAAGCCACCGTATCCGCGATGTTCGTCACTCAACACGCGAGCGCCCCAGTGTTTGGTCGGGGTCAACGTGACTTTCCACTCTCCGTGCGAGAAACTTTCCCACCACTGCAATTCAATGATGCGATCAAACCCAAGTCCATGAGCCAGATCTCCCACACCCCAAGGCATGACGCCAATCTTAGGCGCGGGCAAGCGACGGAGTGTCGGTCTGTGGAAGTGATCGAAGTGAGCGTGCGTCAGCAGCACCAAATCGATGGGCGGCAGGTCCCTGATTCTGAGGCCGGCGCGCTTGATGCGTTTCAGCAAGAAAAGCCAATTCGCAAAATTGGGATCCACCAAAACGTTCAAATCGCTGAATTGGGCGAGGAACGAGGCGTGGCCAATCCAGGTCAGTGCCAGTTGACCGCGATGCAACGGGGGGAAGGCCGGTTTTTTCTGCTGCCCGATTCGCCTGGTGAGCAGAGCCTTCCAAACCATTTCCCGGAAGAAAGTGCGCGGGTTGAAATGGTGGCTTGGCGTGAGTTCTTTGAACGACCGAGGCAGGCGCCGCCGCCGCTGGCTTCGCTTGTTAAGGTGCAAGCTCGTCATGGAGATCGTTTTGCATGGCCGCATTGAATAAAAAACAGCGGCCCAAGTCCATTCGTTTAGATTTAACGAAAGGGCAACCTTATGAAAACTGAAATTGCGATTCTTACCAGTCTGGCGGTTCTCGGTTTGAGCACTCCGTCGGCCTCGGCTGGCGACCGCGAATGGGCCACCGCAGGAAAGGTCCTGACAGGCGTGGTTGCGGGCGCGGCTCTCATCAAGGCGTTTGAACCGGTGCCGGTGTACCACACAACCGCCTATTCCAGCGTGCCGCTTGTCCAAGCACCGCCGCCTGTTCTGGTTCAACCTCCCCCAGTGGTGGTCCAACCTGCGCCGGTCGTTGTGCAACCCGGACCGGTCGTGGTCTATGCGCAACCGGTCCGCGTGCAGCCGGCCGCGGTTTATGTCCAACCTGGGCCGGTGTATGTTGCTCCTCGGCCAGTCGTCAGGTTCAGCTTCGGCTTTGGGGGGCATCATCACCACCATCACGGACCCCCAATCATTCGGGTTTGGCGCTGAGCCGACCGTAAAAACGACGCTTGCCACCCGCCTGGCTTTCTGGCCAGGCGGTTTTTTTGTTTCTCAAAGTGCCAGCGGCTGGTCTATTAGTCGCCGCAACGGTCCATGCATCCCTTACCCCCACTATTTCGTGCGACAAGAGAGGCAGGGACAGCGCGCCGCGGCGCCCCCGCGCCGTGGAGGCGCGGAACTCTTCTGAACGGGATGGGTGACTCCGGATGTAGCGCGTCACTCTGTTCCGCCGCTGCACGCGGCGGGGACGGCGCAGGCGCGCCGTCCCTACCAGGTTCATGGCTGGAGGGTGGCAGAGGAAAGCTTCCACGCTAAAGCAGTCTCATGGAAGACATCGCAAAGCTCCTGGATACTTTCCTCCGCAAGAAGCCCGTCGTAGGAACCGGCGTTTATATTGCGCGGACTGCGATCGTCCTTGGCGATGTCACCTTGGGCGAGTATTCGAGCGTGTGGCACAACGCGGTTCTCCGAGGAGACATCAACCGAATTGTCGTTGGCCATCACTCGAACGTGCAGGACAATGCCGTGCTTCATCTGGCCGAGGAATTTCCCTGCACCTTGGGCAACTACGTGACCGTGGGCCACTTGGCCATCGTCCATGCCTGCACCATTGCGGACGAGTGCTTGGTGGGGATGGGAGCGACGATTCTTGATGGCGCGGTGATTGGCGAACAATCGATTGTCGGGGCGAATGCTTTAGTGACACAAGGAAGCCAGATTCCCCCCGGCTCGTTGGTCTTAGGTGCTCCGGCCAAAGTTGTGCGGCAACTGTCCGCCGAAGAGCGAAAAGGCCTCCGATCGTGGGCGGAACACTACGTCGAGAACGCCGCGTACTGTCTCCAGCACAGCATTCAACTGGGTGGACCTTTGACGACTTAGCCGGGTCCGTTAATCGGAGCCGAACCAATTCAGTGTGTGGGCGCATCCACGCGAATCCACGCGAGTGAAATCAAGCCTCTGGGTCACAGAGGAATTAGCGCGGCAAAGCCGCAGCCAATTCCGATGGGACCAGACTCCGTCGAGCCCTGGAATCGTTGCCGGAAATGAAGGCAGGGCTCGACGGGAGTCTCGCCCCACCAAACTGGTTCGAAAGCCGCGATCAAGTTTTTGCTCATTTGGCCGATTTAACCGTTTAACGTTGGAACGCTTCAACGAGCTCGGCGGCAGTTGCGCCGCGCCGTGAACCTGTGCCGTCAAACGCACAGTTCTCAATGGGACACGCCTGAGGCAAAGTAGGCTTCAGTCCTGGCAGCGAAACGAAAGATTGACGCAAAACCCCGTCGCCTCTACGATGACGCGCCGTCAAAACACCCAAAACGCACTGAAGAATCTATGAAGAAGATTAGCCTCAGAGGTCTCGTGACTCCGGTATATCAACGACTCAAACCCCATGCTTTCACACTGATCGAATTGCTCGTGGTGATCGCCATCATCGCGATTCTGGCAGGGATGCTGTTGCCGGCTCTCTCCAAAGCCAAGGCCAAAGCCCAAGGGATCAAATGCATGAACAATAACAAGCAACTGGGCCTGGCTTGGATCCTGTATTCTGACGATAATAATGACAAGCTCACCGGCAATCTGGATGGCGGCGAAGCCCAGAGCCCCGTGAACTCGAACCGGACGTGGTGTGTCGGATGGCTGGACCTCTCTGGCACGACCCACAATACAAACATCTTCCTCTTAAAGAATTCCCAGCTTGGACCGTACAGCGCTTCCGTGGATGTCTATAAATGCCCGGCCGATCAAAGCCTGAGCCGCGGGTTGTCCGGTCTGCCGCGAGTGCGCTCGGTTTCTATGAATGCGTATTTGGGAGATCGCGGCGGACCGTTCTCGGGCGGATATTGGCAGTTCCGAAAGTATAGCCAAATCGCGAATCCGCCCCCCTCACGAACTTGGGTGTTTGTTGACGAGCGAGAAGACAGTATCAATGACGGGTGGTTCGCCGTGGACATGGATTCGTACGATCCGCGTCGATCCACGGCCCATCGGATCGTGGATTACCCGGCGAGCTATCACAACATGGCGGCCGGCTTCGCGTTCGCAGATGGCCACTCGGAAATCCGCAAATGGGTTGATCAGCGCACGGCCCCACGACTTCGAAAGGGCCAACTGCTGTCGCTCGGTGTTTCCTCTCCCAACAACCGCGATGTGGATTGGCTCCAAGAGCGGACTTCCTCCAAAGTGGCCAATCCGACTCGGTTTTAATTGAGGCACTCTCGTTCAAATTCATAGTTTCAAGCAAAATGGTTCGCGTTCACGCGAGCCATTTTTTGTTGTAAAAGGCGGGGTGCAGCGGCAGGCCACAAGTGCCTCCGGGCGCTAGTACTGTAGCCGCCGACGTGAGGAAGCGGACTTCGATTTGCGATTTACGGTTTACGATTTACGATTTGCCGCTTGCGAATGCCCGCCTCGTCACCTCGGCGGCTACGAACCGACGGTTAGTGGAAAGTTGTGAAGATCAGGCTAAGCGGCAAAGATCGAAAGAGCAGCGACGTGGGTGGATTCGACGCCGGTGAACCCTCTCATCGCCATGGCCCTGTGCCTAGGCGGAGCTTGTTGGTTGTCACGGCGCTCTGCCTCCTGGCGGTGGCTATTGCCAGTTTCGTTATTGTTCGAACCATCCTTCAGCCATCTCCCCCGATCCCAGTGCCAGCCAACCTTGTAAAGCTGGAACCCCAATTGCGAGCCTACATCGTGGAGAAGGTGGATTGGGTGCGAAAGTCGCCCCGAGACATGAAACGGCACGCCACGCTCGGGATCGTTTACGCGGCGAATTCTCTGTGGCAAGAAGCCAGGATGGCGTTTACCAACGCCGCACGCCTGAATCCCCAGGAGCCTCTGGCCCCGATGTACGTCGGCGTGGCAACCCTCGAACTCGGTGAAATCGAAGCCGCCTTGAAGATTTTTCGCCATCTCGCGGTGCAGTTTCCGAGTTTCGCGCCGGGATTTTATCGCCTCGGTGAAGCGCTCTTGCGGACAGGCGATCCGCGAGGCGCCGAAGACTCCTTCCGCCGTTTGATCCACCTCGCCCCAAACGAGTGGAGAGGCTACGCAGGCCTCGGAGACGCCAGACTTCGCCAGAACGATCCTGCCGAAGCTTCCGAGTGGTTAAGAAAAGCTCTGCAGTTGGATCCCAGCTCGAAAATCGCCCATCATCTGCTGGGCCGAGCCTGCCGAGAATTGGGCCGGAACGACGAAGCGGAACTCGAGCTCCTGCTCGGCCAAAGAGCGGAGGTGTTTCCCATACCCGATGCATGGTCCGAGACCGCGTCGGAGCATATGAAGTTGATTCAAGACCAGCTTGAAGTGGCCAATCAGTCTTCGCAAGCCGGCAACCCTGGCAAAGCCGTGGAAATCCTTCTCAGAGCCTTGAGCTATAATCCCACCAACGTGACGCTCCTGAACAATTTGGCCATCGCTTTCAATCGATCTGGCCAACCGCAGAAGGCCTATCCGCTCCTCTCGAAGGTGTTAGAGAGTCACAGCCGGTACCTTCCGGCTTGCATTACCATGTCGTTCACCAGCCAGATGTTGGGGCGAAACGATGAGGCACTGGCCTACGCGGACCGAGCCATAGCTCTGGACGCCAACACCGCGCAGGCTCACCTGGCGAAGGCAAATGCCTTGCTCGCCGCAGAGCGTGATGCTGAGGCCATCGCTGCGCTTCAGGACGCGCACCGCTGCGATCCTCAGAATGCGGAAATCTTGGTTGAACTTGGCGACGTTTATTGGCGCAACTTAAAACAGCCTGGCCAGGCTCGCGAGCATTACCGGCAAGCCGTCCAGTTGAACCGCGCTTTCGTCGGCGCGCACGCTCGTCTGGCTGAGCTTGCCATTGAACGGGGTGATTCGGTCGAAGCCGGCGCCGCTATTGACATGCTCCGAAAGTTGGCGCCGACCGAGCCGGGATTGTCCGTGCTCGAACGCCGCTTGAACAAGCTTGCCAAGCAGTAGCGCGGCATTTCGGCCACGCATTGGGACCATGAACCTCACTGACTCTGACTGGCTCCCTGTCCCCCTCCCCCCGGCTCCACTGCTGTTGAAATAAGGACAGTCCGATGTTTCTTGCTCTTCCTCCTGCTCTTAATCTTACTCTGCAACTTCCAGGAGAGAGTAAGACTACGAGCAAGAGCAAGAGCAAGATGTCTTCGGCACAAACGTGAGCCCGTCCTCAATTCAACACCAGTGCATCCCGGCTCTCTCCCCTTGGGAGAGGGAGACCTGTCCGCGGCGCGCGGAAAAGCTGTCGCCCCTTGATTGGCTGGGCGTGGAGATGGCGATTCCCCCTCCTTGGGGTCAGGGTGAGGGGAAACGAACCTTCGGATGGCACCAGCGGCGCGGGCTTATTTCCAACGCGTCGGGAGTCCAAGATTCCCATCCCGGCGCGTTTTCCCGCTCAATCAGATTCGCGGTCGATGACGGAACGACGCGCCAAATTTCATGCCCAGCCACGACGCACGCCGCGGCATTGTTATGCGGGCTCCTTCTTTGCTTCTTCGCGGCAGGCTGTTCCGACCATCCTTCGGCTCCGTCGCCGCGAGAAGCCAATCCTGCGGCACCGGACAAACCTGAAGTTTGGTTTGAAGAAACCGCCGCCGAGGCCGGCGCCACTTTCCGGCATTCGTCCGGCGCGTCAGGCCGTTTCTGGATGCCCGAAAGCATGTGCGGAGGCGTCGGCCTGCTGGACTTCGACGGAGACGGACTTCTCGACCTGTATTGCGTAAACGGGGGCTCTCTCGACCCCGGCGCATCGAAGCGCTCCGGAAACAGACTTTATCGAAATCTGGGCTTATGGAAATTTGAAGACGTCACGGAACGCGCCGGAGTCGCCGGCCGCGGTGAGTACGGGATGGGCTGCGCTTGCGCCGATTACGACAACGACGGCGACACGGACATTTACGTGACGAACGTCGGTCCGAATATCCTTTACCGGAACAACGGTGATGGAACATTCACCGACGCGACCCAGACGGCTGGCGTTGGGGATGCGTCCTGGAGCACCAGCGCGGCATTTTTTGATTACGACGGCGACGGCCATCTCGATCTCATTGTCGCCAACTACGTCAACTGGTCGCGCGCGCGCGAACTCGAATGCGTTTCCCACGGAGGCTTGAGGGATTACTGCTCGCCGATGAATTACAAAGCGCCGTCAATGGATACGCTCTATCACAACAAGGGCGATGGAACTTTCGAGAACGTCACTCAGGGAGCCGGACTGGCCAAGGCTTATGGAAATGGGTTGGGAGTCGGCTGCGCCGATTTTGACGGCGACGGGCGCCTGGACATGTTCATCGCCAACGACGCCATGCCCAACCAGCTTTGGCTCAATCAGGGCAACGGGAAGTTTGCAGACCAGGCCATGATCCGCGGCTGCGCGGTGAACAGCTACGGCGTGACCCGCGCCGGCATGGGGGTCGCCGTGGTGGATCTCCAGCAGGACGGCTGGCTGGACATTTTCGTGACGCACCTTGTCGGCGAAGGAAACGGCCTTTTCCAGAATCGCAAAGGCTATTTCACCGACGTGCAACAGAGGAACGGCCCTGGCTCGGCGAGCTACCCATTCACCGGCTTCGGAGTCGGCTTCGCCGATTTCGACCACGACGGCAATTTGGACTTGTACGTGGCTAACGGGAGAGTAAAGTACGGCCCCCAACAACCCGATCCCAAAGACCCGTATGCCGAGCCCGACACGCTGCTGCGTGGCGTGGGAAATGGGGAGTTCGAGGAACTGAAACCGCAGGCAGGCGTCGGGCGCCCGTTGGTCGCTACCGGTCGGGGAGCGGCGTTCGGCGACCTGGACAATGACGGAGACATCGACATCGCTGTGGTCAATCGGGACGGGCCGTTGCACCTGCTGAGGAATGTGGCGCCAAAACGCGGCGAGTGGATCACGTTCCGCGTATTGCGGCGAAACCGGACGGAAGCGATCAACGCGCTTCTCCGTGTCGAAGCCGGGAGCAAGGTTTGCTGGGCTCAAGTGCTCCCCAATCAGAGCTACTGTTCGAGCAACGATCCGAGAGTCCATTTCGGCCTCGGTCCTCAACAGAGCGTCGAACGAGTTGTGGTTCGCTGGCCTGATGGCGCCGAAGAAATTTTCGGCCCTTTCGCAACTGGGTGGCAGCATGAAATCAAGGAGGGAACCGGGAGCCTGAGTCAGTGATCGTTCCCCAGGAGGCTCCGGGCTCCTGTTCCCGCGGAATGACCTTGGCCTTGCTCGCCTCGTCCGACAGGTCCTTCCCCCTCACCCCAGCCCTCTCCCCACGGGAGAGGGAGCGACGTTCGCCACGTGCGAAAATGCTCAGCAATCCCGGATCGGCCAAACGCAATGGCGCTGATTCCCTCTCCTTGGGGAGAGGGCCAGGGTGAGGGGAACAGGGGCCAGTCAAATACCATGGGCGTCGAGTTCTTGCCGGTGGGATCAAGAGTCTTGAGGATTGAACAGGAGGAAACGGAGAGCACAGAGGACGGAGACAATCTCTCCGTTTTCTCCGTTTCCTCCTGTTCCCAAAACCCGAAGGTACGGGGCTCCAGGTGCAGGGCGCAGATGAGACAGGATTTGAGCTTGAAGGCTTCAGGTGCCGCTCGTAAAGTTCCACTCCATGAAAACGTCCCCCTCCACACTTATTGCGACGCTTCTCGCGGTTTTGACTTCGTGCCTCTTTGTGGGTTGCGGCCAACCGGAAGCCAAGGTCGATGTCTCGGCTCAAATCGCCGGTTTGAAAAGCAATAACAAAGACGCACGGATCAATGCGTGTGTCGAACTCGCCAAGGCCGGCCCGAAAGCGGCGCCCGCTGTGCCCGACCTAATCCCGCTGCTCAAGGACTCGGATGCGGAGACTCGCCGGCTCGCCGCCTATACGATCATGGAGATTGGAGAAGCGGCCAAAGCGGCGATCCCGGCCGTGAAAGCAATGTTCAACGACTCTGATTTTACGGTCGCACAACAAGCCCTCAATACGCTGCGGGCCATCGACCCGACCGCTAAAGACCTGAAATCCATTCCGAACATACAGACCGGCGTGAAGCCTTGAAACGTTTGATCCCTCCTCAGCAGAATGAATAAACTATGAACATCCTCCATCCCACCGGCAGCCAAACCACCATGATGAACCGTCGCACTCCATCCGGCTTTACGCTGATCGAATTGCTGGTCGTCATCGCCATCATCGCGATTCTGGCTGGCATGCTCCTGCCGGCCTTGGCCAAGGCCAAGACCAAGGCCCAAGGCATCATGTGCATGAACAATACGAAACAGCTCATGCTCGCTTGGCAGATGTATAACGGTGACAGCGACGATCGAATCGTCATGAGCTTCCACGGCGGAAGCACGGCCAGCTTCGCCAACGATCCCCGGAACGCACCGTGGGTCATTGGATGGCTGGATTGGGGAACCTCTCAAGACAACACCAACCTCCTTTACCTCATCGATGAGAAGTACTCGAAACTCGCCAAGTACTTCGGCAACACCAAAAACGTCTTCAAATGCCCGGCCGACATCTACATCAGCCCGGCCCAAAGAAACAAAGGGTGGAAGGAGCGCGTCCGAAGCATGTCCGGCAACATCGGAATCGGAGACGGCAACGCGGAGACCGGTCCTTGGGAATCCATCTACAAACACATCCGGAAAACTTCCGAGTTCATTTACCCCGGTCCGTCCGAGACGTGGGTCTATCTCGACGAGCATCCGGACAGCATCAACGACGCGGGCTTCTTCAATCCGCGCGTGAGCAGTTGGATCGACCAGCCGGCCACCTACCACAACGGAGCGTGCGGGCTTTCCTTTGCCGATGGTCACTCCGAGGTCCACAAATGGATCGGCTCGCTCAAGCAAACCAGGGCGCAAAAGGTGAAGATCACCACCTCCGTCGATGCTCCGTCCAGAACTGGCGACCCGGACATCCATTGGCTTAGTTACCGTGGCGGGCGTGTTTCCGAGCGGAGCTACTAAGCTGCCGGACTTCGGAGCACACATTTGGAACCTACAGAGGGGACCGTGGGATGGACTACACGCGGAAGGTTTGTAGTCCCGCCTTTAGGCGGCCCGAACCGGCTAAAGCCGCGACTACAAACGCCGACCGGTCGTTCATCCAACGGTCTCGTCAATAACCCATGAACTCGCCACGGAGTGGCGGAAGACAGTAGCCCACGGCTCGCGCCATGGGCTACGTACTGGCGCTGCTCCGCAGCTATTTGCAGCCTTCTCAAAAGCTGAATCGCGCCCCACCGCAACATTTTTTTGACTCTATCCTTCCGCTTCCTCTAATCTCTGGCGTTGTAGGATTCCTTCGCTGACCGTCCGCTCAACCCAGGCGGTGAGAAATTGCAACGTCGTGCTGTTATGAATAAATCGTTCTCTATCCAACGCGCGCTGTTCCGAGTGAAGTCTGCCACCCGAGCCGCGCAAATCGCTTTGGTCTTTATCACACTTATCGCTGTTCTTCGTACTCGATCGGACGAACTCGCCCCGCTCTGGCAGTTGGCCCCAGGCGACAGGCTTTCCGTGACCACCGGCAATACTGAACGCGGCTTGGCCTTCAATCCGGCCACGACCAATCTCATCGCGATCAGCCGGGCCGGCGGCCTAAACGTCCTCGTTCTGGACGCCGCGACCGGCACAGAATTTCGCGCGCTGAACGTTGACGGAGTAGCCGGAGGAACGTTTGCCGTGAGCATGGTTGGGGTGTCCGATGACGGGGTAGTCTATGCCGCCAATCTTTCCACAAGCACGACCGCGCCCAATTTCAAAATCTACCGCTGGTCGAGCGACCTCGCGGACACGGCTCCGACACTCGCGTTCGACGGCGACCCGGCGGGCGTAGATCCTGCAACCAGCGCGAGCAAGAATGTTCAGCGTTGGGGCGATTCGTTCGATGTGCGCGGGTCGGGCCCGAATACCATGATCGTCGCCGCCTCGCGCGCAAGCCCGGCGGTGGCGGTCTTCACCACGACCGATGGCCAGACGTTCGCTTCCACGCTCATCGCAAACGCGTCTGCGAGTGCTGGGAGCCTGGGCATCGCCTTTGGCGAAGGCAACAGGCTCTGGGTCAAAGTCGCCGGCGGAGCTCTCCGCCACGTGGAATTCAACCTCGCCACAGGCCAGGCCACTTTGATCAAAGAATACACGGAGCCCGTGTTTCCGGGCACCGCGCCCGTCATCGGCGTCCAGCCCGCCAAAAAACTGATCGGCGCGTTCACCGTTGCCACGCCGGACCAGTTTCGCCTTTATGATTTTACGAATCCCGGCGACCTGGTGTTAGTCGATCAGGAAAATCTCCCGACCGACAACGCCAACGGCAACGGTGTCGGCTCGGTGGATTTTGGGAACGTTTCCGGAACCAACGCGGTCTTTGTATTGGACACGAACAACGGGATTGTGGCCTACCGCATAGTTCCAACTCCGGCGACTCCCCCTGCCATTCTCACCCTACCGCAAAGCCAAACTGTGATCGAAGGCGCCGCGGCTTCGTTCAGTGTCGCGGCGCAAGGCACGGCGCCTTTGCGCTATCAATGGCAGTTCCAAGAAGCCGATCTCCCAGGCGCAACCAATTCGACCCTTTTGCTGACCAACGTCCAATTGTCCGCTTCCGGCAACTACCGTGTCCAAGTCAGCAATCCCGGCGGATCGGTGACCAGCACGAATGCGGTTCTGACCGTGAATGTCCGAACAGACGTGCTCGGCCCGCTCTGGAAGCTGGCGCCGGGAGATCGGCCCTACGTGAATACCGACGGCAGCCAGCGGGGTCTCGCCTACAATCCGGCGACCGGAAATGTTCTGTTGGTGAGCCGGACCGGAGGGAACAAGATCTACGTGCTCGATGGAAAGACGGGCGCCGAATTGCGGCAGCTCAATGTCGATCCCAGTGTCGTGTCCGGCGGGACATTCGCCGTGAATATGATTGGCGTCGCAGACGACGGAGTCGTGTATGCCGCCAATTTGGTCACGGACAGCTCCGCGGCCGCATTTGCGATTTATCGCTGGGAAAACGACAGCGCCGGCGCCACGCCGGCGGTGGCATTCACCGGCGATCCGAGCGGAGGCGACGCGGATACGGCCAATCGCCGCTTCGGCGACTCGTTCGACGTGCGTGGCTCCGGCAGGAACACGCAAATTCTTGCCGCCTCGCGCAACGGCAAGACCGCCGTGATTTTCACGACCACGGACGGCGCGAATTTCACATCGTCAGTCATTACAACCGATGCCGCGGCCGGCGACTTTGGCTTGGGCGTCGCGTTCGGCGTTGGCAATAGCTTTTGGGGTACGGCCTCTGGGCGTCCGCTTCGGTTGATTGACTTCGATCTCGCCGCAGGCACCGGTGCAACACGGCACACGCTCGGCGCGGCTGCTCTTCCCGTTGCTGTGACTACGATTGCGGTGGACCCCGCCAACAATCTGCTCGCAGGCATCGCGGTCGAGACTCCGGACAGCCTGCGTCTTTACCGGGTCGCGGACCTCCCAAACCCGCCCACGCTGGTCGAGCAAGAGCTCTTTCCAACGGACAACCCAAATGCCAATGGCACCGGATCAGCCGACTTTGGAGGCGGACGGTTGTACGCGCTGAATTCGAACAACGGGCTGCTGGCCTTCACGGTCAACACGGCGCCAACGGGCACAGTCATTCCGGCGGCTCTACGCTCGCCTGCACGCCAGCCGAGCGGAACCTTCCAATTCACGCTGGCG
The DNA here is from genome assembly GCA_016209525.1 of Verrucomicrobiota bacterium. Taxonomy (GTDB): domain Bacteria; phylum Verrucomicrobiota; class Verrucomicrobiia; order Limisphaerales; family SIBE01; genus VHCZ01. Next base: position 36,062 of record JACQWK010000308.1, read on the forward strand.
GGTTCCGCAGGAGCCTCCTACGTCGTGGAATTCACCTCCGATTTCAAGGCTTGGCTGCCGGTGTCAACGAACACCGCCGGCGCGGGCGGTACCGTTCAAATCTCTGATCCGTCGGCGAGCGCCGCGAGTGCGCGATTCTACCGCGCTGTGATCAAACGGTGAGGTCAGTTCAGGCAGACTCGTCCGTCCTCCCGACACCCTCTCCCCATCATTTGGGTTGTGGTCGGGGGTGTGGGGAATTCGTCTCATTCTGAAAGCGAATCGGAATTGACACGACGGCGACATTTCTCGGATTCGAGCCGCGATCATCAGACTCCTTCAAAGCCAAAGAAGCGGCGAAGCGCTTGGAGTGCGCGCGATTTATCGCCGCTTTCGATGAAGCGTAGCCGCCGGCGTGAGGAGGCGGATTTCTGCCTGAACCGCTCTGTCCGCCTCATCGCCTCGGCGGTGCCGTAAGGTCGAACTCTTGCCCGGCGTAGCGCAGATTTTCAATCTGCTGTATCGCAGAGTTGCACTCGGCTGGGCGTTCGAGACTGAGGGAGTGCTTGGCCATTCAAGGCGTCCGCAGAATGCAATTCTGCGATACGGCAGATTGAAAATCTGCGCTACAACATTGCCGGTCTTTGGCCGGGCAAAAGCGATCGCTTACACGGCTCCGAACAACGCTTCTTGACTTCAGAACCGATTTCACTGCGTTATCATGGGGCAATTCGCTATGAGCACCGAGTTTCCACGCATGCTGGGCATCCGGCAGAAGTACCCGCACGCGGCTCCTTTGGATATTCTCGCCACTCTCCGACGCGAGTTGGAGCTGCAGGGAATTCTTCGGCACATAAAACCACGCGCCCGCATTGCCGTGGCCACGGGAAGCCGAGGCATCACCAACATTCAGATCGTCGTGGCTTCGGTGATCGAGCTGCTCAAGCAGGCCGGCGCAGCGCCCTTTGTGATTCCCGCCATGGGCAGTCATGGCGGAGCAACGCCGGAAGGACAAGCCGGCGTCCTGGCGGAGTACGGCATTACCGAGGCCACCGTGAAGGCACCCATCAATGCCGCGATGGAGGTCGAGCAGATCGGAAGCACAGAGGCCGGCGTGCCCGTTTACCTGAGCGCCGAGGCGCTTCGGGCGGACGGCATCGTCGTGGTCAATCGCGTGAAACCGCACACGGACTTCAGCGGCGCGATTGGAAGCGGGATTCTGAAGATGCTGGTGATTGGCTTGGGTAAGCGCACCGGAGCCGCCGCGTTTCATCAGGCGGCCAGCCGCCTTGGATATGAGCGCGTGATTCGTTCGATCGCGCGGATCACGCTCAAGTCCGCTCCGATTCTTTGCGGGGTGGCGCTGGTCGAGAACCAGCTCCACGAGACCGCGAAAATCGCCGTGTTGAATCCGGGCGAATTGGAGCGGCGCGAAGAGGAGCTGTTTGCCGAGGCCCAACGGCTCATGCCAAAGCTTCCCTTCAACGAGATTGATCTGCTAATTGTGGATCGCGTTGGCAAGAACATCAGCGGCGCGGGCATGGACCCTAACATCATTGGCCGAGGCATTCACGGGTATTCTTCGTTTCTCGGAAACCAGACCCAAGCGGGTCCAAACATCCGCCGCATTTTCGTCCAGGAACTCACGCCGGAAACGCACGGCAATGCCGTTGGCATTGGTTTCGCCGATTTCACCACAGCTCGCTTGGTCCGGTCTATCGACTACAAGGTGACCGCCGTCAACGCGCTGACTGCGCTCACGCCGCAAAGCGCCAAAGTGCCGATCCACTTCGACACGGATCGCGAAGCGATCTATCAGGCGTTGGTCTCCTTGGCGCTCCCCGACCTCCGGCAGGCAAAGGTGATGCGAATTGCCGATACGTTGTCGCTGGCGCGATTGGAGGTCTCGGAAGCGTACCAAGAATCGATCCGGCAAGACGGAAACCTCGAGACGGCGAACGGTGCGGAGGAGCTGAGGTTCGATGCCGAAGGAAATCTCCTGCCGCTGCGGGCTTGAATCCTCCGCGTAGGAGCCGACGTGAGGAGGCTCACTTCACCTCACCCCAGGCCTCTGAGCTCCAGATCCAAGGAAATCCGGCTAAACCAAGTCGGCAACAGGGCTGCATCTAGCTCTTCATCCTCTCCCCGCGAGGAACGAGTGGGGAGAGGACCGAGGAGAGGGGGAACCAACACAAACGCGCCTCCTCTCCCCAGCCCTCTCCTCCATCCGATGGAGGAGAGGCAGGATTCGAGGAGCTTCATGCACCCCTGCTCGTGGTTCCACCTACTTTTGGGAGGCACAATAGGTTTGCTCATCTTGTCTCCATGGCGTCAGGCGCTTTGAGGCTGTGATTCCGGCCAGGCGTGGCGCGATTATCGACCGTCTCAAGTTGACTGCGCAATTGCTCTGAGATTTGATCCAGCATGAGCCGTTTCTGCTGGCTTTGGTCGCGCCGGAGCGCCGTTTCTCTTTGAAACATGGATTTCGCGAACGAGACCAGCGCCGATAGCTGGTTCTCCAGCCGCGTTTGGCTGCCTCGCGCTTCTCCGAGCGCCATGCGTTCGCGCGCTACGCTCTCTTCCAAAAGCCGACGCTCCTCATCCAACTGGGTGAAGACGGGATTTCCCGCCAGACGAACGGGACGATGCCGTGAATACAGGATGGTCATATAAATCCCAAGGACAGCGGAGAGGAAGATTTCAGCGATCGCCTGGGCCGACACGGTCGCCACATCGATCCACTTCGCGCCCGCGGAGTTCATGCCCATGAGCGAATTGCCTTGGGCGGCGCCTTGATCCGACACGCTCAACGATTCGATGTGTTCATCGATGCTCTTGGAGAGCGTCGGATAGACCGAAGCGTAGGCGGCCACCCAAACGAGAACCCCCGCCAGGCCGGCCACCAAACACGACCAGAGATACACGTCCCGCTTTCTCTGGCTTTGAAGAAAATCCCATCCGAGCTTCACGGCCAGCGCGCCGACCGGGAGCAGCGCCGCCCAGAAATAAGCTCGGACAGGATTCTCCACGAAGGTGACGAGGCCGGATTCGAGCAGGTTGAACGAGATATTGAGCACGCCAAAAGCCAGCAAGCAAAGGATGCCTAAAGCGGCGGCGCTGAACATCGCCAAATCCCAGAGGTTCCAAGGCGCGGTCGGTTTGAGATCCGGCTGGCCATCGAAATTCACCGGAACGAGCTTGTCGAGTCCGGCCAGCTTGGCGTTGGTTTCGCGCAAACGCATATCCAGATGAGCCAGCCGCTCTTCGTGAATTCGCCCTTGTTGCTGGAACTTCTCCATCTCGCTGGCATGGTGGTGCATGAACAGCGCGCGATGATACGCTTCGATTTCTTCGATCCCGGCGCCTTCCGGCAATCCGGCCTGGTTCTGAATGAACTCGAGGTGGACTGCCGGAGTAATGGCCGTGGCCGAGTCTTTGCGGACAGGTGAGCTCATGATGACGAATTGGTTTTTGCGTCGATTAACATTGGGGGTTTGTCAGTCTATCGGAGGTCCATCCTAAGGACACTTCAGGTCAACCGCGAAGGAACGCCAATCCACGCGAAGGGAGCCTTGACATGGCGCGCCAGCGTTTGGAGTGCGTGCGATTGATCGCCGCTTGATCCGAGAGTGAAAAGTCAAGTCAGCCGGTTGCCGGTTTCGGTTGGAGAGTGTTGCAAAAGTCGGTCTGCCCAACGTAGGGCAGGCTTCCAGCCTGCCTTCTTTGGGGAGTCTCAACAACAAAAGGGAGGCTGGCAAGACGCCCGCCCTGCTTTTAGAACGCACTCTTAGCCGTGCGAAAGCGGCGATGAATCCGCCGCACTCCAAACGCTTCGCGCCTGTCGATGCCATGTGAAGTTCGGACGCGTAGGTCGGGTTCCGGAACTGGCGCCGTCGTGATAGGACTTCGCCGTAGCGGTGAGGGTGTTGCGATTCGCGTCGATTGGCGTCCATTCGCGGTTGACCATCTGAATAGTTACCACCCTTGTTAGGACGCGTTACCGTCATTCCCTGACTTCGGGCCGCGTTTCGTCCTACGGGCTTTTGGGTTTGGTTGAGTCCTCGTCCGAATCCAACGGTTTGGTTCGTTTTCGATTTTCTCCCGGCGGCTCCGGAGCAAGCTGTGGTTGTCGCTTCGGTGGCTCGATCTGCCGTTCGATGGATTGCTGGAGACGTTGATCCTGTTCATGCAACTGCTCGATCTGACGTGAAATGGCTTCCATCTGCCGCTCTAGGGATTTTCGCTGCGCTTCGAGGCTCTGCCGCCGCTGCTTGAGCGAGTCCCGGCCAAGAGCCCGGGGATCGGCCGCCGGAGCGCGCTTCAATTCCATCTCCATTGCCCGCTGCATTTCTCGGGCGGCACGCTCGGCGTCTCGGGCGGCACGCTCGGCATCGCGGACGGCTTGTTGTTCCTTCGCAAGCTCCGCTTCCCGGCGAGCCTGATCCCTGATGCGCGCAACAGCCTCCTCGCTCAGGGCATCTTTGGAGAATTTTTCCGCCAGCTTCGCCGTGTCCTCGGCGAGCTTCGCCAATTTGTCATTGTCGAACGCGATCTCCGGTCCTTTCAGGTCAAACTTGAAGTCGAAATCGCCGCCGGTGCGTTTCTTCGGTTCCTTGTCCTTCGCGATCAGAGATTCTACCAGTTGTTCCAACCGTTCCAGGCGGCGCTCCAGCGAGCGATCCGTAGAGGCCCTGGCGCTCGCTGTGGAGCGGACGGGTGTCCTTGGCAGCATGGGGCCGGCGGTGTCGTCGCCAATGCGACTCGGCAACATTGGACGATGCGCTGCCATCGGCGCCGACGGCAACACTGGAGCCGCTGGCGGCGCAATCCGTGGATGAGCCGGGACGGGACGCGTCAAGGGCGCAGGCATGGGCGGCAGCGGAGAAAGCTCTGCCCCAGGCTGGGGTTTCGGACGAGGGCCGGTATCCGGACCCAGCGGTGGCTGGGCCGGCAGTTCCTCAGTCACCGTCAGGAGTGTCGGAGCGGATTCTGACGCCGGTTCAAGATTTGGTTCAGCAGGCTGGGATTTCGTGTCGGCAGCCGCGACCGTTGAGTTGCCAGTTTTCGCCTCGTCGGCGGCAAACGACAAGCGAGGCGCAATCCCGAGACAGAGAAGAGCGACGAAGGCAGCAGCGGCGGCCAAAACGCCGGCCCGTGTCCTCGCCGGACGCGGGGATGAATTCCGACTTGAGTTAAGTATCATATCGATCCTTTCAGTTAATTGGTTCTTGTTGCTCCATGCCGCCGGAGCGCCTGCCGCATTGCGGCACTGCATCCGGCCTGCAAATTCGGTGAGAAGCAGCGCATAGCTGCGCGACGCGCGAGTCGCCGCCAGCACATGATCGTCGCAAGCGATCTCGCGTTCCACAGCCAACCGGCGGGTCAGCCACCAGATGGCCGGGTTAAAGAACAGCGCGGCCCGGATTCCTTGCTGGAGAAGGTTCGTCCAATCGTCCCATCGGCCGACATGAGCCAGTTCGTGACGCAAGAGTTGCTCTGCTGGTGGGGCCGTCTCGCCTGCCAGAAACTTCTCAGGAAAAAGCACCGCCGGCTGCCGAAATCCTACCACCATGGGCGCAGGACAGTCTGCGCACGTCATGAGCCTGACTTTTCGTTTGAGGCCCATTTCACGGCTCAGCCTCGCGAACAACGCTTGAGCCGCTTCTGGGGCCAAGGCCCCCCGATGCTTCAGTGATCGCAGCCAGCCGCATTGCCGCCCCAGAACAGCGAGTCGCACCGTCGCCACAGCCAGCCAAATCGCAACGAGAACCACGCCCAAACCCTTGGGAAGCGACAGGAACCAGTTCCGAGGAAGCCACGGGGAAGATCGAACAATGCCCGCAGTGTCGCCGGACTGATCCCCCCGCCAGTGCGTCGCCAAACTCGAAATCGCAGATTCAGCGACTTGAACCTCGTGCCATAATATCGTGTCCTCGGGATTTCCACTCGAAAGCATTCTCGGAGGATTGCCCCCATCCGCCATCAAAACTCCCGAATCCGCGTTGCTCAGCACTCTCCAGGGAGAATCGTCAGGGCGGCCAGTCCATTGGTCCGGCGCGAATTCACTGATCCTGCCTTCGTCCATGCCTCCTTCCAGCGCCTGCCCCTGGACATGGACTGTGCCCGCAATCTGTGGCGAGGCATCCCAAAAGAAATGCAAGAGCGGCATTCCTGCGACTACGAGCAACGTGAGGAACAAGACCGCGTGCCGGGTCGCGGCGTTCAGTCGCGGCAGAATCTTCAGGCTAAGCCCCGTCAGCAGCACGATCAACAAGCCCTGATACGTCGCGTTGCACAGCGACGCCAGGAGCCGGTGGCAGAGAATCTCCAGTCCAGCGTTCATTCGCCCCGCTCTTTGGATTGCAGAATTTTCCTTTTCAATTCGTCCAGTTGGTCCGGAGTGATCTCTTCGTCGCGCAAAAAGCTCAAAACCAGTTCGCCGGGAGAGCCGGCAAAGAATTTCGCCAACACGTGCCGCACGGCCTTCCGCGCCGCCGTTTCGCGATTGACCCTAGGGGTATAAACGTGCGCGCGGCCATCCTTCCGGCAGGTGAGGTATCCTTTCACCCGCAGAATGCGCATCAGCGTCAGAATCGTGGTGTAGGCGGACCCGTTCTTGCCGGCCAGCACCTCAGCCACGTCCGCCACGGTGGCGGAACCCCTGCTCCAGACAACTTCCATGATCCGGTGTTCGGCATCGGTTAAACGGCCCGGAATCCTGCGTGGGCTTGGGCCTTGGTGCTCTGTCGTCATACCAAACTATTAAAGGTTTAGTTTCTACATCTACACGAAGCTTCCCATCAGATCAACTAAAATCTTAGTAGAAAATCGATTTTCCATCGATTGGTGTCGCCGGAAATCGTCGCCGGCCGCGCAGCCTTGCTGGTGAGGCGAGACTCCTGTCGAGCCCTGATTTTTTTGCCAGCGGGGTTTCCAGGGCTCGACCGAGTCTCGGCCCCCAGTTTGGCTGCGGCTGCGCCCCGACCAAACCGGTCCGCCGCTGTGGTCGAAGACCCGGTCGCAGCGGCCTGGAAAGGACGAACTGCTGCGGATGAACTGAACCATGACGGATCAGTGTGCTATCCTCCACCGTAGATTGGGGGGGGTGGTACGACTTCATGTTTAGATGCACGAGCTGGCCCAGCGCGGAGAGGTTTAACCTGACTCTCCAAGCTTCGGTCGCTATCCCCGCGGGTGCCGCTTCGGCCACCGTAAGGGTCGTGCCCGTGGACGGCTCGGCGGTCGAAGGCAATGAGACCGTCGTGTTGATACTCCTGCCACATGCGAGCTATCGCCTGGCGCCAATCGCGGGCGCAACGGTGTTGATTGTGGACAACGATCAGATTCTGCCACTCCCGTTGCCGTTGCCGTCGCCGCTTCCTCTGCCATCCGTCCATGGCGACATTTCGACAGACATTGAATTGGGGGTCCGCTGGGGCGATAGAGCGGAAAACTGACTCAACCAGGAGAGACAGCACGGTTGGTTCGAATGGGAGCGCGGACAGCTTATCCGTCCTGGGTTTTGACAATATTTTTCTGATGAGCCCGGGCAGGCTGCCCGCGCTCCTTTCGCAAGATACTTGAATCGACCGGTGGACGACTTCCTCGAATCTCCCCTTCCTTGCATTCGTAGTCTCCTGTTCCTCTATTCGGGCGCGAATTCCGATTTGAGACGAACGAACATTTGGAGCCATTGCCGATACACGCTCTGGGCAAGGCTGAGCTTGCCTGCCAGCTCCACATCGTCGAGTTCCTCAATCGGATCGCCGTCGTAGTGGCCGAGCCAGCCGCAGGCAATCTCGCGGGATGCGCGCAGGAATGTTTCCAACTGCGTGGCGTCGCAGGACAGCGGAAATGTTTCTTCAATGACCACGGGCTTGTCCGTGCGGCACTGGCGGAGGGACTCCATCGCTTCGCCAGGTCGATTCTTGTCCGGATAGATGTGGACGCTGATGAAATCGAGCTGCGCCGCGAGCTTCTCCGGCACGAACCCGGACAGGTGTCGCCATTGGCGCGACCAGGGCAGCAGTCCCACCGTAATCAAAGCTCTCCGGTCGTGTTTCCGGATGGCCTCCGACATTTTCTGAATCCACTGCCGCACGATCTCCTCTCGGGTGCGCCCGGTCGGATCGAGGGCGATGTATTGGACGAAATCATAACCTCCAAAAAGATTCCCGGAGCGCCAGCGCCCGGGCTCGCGGCGTTGCGCGGGCGAAATGGGCTCGTTCATGAGGTCGTAGCAGAAGACCGCGGGACTGGCAGCGCCGATTCCTGCGATAACTTGCCAGAATTTCGCTTGCGCGGCCCATCGCGCTGGTTCATCGAGCGCGTCGTACCAGGCCGGCACGTCCGCAGGGCGGTAACAGGCCAGACCCGTGACGTCGAGATACAAGCCGGTCCTTTCGGCCAGCCGCAGCAGCCGTCGGAAGCGTCGCAACGCCTCGGCACTTGGAACCTCCGGCGCGTTCATAAATTTCCCGAACTGCAAATGAACGCGGACCACGTTCGCCCCAAGAGTCTTCAGCTCGCGGAAATCGTCCGCGAGCGTGTCCCAATCTCGATCCCAAAAATCCTCCATCAAGCGCCCCGCGTTTCCATAGTTCATGCCCCAGGGGTGAAAAGGCCGCTTGGACTGTTCGGATATGAATCCTCGGCCGTCCGGCTCGACTACAATCCGTTCCAACCAACCGACGCTTATCACAGCGGCAGACGGACCGGATTTCGCCGCGGACCGACAGCCGCAGAGCACCGCTTCCGAAACCACCAACAGGATTAGGGCGAACCTGCGTGGAGTCATGAGTGTTTATCCCATGTTCCACCGTCCAAAGGAAGAGGAAGACTGGCTAGAGGTATCCGGTTTGGTAGGCACGGATTCCGCTCCGCCCCACTAACCTCCTCGGAACGAACAGATGGCGGAGAGCAACCGATGGGAACACTTAAGCTGCCTGGTTTTCCCGTCGCTCTGTTGTCCGGGATGCGACGCGGTTGGGAGAAGTCAGGGACGCGGTGGAACGCGTCCCTACCCTCGCTCATTGTGTAGCGGGCCCCTCGGAGCCGCAGTTCGTCGCCAGGCCTTAGAACGTGCTCCTGAAGTTGTTATCTTCTCCCAATGAAGCCATCGCGACACCGAGAGGCGATCGTTGAGTACATCCGCGACCAGGCGAAGCCGCCGGACAAACTTAGCCATCAGCCTCGCCTCTACGACCTCGCCAAGCGCCTGGCAGATGGCCAGCCTTTTGACGACGACGTGCTCCACGCCGCCGCTTGGATGCACGACCTCGGTGTCTTCATCGGTCATCGGCCGGAGGACCCGGCAGAACTGGCGGCGTGGGACAACGTGGCCTATGCCGTTAAGCAAGTGCCAGAGCTGCTGCGTCAATTCGGATTTCCAGAGGAAAAGATTCCGGCCGTCACGGAGGTGATCCGAACTCATCTGCCTTCCGCCAAACCGACGACGGTCGAAGGCGTCTTGTTGAAGGACGCAGACATCTTGGAACAACTCGGTGCCATCGGCATTCTGCGCGTCGTCAGCAAAGTGGGCCGCGACACGCGATTTGTCACGCATGGGGACGCGCTTCAGGCCCTGCGGCGAAATGCAGAGTTTTTGCCTGCACAACTCCAACTTGTTTCGGCGCGCCAGTGTGCCGAACCGAGGCTCAGGATCTTGAAGGCGTTTCTGGAAGCTGCCGAGTCCGAAGCGGCGGGCATCGGACTTGAATAGTCGAAAAAGGAAGGACTGGTCTGGGATACGCCGCCCCCTCGCCGGAAGAGCTGAGCTTCTCCCGCTTCGACCTCGTCGTCGCCCAGGATGCAGCGGCGTTTCCTAATCCCTGCCGTTAGCGCAAGCGCCAGGTGATCCGCGCCTTGTCCAAATCGTAAGGGGACATCTCCATTTTCACCCGATCGCCGACCGTGAGGCGGACCCAGCGTTTGCGCATCTTCCCGCAGACCGTCGCGAGCACCATATGCTTGTTATCCAATTCCACTCTGAACATCGTGCCCGGAAGCACCATGTGGACACGCCCCTCGACCTCAATGTGTTGTTCTCTCATTCGGTTACCGTTCGTCTGCCGGCCGGAAAACGGGGCTCATCCATCGACCGGCATAAGGGACGAAGCCCAAAAAAGAGGCAAGCGAGGCCCGGATCACCGAACCTCGCCTGCGAAACTCTCCAGGTTGGCTTAGTAGCGGCGACGACCACCGCCGCCTGCATGCTCTTCGCGCGGTTTGGCCAGGTTGACCGTAAGATTGCGTCCATCCAACGAGGCGCCGTTCAGGGCCTCCATGGCCTTTTGCGCCTCCGCGGGGGTGCTCATGGTCACGAAACCGAAGCCGCGGGGTTTGCCGCTCATTCGATCGGTGATCAGGTTGGCTTCCACGACCGTTCCATGCGCTGCAAACGCATCTTGCAGGTCGTTTTCAGTGACGTTGAAGGAAAGGTTTCCGACAAACAATTTATTACTCATGTGATGTTTTACTGTCCGAGACTCACTGCTGCTTTCATCAGACTGTTCCCGGCCTTCGGGTTTAAAATCATCACTGAACAAAGTTCACCTGAGGATTCACGATGCCTTGAAAGAGACAAGCTGTCTATCAGACGGGCGCACTCTCCTCCTTTTTCCACGGAATAGCAACTGGTATTCTTGAAAAGATTCCAGCCGCCCCCTTCCAGTCGGCAAGTTGCCGACCCGAGCGGCCAGGTCGCCTGCGCCATTCTCATTTTGGCCGTTGCACGGACACTCTCGAATAACGGCCTCGGGTTAGGTCTGGGCCGTGGGCATAGCGGTCTTTCTCCCGTGATGCCGGGCCAAGTAATCCTCCACGAACAAGAGATTATTCTCGCCGGCGCGCTGAACCATCCGGAGCAGATTCTCCATGCTGGAGACTTCCTCGAGTTGCTCGGTCAGGAACCAAGCGAGAAAATTGTTGGTGATGTAATCGGTCTCCTTGAGCGCGAGCTGCACCAGTTCGTTGATCTGTTCGGTGACTGTTTTCTCCCGATCCAACGAAAGCTGGATGGCTTCTTCGACTGTCTTGAATTCGGCCTGTGACGTCGGAATGGCCGGGATTTCCGCGCGCCCGCCCGCTTCGACCACGTAATTCACGAAACGCATGGCGTGATCGCGCTCTTCTTCGGCTTGCTTAAAAAAGTGAGCCGCCAGCTCGGGCAGCGTTTCCGCGGCGAAATGCGACGCGATGGCGACGTATTGCAGAGAGGCGCTGAATTCGTTGCCGATTTGTTGGTTGAGAGCCTCGTTCATGGTTTGGCTGATTAACATAATGGCCTCGCTTTTGTCGTTCGGTTTTTAGTTCCAAAATCCGCGGTTCACTCTACGCGATGAAACGTGCAAATCAAGAGTGGCCAGCGGAACTTCCGAGTAAGGGGCGCCAATCAACTTATGAGAATGTCCGCCTCGTCACCTCGGCGGCTCCGAGGTGTTGCTGTCAATTGCTTTTCAAGAGCAGTCTGGTAAACCAGCCCGGTGCTTAAAGCCGCCCCAGACTTGCTGCTCTTGATCCCGGCTTACAACGAAGAGCAGCGCATCGAGCCAGTCCTGCGCGATTATGCGCGGTTCTTCCGGCAGAATTATGCCGGCAAATTCAAGATCGTGGTGGTGCTCAACGGCTGCGTGGACGGCACGCTGGGAGTGGTCCGGCGCGCCGCCGCCGACTTCCCTGAAATCAGCGCGCTCGACTTTCCGGCGCCCATCGGCAAGGGCGGCGCGCTGATCGAAGGCCTGAAGCTTGCTCCCACGACGGACCTCATTGGCTATGTGGATGCCGATGGCGCGACGGCGCCGGTGGCATTTCTGGATCTGGTGCGGCATTGCGATCAGGCGGATTGCGTCATCGGATCCCGATGGCTTCCGGGGTCGATATTGCATCAGAGCCAATCCAAGCAGCGGCAGGTGTTCAGCCGGCTTTTCCATGTCTTCGTGCAGTTCCTCTTTCGCTTGAACATCACCGACACTCAATGCGGCGCGAAGGTCATGCGGCGCGAAGCGGTCGAGAAAATTCATTCGGCGCTCCGCATCGCCGACGTGGCCTTTGATATCAATCTCCTGTTTTCGCTCAAACGAAATGGCTTCCGGATATTGGAAGTCCCAACCGAATGGACGGACAAGCTGGGCTCGAAAATCAAACTGAACAAAGGAGCACTGGGGATCATACTTTCAGTGGTTCGGCTTCGGCTCTTCTATTCGCCGTTTTATCCGTGGCTTCGTCCTTTGCGGCCGCTGGAGGCGTGGATTTACCGCAAGCTGAGGGCGCCCCAACCGTTGCCGGGTCTGACCAGCGAGAAATGACCTTAAAGCTCGACTTTGTCGAAAAAGGTGGAAATAGCCGAAGAACGCGATGAGGTTTTGCTGGGGAGCGCACGCGCCTCCACGTGCAGTGGCCGGCGCCCGTATCTGTTTAGCGTAGTGCAGATTTTCAATCTGCCGTATCGCAGAATTGGATTCTGGGTCGGCGGCGAACGGACCGCGCGTGCCGGAACTTGCGACGCCCTGCCGACTTCAAGTCAGCGATACGGCAGACTGCAAGTCTGCGCTACGAGACACCACACTATGGCACCACCCGATGCGTGCGCCACGTGAACCAGGCCGCAGTCACAAGCAAAACGACGTTAAAGCCGCCCAAGGTTTGAACGATCGTTAGGAAATCTCTCAGAGTGTCGCCAGTTTGGAAGGTCCCCGCCACCCATCCTAATCCAGCCGGATACGTGAGCGCGACCAGGAGCAGCCACGGCACGGCTTCGAATCGCGACCGGGCCAGCAAATAATTAATCAAGACCACGGCCAGGGTCAGTGGGATCATGCACCAGGCGAACCACGGCAACAGCGGCGCAATCGGCAAGTAGGCCGGCTTCATGATGCGGTACGGCAACTCCGAAAATAGAGTGCAACCCAGCGCAGCCGCTCCGGCCAAGGCGGTGGTGGCCAGCAGCGCGTGCCACAAAAGGCGAGTCTGTTCTCTCGCGGTCGTGCTCTGGACCGTCTTGGGAAACATCACCATCGCCACGGGCCCCGCAAACACAACGATCCCCCGCGCAATCGCTCCGGTCGCCGCATACATGCCCGTATCCGATGGAAAGATGCTTTGAACGATGATCATATCCGCCGCGAACATAATCTGTCCGGTGGCCAATCCAAGGGTCAGAGGGACGACCCGGCTCAGCCACGGTCGCCATTCGAACGTCTGGCTTTGCCCTCCCCAAATCTGAGGTGTCTGCCACAGACCCACGAGCAAAGCAGCGAGCATCCCCAAGAGCGGTCCGACCATGCCCGCGGCCGCATAACCCTGCAAAGCGACGACGGTCACCAGCACGGTCACAAAGCGCCCGAATCCCGACAGAATGGCCGTCCATCCGAGCCAGACAAAATTCTGCCCTCCTTGGAGGAGGCCTTGCACAATCGGCATCCACAGGGCTGGAAGACATGCCAGGAGAGTAATCCAGAGCGCCGCCGGATTGGCGATCCGCAGCGTCTCGGTCACCCAGCGCTGCGCCAGAAAACCGCTCCCGGCCACAACCAGCCAAAGGATGAACATCCATTTGAACAGCGCACGCACGGCGCCGGTCAGACTCCGTCGTTCGGCTTCAGTCTGCGTGGCGGCGGTTTGTTGGGTAAAGACGGTTTGCAGGCTCACTCCTGGAATGAGCACCAAGTTGAGGACTTGGAGGAGTGTGGCAAAGACGGCATATTCATTGGGCGGCATCATGGCCACCGAAGGGATGTGCACCGCATACATGAACAAACCGCTGGTGGTGACCGCTGTGACCATCCAACCGCTCTGGCGAAAGAAAGCAAACTTGCTGCTCGCTGAACTCATGCGCGTTCCAGGTGTTGCTCGACGAAATCAATTGCTCGTTTGCTGATCGCCCTCCAATCCAGTTCTGTCCTGACCCGCTCGCTCGCGATCCTCGCTCGCTCCACTCGGAGAGCCGCAGGCTCGTTCAACCAAGCCAGAATCCGCTCGCCGAAACTCGCGCCATCAAAGCCGGCGAATCGGACCATCGGTTCCTTCCCGAAATAGCGCTTGGCGCTGTCCAAGGGCGTGCTGACGACGGGCAGCCCAACGGCGAGGTACTCGACCGTCTTGGCGACGAATGCGCAATGCGTGCCGGTGGATTCTTCATACGGGACGATGCCAACGGCCGCGTCCTCCAGGTGGCCCGCAACTTTCGCATAGGGGACAAATCCGGTGGTTTCGGTCTTCGCCTCAGGGATTCTGGCCCGCACGCGTTGGAGGAATCCCTCCAAACTTCCCGTCCGTTGTCCCACAAATCTGAAAACTACTTCCGGCCTGATTTGGACCACGCGGGCGATGGCTTCCAGCGCGATAGGTCCAAGGTGATGATGGTCCAGTGAGCCGTGCATCACGACGATTGGAGTCTTCCCATCGCATTCGACTCGCTTGGCCGGCTGGAAGGGAAAGAGGTCCGCGTCGAAACCATAATAGATTGGCCGGATTCTGCTCCGGGAGTAGCCGGCCTTGGCGAAATAGTCCGCCAGCGTGTCCGAGACCGTCAGAACAGCATCCGCCTCGTAGCGCAGAGGCAGAGACAGCTCAAATTTTTTCATCGCTTGCAAGAGCGGAGGTGGCGCCAGGTAGCTCGGCCACGTTTCCATGAAGCCGGTCAGGTAATCCAGAAAATTCATGACCACGGGCACCTTCAGGCTCCGTTTCAACCAACCGGCCGCCACCGCGGAAACCGCATGTTGGGAGAGAACCAAATCAAAGGGGGCGGCCCGATGGGCGTGTGCGACCATCCGCTGGAGGAAGAATGGGTAGGCAAGATACTTGGCGCTTCGGAAGGATGTGTAGCGGCCCATGCGCCACGACTTGAAGAGGCGCAGATGAATCCCGAACTCCCGCTCGACGCTCTCAGGTTCTGCGACTTTGGGGCAGAAAACGTGAACGGCATGGCCGCGCTGCTTGAGTTCTCGGACGAGATAGACTGCTTCGGCTGATCCCCCGCCGCTGGGCGGAAAAAAAGGTTCGTGGGTGATGAACGCCAGTTTCATCATTCCGATGCGGCGGCTGCTATGTTCCTTGGTTGGTGGGACGTTCGTCGAGCCGCAAGACATCCTGCGGCTCCTATCTCCTCTCCATGAACCTCAAGGTGGAGCGAGAGTCCTGTCGAGCCCTGACTTCTTTGCCAGCAAGGATGCCAGGGCTCGACAGGAGTCTCACCCCACCAGGGAACCGGTTCATGGGCAAGGGAAGGGCGCCATCCGTTCACCGAGCGTTGAGGTCTAGTGCAGCGACTTCTTAACATCTAATGTCTCCAGCATCACTTGCTTCGGGCTGAACTTCCGGAAATCCGCGAGTCTTGATGATCCCTCCATCCTTCCGGACCAAGAACGCCTCCGCTTTCGGGAATTCAGCTAAGAGGCGCAGGCCGTTCTCGGCGCCGAGCACGAAAACGGTCGTTGAAAGCGCGTCGGCATCCGTGCCCGACGGCGCCGTGATTGTCACGCTGGACAGTTCTCGCGGCGACTGTCCAGTGGCGGGATCAAAAATGTGGTGGCGCAAGTAGTCGTCGTCGAAGGCGCTCGCGTAGTCGCCGGAGGTGGCCATGCAACAATTCTCCAGGTTCGCCAGCGCCACAAACGCGTCCTTGCGCCGTGGGTGTTGGATGCCAATCGTCCAGGGTTTTCCGTCCGCCCTGCGGCCCATTGCTCCGATTTCACCCGTGTTCACCAGGGCCTGCGAAATCCCGTGCGCGCGCAACGCCGACAACACCCGGTCGGCGGCGAAACCTTGGGCCATCGCGTTCAGAGTCACTTTCATGCCGCGGCGCTTCAGACGAATTTCGTCCGCAGTCACCTCGATCTGGCGCCAATCCACCTTCCCACGAGCGCTCTCGAGTTCGGCACTTGTGGGAATTCGCCCCGATTTCTTCGTGGCCTCGTATAACTCCCAGAGCGGCTGCACGGTCACATCGAAGGCCCCTGCACTTTTTGCCGACATCTCCAGCGACTTGCGCAGCGCGTTCACCAAATAAGGATGCGGGCGGGCGAGCACGCCGGCCTGATTCAGCCGGCAAATCTCGCTTTCCGGACGGTAAAGACTCAGGAACTCCTCCACCTTCTCCAATTCCGCCACGGCCGCCTTGGCGGCGCGACGGGCAATCTTCTCCTCCGGGTGCAGAATGAGCAAACTTCCCTCCGCGCCGAATGCCTGCGCGGTCTGGCGCACGACGCATAGTCCGGAAGCGCTCTCGGCAGCGTCCAGGACCGAGCCGTTTGAAGAGGCGTTCGGTGCGCCCCACGACAACACTGACGGAAGTGAGAGGGCCGCAGACCAAGTGCCGCCGATGGCTGCGGCAAAATCGCGGCGGGTCATTGCACTCATCATCGTTATTTGAGAATTTCGCAAAGGTAGTCGTCAGCGCACCAAGACTCAAACTCCTTCTGGCCTTGTCAGGAGAGTTGAAGGCAGGCTAACTTGCGACCGGTGCATCTATATGTTGTCGGGTCGGAGCGCGGATGCTTTCATCCGCAACCAAATCGATGGACGGCGCCCATTGAAGATGGAAGCTTTCAACTTCGAACAAGGCATAGGCTCGTTCGACGTTGAGCGGTCGATATCGGACGTTCGAGGTTCATACGCTGCCAAGACTTCTTTGCAGCGTTTGAGCAAGTTGGAAAAAAGAGTTGTGGCGAGGCCCCACCGGCCGAAGCAAGGCCGCTTCCTAGGCATCCATCCTAGCCCAATCTCAGTGGCCGACCCCGATTGTCTCTCGGCGATGAGACCTTTAAGCAAATGGCGCTCACAGTCGAAGCGAGCTCTGGACATGAGGGCCGCTCCGGGTGGAGCGGCCCGGTATGGAAATCTGACCATCCCGCTGCCGGGCTTTGCCGATGTGAAATGAAAGCATTCATACAACAGCTAGACTTCTTGGTCCGCGAGCGCTCCCCGGTGCGGGTCACAACCAAGGCTCTTATTGTGGTGGTCCTCCTCGGATTTGTCGATTGCCTAACGGGCCCGCAATTTTCGCTCGCGATCTTTTACTTGCTTCCGATCGTCCTGGCGTCGTGGTCCGACGGCAGGCTGAGCGGCTTGATCACGGCCTGCGCGAGCGCGGTCACGTGGCTGGTTGCGGATTTCGCGTCCAGCGGCGGATTTGAGCGTCCGGCGATCCCCTTCTGGAATTCCCTGGTCCGGCTGGCTTTGTTTCTGATTGTGGTTCATCTACTGACCACCATCAAGCGGCAGAACGAGAACCTGGCCGAGGCCGTGGAACAAAAGACGGCTGCCCTTCACGCAGAAATGCTGGAACGCTCGAGAGTCGAACAGGCAGTCCTTGAGATCAGCGGCCAAGAACAACGACGGATCGCGCACGAACTTCACGACGGGCTTGGTCAACTGCTCACCTATTCGGCGCTGAAAGCAAAAATGCTGGCAGAAGATTTGGCGGAAACCGCTCCGCTGCAGGTTTCGGAAGCGAACGAAATGGCCGCTTTGCTGAACAAGGGGACTGAACAGGTGCGTCGATTCGCCAGAGGTCTTGACCCCATCGATGTCGAAGCGAGCGGTCTGACCACGGCATTAGATCGGCTCGTCAAGGAGACTGAAAGCCTCGGAGGAATTCGCTGCAGTTTCACCTTTAGCCAAGCGGAATCGCCGCTTGGATCGTCCACTAGTCTCCATTTGTACCGCATTGCTCAGGAAGCGATCAGCAACGCGGTCAAACACAGCCAAGGCCGCGGCGTAGAAGTCGAATTGAACATTTTTCCCGCCCAAGTCGCTCTCAAAATCATGGACGATGGAGTGGGTTTCGATCCGGAAAAGCCGGCGGGTGCGGGTATGGGCATCCAGATCATGCGTTATCGGGCGCGCACGCTGGGCGGGGTTCTGGTCCTGTCCTCTGCCCTTGGACAAGGGACAACCGTCGAGTGCGTCGTGCCCGTGGCGCAGAACCGGCCGCTTACCTGCGGAGACGCGATTGGCCTCGTCCAGCGCAATGCAAAAGCAGCGTATTCTCATCGTTGATGACCACCCCCTGCTGCGGGCGGGGCTGATTCAGTTCATCGACCGGCAGAAAGACATGATCTGCTGCGGCGAGGCGGACGGGGCCGCCAGCACTCAGAACGCGGTTCTGGCTTACAAGCCTGACTTGGTGCTCTTGGACCTTCGGTTGCGAGGAGAAGACGGACTTGAATTGATCAAATCCTTGAAGTCGCAGCACCCCAAACTGCTCATCTTGGTGATTTCCCAATGCGACGAGATGCTGTACGCCGAACGAGCCTTGAGAGCCGGTGCGCGAGGGTACATCATGAAGGAGGAAGCGACTGAGGAAGTCTTGTTCGCGATCCGTGCCGTTCTCGGCGGCGAGCTGTATCTCAGCCGAAAGTTGGCGATCCGACTGGTCCGAAAAACCATTGAGAGCCGGCCTCTTATGCCCGGCCCAGGTGTCGAGAGCCTTACGGATCGCGAGCTTCAGGTGTTTCAATTGCTCGGCAGCGGCTTGAGCACGCGGCAGATTGCAGAACGATTGAACCTCAGCTTCAAAACCATCGAAACCTACCGGGAAAACATCAAACACAAACTTGGCCTGGGCGGCGCGGCGGATTTGGTGAGATACGCCACCCGCTGGGTGGAGGGCAGCCCGGTGGCTTCTTGAAGCGCAATCGGTTTGCCTTAGGTCGCTTTCCTACCTGATTTTCGGTTGCGGAACCCGATTGTTTGCCTGCGGAAAACGCGGCTAAATCTCCTCGAAGCATGGCTAGCTGCAACCGAGGCAGGAGACGCGCCTTTCAACGGCGGCCCCTGCCTCTGGTAGGTTTGGAAACATTGCTTTTGGCCGGAAGAATCGCAAGGTGAGTCGATGCAAAAGATCGCTCTGGGTTTCCTGTCGTTCTCGCTTTTGACATTGGACGTCAGCGGTTCCAGCACGGCGTGGCGTTGGCTTGAAAGCATCCTGGGCCAGGATCAACCAAGCTTCGTCCTGGCCAGACCTGGCCTCTACACGCTCAACATTCGAGCGCGTGAAGCTGCCCGCACGGTCGCAATCTTGGCGGACTCGGACCCAGCGCCGATTCGCGCCGAACCAGTGGAGACCAGGGCCCCCGACTCATCGGCTACACCCATCACAGACGTGCCTGGTTCCATCACGATTCGTCGCGACGGCAACCATGTCATCATCGAATGGACTGGGAAGGGTACGCTCCAATTCGCTGATCGCGTCGGAGGACCGTGGACAGATCTCGTGAACGCCCTGAGTCCGTTCACGATGGTCCTGACGGATTCCGAAAAATTTTTCCGGGTCAAGGAGTAGGCCCGAAGCCTACAGGGCATCTCTAAGTTGGCAGTTTGCAGCGCGGATGCCCACATCCGCGAAGCCTGGACTTCTCGAGACGCGCGGACGAAGGCTTCCGCGCTCCGAACTTCCCCCCATGACGACCGCCAGCTTGTGGAGGCACCGCGTACGTTCGGGGGTGATTCGTGTGCTTGACACAGGATTTCATTAACGGCTAGCTCCACGCGTGGCGAGCGTGAGCTTGAGCTTCGGCGCCTGGAGACTGCGAAGCTGCCACGATTCGTCCGACAAAGCGCATTTGTTTTGATGTCTCATGCCACGAAAGCCTCCGGATGATCACGGGTTGGAGCGCGACCCGTTCTGGTACAAAAACGGCGTCATCTATGAAGTCCACGTCCGCGCGTTTTGCGACAGTGACGGCGATGGCAAGGGGGATTTCCGCGGGCTGACCGAAAAACTGGAGTACTTGCAGGACCTGGGTGTGACCGCGGTTTGGCTGCTGCCGTTTTATCCATCGCCGCTCCGAGATGACGGTTACGACATCGCCGATTATTACGAGGTTCATCCGGATTATGGAACGCTGAGTGACTTCAAAGCTTTGTTGCGCGAGGCGCACCGGCTTGGGTTGCGTGTCATCACGGAACTGGTCGTCAACCACACTTCCGACCAGCATCCGTGGTTCCAACGTTCGCGCCGCGCCCGGCCAGGAAGCCGCTGGCGGGATTTTTACGTCTGGCACGACACGCCGGACAAATACAAGGACGCCCGGATTATCTTCAAGGATTTCGAGGCGTCCAACTGGACGTGGGATCCGCTCGCCCAGGCGTATTACTGGCACCGCTTCTACGCGCATCAGCCGGATCTGAATTTCGACAATCCGCGCGTCCACAAGGAAATCCTGCGGGTGCTCGATTTTTGGCTGGACCTAGGGGTCGATGGCTTGCGGCTCGATGCGATCCCGTACCTCTACGAACGCGAGGGCACCAACTGCGAGAATCTCCCCGAGACCCACGCATTTCTAAAGGAGCTGCGCCGGCACGTGGACGAGCGATACCTCGAGCGCATGTTGCTGGCGGAGGCGAATCAGTGGCCGGAAGACGCCGTGGCTTACTTCGGCTCAGGCCGCGGCGACGAATGCCACATGTCGTTTCACTTCCCGCTCATGCCGCGGTTGTTCATGGCCATCCGCATGGAAGACCGAGTCCCTATTGTGGACATTCTGGAACAAACACCGCCGATTCCCGAAACCAGCCAATGGGCGCTTTTCTTGCGCAATCACGACGAGCTGACACTGGAAATGGTCACGGATGAAGAGCGGGATTACATGTACCGGATGTATGCGCGGGACACGCGGGCTCGGATCAATCTGGGCATCCGGCGGCGTTTGGCGCCCTTGCTCGGCAACGACCGAAAGCGGATCGAGCTGCTGAACGGCCTGCTCTTCTCGCTTCCTGGAACGCCGGTCCTTTACTACGGAGACGAAATCGGGATGGGCGACAATATCTTTCTGGGAGACCGCAACGGCGTCCGCACTCCGATGCAATGGAGCGCGGATCGCAACGCTGGATTCTCCAAAGCCAGTCCGCAGAGTCTTTATCTCCCCGTCAACCTCGACCCGGAAAATCATTATGAAGCCGTGAATGTCGATGTGCAGCAGCGCAATCCTCACTCGCTGCTCTGGTGGATGAAACGGATGATGGCGCTTCGAAAACGCTGGAAAGCTTTGGGTGGCGGCAGTCTGGAATTTCTGCACCCGGACAATCGGAAGATCCTGGCTTTCGTCCGACGTCGCGCCGACGAGCGAATCTTGGTGGTGGCGAACCTCTCCCGATTTGTTCAGCCGGTCGAACTGGATCTTTCGGCCTTCAAGGAAATGGTCCCGATCGAGTTGTTTGGGCGAAACGAATTTCCTCGGATCGATGGGGCTCCCTATTTTCTGACGTTGAGTCCGCATGCTTTCTTTTGGTTTTCGCTGGAGAGCCGAGTTGCGGCGCCGACGGCCCTCGCGCCTTTGACAACCGAGCTGCAAGCGCTTCCCGCCTTGAATGTGTCGGACGGCTGGGAAGAGGTCGTGGCCGAGGAGGCCAGAGGAGGTCTGGAGGGAATTTTGCCAAACTACCTCGCCTCCCGCCGGTGGTTCGGCTCCAAAGCTGCGGGGATCAAGACGGTGACGGTGCAGGAAGTCATCACGCTGGAGGGCGAGTCCGGAAACAGCCTCATCACCTTGCTGCTGGTCGAATTCCTCCAGGCCGATCCGCAGACTTATCTCTTGCCCTTGGCCTTCGCGTGCGGGAGCGAGGCGGAGTCCTTGTTGAGGACTTCGCCTCAGTTGGCGATTGCGCGATTGAAGGTCGCGGCGCAGCGCGACGAAGGCATTCTCTACGATGCCATCGGAAGCAAGGCCTTTGGGAGCACGCTCCTCGATTACATTTGGCGCCGGCGAAGCGCCAAGGGACTGCGCGGCGAATTGGCCGCTTTCCACACTCCGGCCTTCCGGCGGCTTCGTGGCGACGCGCTCGCGCCGCCGGACCCTTCGCCGGTCAAAGCCGAGCAAACCAACTCGGCAATCCTCTATGGAGATCGGTTGATCTTGAAACTCTTTCGCCGACTCGAACCAGGCATCAATCCGGACCTGGAGATCGGACGATTTCTGACGGAGAAAGAATTCAAACACTCAGTCCCGCTCGGAGGCGCGCTGGAATATCGCACGGAAGCCAAGGAAAGCATGACGTTGGCGGTTCTGAGCGGTTTTGTCCTAGGAAGCAAGGATGCCTGGGATTACACGCTGGATGCGCTGGGCCGGTATTACGAGCGCGTGCAATCCTTGCAGACGACCTACCCCAGCCCTCCCCGCCTGGAGGGTTCGCTTTTGAGCCTGGCGGCCAGCGACACGCCTCAAGCCATCCAGGAAATTGTTGGCACTTACTTGGAGTCCGCGCGGTTGCTGGGTGAACGGACCGCCGATCTCCACGCGGTTCTGACCTCGAACAACGAGCAGCCGGAGTTCGCTCCGGAGCCATTCACGCCCCATTACCAACGATCTCTCTTCCAATCGATGCGCAACCTCGCGCGGCAGAACCTGCAACTTCTCCGGAAGCGATGGAAAGATTTGCCGGGCTCTGCCGGCCAGGATGCCCAGCGAGTCTTAGCGGTGGAGACCCAGATTCTGGATCGCTTTCGCTCTGTCTGCTCGCGACCGATCGCCGCAACCCGCACGCGGGATCATGGCGATTTCCACCTGGGCCAGGTGCTCCACACCGGAAAAGACTTCGTCATCATCGATTTTGAAGGCGAACCGGCGCGGTCCCTGGGAGAGCGGCGGCTGAAGCGGTCGCCCTTGCGGGACGTGGCCGGGATGCTGCGTTCGTTTCATTACGCGGCCCATGCGGGCCTCTTGCAGCAGATGGAACGCGGCGGCATCCCTCAGGCGCGACTTGATCCATTTCAACCGTGGGCGCACTTTTGGCAACTGTGGGTCAGCGTAACGTATTTGCGGACCTATCTATCAACCGCGCGGCACGCTTCCTTTCTCCCGAAATCCGAGGCGGAGGTGAGGATTCTCTTGGATGCCTTCCTGATCGAAAAAGCGATCTATGAACTCGGCTACGAACTGAATCACCGTCCGGATTGGGTGGCCATTCCGCTCCAGGGTATCCTGCAATTGGTGGAGAGCCAAACGCACTGAGCCGAATTCGTTGGCGCCGGAGAGGATTGACAATCGGGCATTGAAAATTGGCTATAGGTTATTGGAAATCTATAACCGATGGCCAATTCTGCACGGGGCGCAACTTGACACTGCCACCGTTGTTTTCTCCCTCTCCCACGACGTAGGAGTGGGAGAGGGT
>JACQWK010000313.1 GCA_016209525.1 Verrucomicrobiota bacterium
CAGCCTGCCGCAATTTTCGGCGGCAAGTTGCCGCCGAAAACGGGCTGGTAGCCCGTTCCACCCATTTTCAAAACACGCTCTAAGGCCTCCGCAGCCTGAAAAACCTGTTGCCGGCCGAAACCGGGATGCTGGCCGCGTAATTCTCGCCCTTCACCGCAGGCGCGAGTGAAAGTTGACTCCAGATGGGCAGCGTCAGGCTGGCTGAACTTTCGAGCACGAAGTCCACCGCATTCGTCGGCCAGGACAGAACCAGATCCTGTCCGGAGAACTCAATGCGCAACGTGGGCCGGGCCGCGTCCAGCGTGAAGACAGATGGCGTGCCTTTGCGGATCGTATTATTTCCACTGTCGGCCACATAAAGGCGGCCCGCGCTGTCCACGGCCACGCCCCCCGGAAAGAAAAACCGCGCCGCGTTGCCCGTGCCGTCCGTGCTGCCTCGCAGATCTTTGGGTGATCCTGCGATAGTGCTGACGACGCCGTCCGGCGTGATCATCCGGATGGCATCGTTTCCACGGTCGGCCACATAGACATGGCCGGTGTGATCCACGGCCACTCCATGCGGGAACGTGAAGCTGGCTTCTTCGCCCACGCCGTCGGCGCTGCCTGCGACTCCCGGCGATCCGGCGAGCGTTGTGACCAAGCCATTAGGCGAGACCTTCCGGATGACGTGGTTTCCATAGTCCGCGACATAGAGGTTGCCCGAGGTGTCTGCGGCCAAACCGTCCGGACCGTTAAACTGCGCATTGCTTCCGGCGCCGTCCGCGTGGCCGTAGCTGCCGGCTTTGCCTGCGAAGGTGGTGACTGCGCCCCCGGGTGTGATCTTCCGAATCGTGTGGTTGTAACCATCGGTCACAAAAACGCTGCCCGCGCCGTCCACCGCGACGCCGAAAGGGTAAAAGAATCGCACCGCGTTTCCGTCCCCATCCGCGCTCCCGTAGGTTCCGGCCAAGCCCGCCAGCGTGCTCACGCTGCCGTCCGGTGCGACCTTTCGAACCGTGTGGTTCCAGGTATCCGTCACATAAAGATTGCCCGCGCGGTCCAGGGCTAAAGCTTCGGGATGGTTGAACCGCGCTTGGCTTCCTTTTCCGTCGGCGCTCCCTGCGGTTCCCGGCATTCCGGCCAAGGTGCTCACCACCCCGGACGGCGCAATCTTGCGAATGGTGTGGTTTTCAAAATCCGCCACATAAATGTGGCCGGTCCCGTCCACCACAACGCCGCTCGGATTGGCGAACAGCGCCTCAGCGCCCATTCCGTCCACGGCGCCGACGCTCGGCTTTCCCGCCCACGTGCTCACCGCGCCTTCCGGCGTGATCCTCCGGATCGTGCTGTTGCCGGAATCTGCCACCAAAAGATTGCCGGTGTTGTCCACGGTCATCCGGAAAGGTTCCTTGAACCTCGCCGCAGTCCCAATCCCATCGTCGCTGCCGGAGATGCCCGCCGACCCCGCCAGCGTCGTGACCACCCCGGCGGGTGTGATCTTGCGAATGGTGTGGCTGTAATCCTCGGAGACATAGACATTTCCTGCTGCGTCCACGGCGATTCCCACCGGATTCGTGAAAGACGCCGCGCTTCCAACACCGTCCGCGTGGCCGCTGTTCCCAGCCAACCCCGCCAGCGTGCTGACCACGCCGTCCTGCGTGATCTTGCGAATCGTGTCATTGCCGCTGTCCGCCACATAAACGTTGCCGGCGCTGTCCACGGCCACGCCTTGCGGAAACGCGAAACGCGCCGCGCTCCCCGCGCCGTCTCCGCTGCCCTGACGCAAGGCCGTCCCGGCCAGCGTGCTCACGACTCCAGCGGACGTGATCTTCCGAATGATGTGGTTGCCTGTGTCGGCCACGAAGAGGTTGCCGGCGCTGTCCCCAGCCACGTCGGTCGGGTAGGCGAACCGAGCCGCCGTCCTCGCCCCATCTGCGCTGCCGTAGAATCCGTTTGTCGAACCTGCCCAGGTGGTAACCGTGCCGCCCAGGGTGACCCTCCGAATCACATGGTTCAGGTAATCGGCCACGTAAATCCTGTTGGCGCTGTCCACCGCAACGCCCATCGGATACGCGAAGCGAGCGTCGCGGCCTGTGCCATCTTCGTTGCCCAATTCTCCTGGTGAACCGGCCAGCGTGGTCACCGTTCCGCTGGGCGTGATCCGGCGAATGATATTGTTCAGCGTATCCGCGACATAAAGATTGCCCGCGTTGTCCACCGCAACATCCCTGGGAACGAAAAAGCGGGCGACGTTCCCCGTGCCATTCGTGCTGCCGTAAGGCGGTGAACCCGCCAGGGTGCTGAAAGCGTAAGGGCCTCGCAAAGTAAGCAGCGCCTTGGAACTTACCACGCTGCCGGACGAATCACTCACCGACACGCTGTAAGCGCCGGCTTGAGGAATCTGGGCGCTGGCAATGGTGTAGGTGGAGTTGGTCGCGCCTGGTAGCGCCGCGCCATCCTTTTGCCATTGATACTTGGGAGAGGTCGTGCCGGCGACGCTCACGCCGAAGATCGCGCTTCCGCCGGGCGCGATGGTGCGGGACACTGGTTGCCGCGTGATCTGAATCCCACGCCGGATGTTCAGCGCAATGCGGCCTTCTCCGCCGCGAAATCCGTCCACCGCGATGTGATACGCGGTTCCCGCTGTGCCGGAGAAAGTCAGTCGGCTGGCTCCATTGCCGCCACTATCGTTGTCGCTGGCCACGGAGGTGAGGCTGAACACAGAGTCTCCTGTATAAACTGCCAGCAACGTGTCGAACGAGCTGCCGATGGTATCCATCGTCACCGTGCCGTTCGCGGGCATGACCCAAGTCCACCACACGGATTGGGCGCCTGAGACGCCGGCATGATTGGGTTCCCCTATTTCCTTCGAACCGCTGACGTTGGAGCCCGTCACCTCGGCGGCAGGCGCCTGGACCATGGTGCGCGCTGAGAATTGGTCGTTCGGCGGCGGCGGCACGAGATTCAGCACGATGCTGCCGCTCGATGATCCCAGCCCGTCCACCGCGATGTGATACTCGGTGCCACGTTCCGCTGTCAAAGTCACCTTGCTCGCGACGTCGCCGCCGCTGTCGTCGTCGGCGGTAATCGCCGTCAGGTTCGTCACCGAGTTGCCCGTGTAAACGGCCAGCAAGGTGTCAAAAGTGCTGCCGATGGTATCGATCGTGACTGTCTGGTCCGCGGCCGCAGTCCAGGTCCACCAGACCGATCTTCCGCCCGCTTCGTCCGCGTGTTCGGGTTCGTCGGTTTCCTGGGTGGCGCCAATGTTCGAGCCTTTCACCGAATTCGGAAGCCCGCTGATGACGGTGCCGGTTGAAAAACTATCGTTGGAAGGCGGGCTCACCGAAATTGCCTCATCGACCAAGGCCCACGCATCGACGTCGATAGCTCGAATGCCGATGCTGTTGATCGGACCGCCCAGCGCCTTTGCGCTGGTTAACACCAGCACTCCGGCCACTCCCCAAGTGCCGGAATCTTCTTGAACCCACACCGGCCCTCCGCTGGTTCCCGATCCGACCGCGACGCCGTCCGCCCCCAAATAGGCGCCCCGCTTCACCGAAAATGCGAACGAAAAAGGGCCGGCCACGTGCATCTTGTATTCATCGGGATCGCCGAACGAATAGATTCCGGACGGGTACCCAGTGACCATCTTGGCGTGGGAAGTCCGCAATGCGGAGATGCCGTTGGTCCACCAAGCGCCGGCTTGGCCTCCCGCCAAACCTTCGTAAGCAAAATGGGCCACGAGATCCCACGCGACGGCGCTGGGCGAGGAATTGCCGGAGCTTTCGGCGACGAATTGATAACTGCTAAACCGGGTGTAACCCCGCAGCGCCTTGCCTTTCGTCCAAGCCGGCTCCCCCGACGCATGGTACTTCCAGAACCACCGGACTTCTCCGGCCCAAGGATCCAAAAGGCTCTGCTCGTCGTACACTACATGCGCGGCGCTCAAAACCACGTTCGTATGCCGGACGACCGCGCCGCTGCCTTCGGAGAAATCCTCCGTCATGATCACGCCATTGAATTTGAACGGGTCTTGCCCCACTTGCGCCCCTGTGAGCGGAACAACGGTGATGTCCCCTCGCAGGCGGTGGGTCCACGCGGCTGCGAGGCAGAGAAAAACCAAGAGGAGGTGCTGTCTTCGAGAATTCACGATTGCTTTCATTGTGATTTAACACACTTTCCCTGACATCCGGACACGCATGGCGCCTTGGAACCGGAGCGCCGGTCTCTGTCCCGGCGTGAACCCCATAGAGCAGAGAATCGCGCCGGATCGGAGACCGGCGCTCCAAGGTTCACGGGCAGAGTTGATCTGTTAATTCTCATAACCAGTCTTGTCGGCGCGCCAGAAAAACCATCAATTCTCTCGCGGCAGATAGCCGCTCCGCTTGGCACTCGCCACCTGCTCGACGAGCCGGTTCTCAAGCTGTTTCAACCGCGGCGACAACCCCGAGAACCTGGGCTGCGTTTGCCACTCGCGCACGCGCTCCAGCGCCGCCGCATCCAGGGCGGCCAGATCCGCCAGCGAATGCCCGGCTGACTCGGTGAGCAAGTTGTAAGAAGCGAATCGATTGGCATTCGGAAAAAGTCGAAGGAATTTGTCCAATTCCCGCTCCGATAATGAGGACGACAAGAGATATTGCTCGAGCAGTTCCCGTTGGCCCCGATCTCGCACGTCAGCGCGCGCGAGGAAAGAGGCGCGCAGCAACGGTTGGTCCTCTAGCGCGTTTTCTCTGAGCATTTCATGGAGGCTTCCCTTCGGGTTTGCCAGCACCAGACGGTCCAGCGCCACCAGCGATGCATGCCGTAGTGAATGGTGGGCCGAAGGAGCCAAATGAGGGCTGAGCGTGTTGATGAAAGCGGGGTCGGCCAGATGGGGAACGACGTCGAATGCCTCAAGGTAGCCGGCGGTCGGCTGATTTGCCCAAGCACCGTGCGAGGCCAGGCGATCAAAATAATTTCGAAGTTCATCACGCTGCTCCGGTCGTCCCTGAGCGAAGTTCCGCAAAGCCACGGCGTATTCCTCGGGTGAAGACATTGCCGCCAAAATCTGGACGGAATGATCCGCCGCCGCGCGGGAATCCAATTGCCCGAGCCAGTCCAAGAGGGCCGTGCGCAGCGTCGGAGCCTCCGTCAAGGCGTGTTTCGGCCCGACGCGAAACGCCAAGCCAGTCGCGGCATCCTCGCCCGAACGGAGGAAACCAAGAATCGCCCCGATGGCTTCCGCCTTCGATTCGGGCCTCAACAAGTTTCCCTTCAAGGCTTCCAGCAAAAGCCGGCTTTTTTCCGGGTCAATCCCTGCCCGCAATCGGTTCAGCGTGTCCAGAATCGCTTGGTCCAAAGCGCCGTGGGTCGTCAGCCGAAGATTCGGAGGTGGAAGCTGCGTGGTTGGGGCTGAAAGATTCGGCGCAGTCGTTGCGCTAGAAGCCACGGCGCTGGGATCGACAATCGTTGCCGCCGCCCGATCGGACGGCAAAGCCGCGGGCCGCGGTTTGAGAAGCCAACCGACTGAAATAATCAGCCCAACGGCGCCAGTGATCATTGCCAGCGCCAGGCGCGCACGATGCGTCTTGGAAGAGCAGGAATCCATACCTAATCTCACGGCGTCCGCCGCGTAAACCTATCTTACTATTCGCGGAAGAAAAGCGATTCTTTCAGCAGCAATTCTCATTTTGGCCACAGGCGCGGTTCGTGCCCGTAAGGCGAACACTCTTGTCCGCACATGCTCGAGGTTATCGCGGACAGGAGTGTCCGCGTTACGGCCAAAATGAGAATTGCGGTTCTTTCAAATTCCACGCGCCAAGCGCCCCCACAATTTCGGAGGGAAATCGAGCGCACGCATCTCGCTTTGGGTGACGATGACATCGTACGGCACGCGGCGCATGATGAGTTCTTCCGTCGAGTCGTCATAGACGGCGTAACCGGCGTAATAGAGTCCATCTCGCGGCTGTCCGACACTCGGAACGACGACGAGGACCGTTTCTCCCTTCTTGACCGGCCAACGCTTCTCAATCGGCCCGGATGGCGCGACTTTGGGCGGTTCAAACCTCAACCGCCCGCCCAGGATGCCCTTCGGTTCCCTGATATAAAGCTGCGGCACATGAATGTGCCCTACGAACGCAATCGTGCCGTCGAACTGCTGGTGGCTGAAAAAGAGTTCCCTGGCCGCCATCGTGCCGTCGATGTAGTACATCCGTTCAGGAAGAACCGGGGAAGCGTGAGCGAACAAGAGGTGGTCTTTCCGGAATAGGAACCGTTGGCGCTGCGACAGCGCAGTAAGTCGGTCTAGATTGCGCGGCGCGAGCGCGCGCTTCGTCCATTCCAGCGACCAAGCCGCTTGTTCATTGTACCGCGCCCGCAACAACCTCGCTTCCTGTTCACTGGCGTGGAACAGATGCGCGACTTCGAGGTCATGATTGCCCGGGAGGATGAGATCGCAGACGGGCCAGAGGATATCCATGACCTCGTTCGGATGCGGCATGTAGCCAATCGTGTCGCCCAGATTCACCAGCGCGTCCGCAGTTGCTCTAGAGCCGCTTTCCATCGATTCACCCACGCCTTCACCCCTCCCAGGAGGGGAACTATCCAGCCGATGCGCCGAAGCGAGTTCCCCTCCCGGGAGGGGGCAGGGAGTGGGTTCATGGTCCTCGTGCGCGAGCGATGCATTGGAGACGCTTCCCCGAAAGCGAGGCTGAAACAGTTTCATGTCCTCCAGCACCGCTTGCAGCGCTTCCCGATTGGCGTGAACGTCGGAGAGGATGAAATAACGCATTACAGACCGAGGACGAGGGAGTGTCGAGGATTCATCGACGCTCCTGCTGTTAGGCTTGTCGTTGCGAACTGAGGATGAACGGGCCGGCCAGCTCCACCACCTTCTAAAGGTTGTGTCGGACACTCGATCCGGAGCGCACAACATGGCTCATTACGCGCAGTGTGTTGATCAAAATGGACGTTGGTAAATGTGGAGGCGCTCATGGTTCAGACCCACTCGACAAACTGCCCGCAAAGGCGCCAACGATGACGAGTGTTTCGAAAGTCATAATGTTCGAATAGGTTGGATCGGCTGGTGCGCCGGTCGAGCTGTTTTCATCGCTGATGGCCCTTTAGTATCCAATTCGATCTACCAGATCGAATTCTTTCAATCAATCCATGGCGGGCGATACGTGACTATTCAGTCGAATGGGGAGCGCACGCGCCCTCGCGTGCCGTGGTTGGCGCCCTCGCCAACCCCAACTCCGCGCTCGGACGCGTCACCGCTTAGAGCGTGGCTCAAAAGTAGGGCACGCACCTCGCCTGCCTCCAAGTTCACTGTGTAATCACCCAAAGGAGGCAGGCTGGAAGCCTGCCCTACCTTGGCGAACCGACTTTTCAAAGACTCTCTTGGTGACCGAATGACACATTCGTTCTGACCCGCGGGGCGCCGGTCGGAACACGCGGGGGTGCGTGTGCTCCCCATTTCCGACTGAATACTCACGGTTAAGGCCCTTGGGAACTCAGAACAAACGGCCCGGCGATTCTCACCGCGAACTCCAGCTCACGTTCTTTCCGCAACTTGATGAGCCAATCGCGCTGCACCTCCGCCAGCGCTTGAGGCGCGTTCCCGGACGCATGAAACGTCTCGTAAAAGTCCGCCATGATCTTTGCCGTCTCCTCATCTGCCACGCTCCACAGTGTCATCAGCAAATTCTCCGCGCCGGCTTGGATGAAACCGCGGCGCAGGCCCAACACACCTTCGCCGGACTTGATTTCCCCGATGCCTGTGTCGCAAGCGGAGAGGACAACCAGCTCGGTGCCTTCCAGCTTCAAAGTTCCGACTTCGTCCGCAGTCACGATGCCGTCGTTGCTCGTGGGTGGAGTCTCTCCGCGTTTCCACGCGTCCAGCGTCGCTTGCGCTCCGGCCAAGGCCAGCCCGCTCCGGTGCATTGGATTCTTCAGCGCCACGGGCCGATTGAAGCCGCCGATCATCCCGGATTCGAAGCCGCCTCCGGGGAGGCTGCCCATCGGACTCGGCTCAAAGTTCGGCCGCACGCCTCCAACCCCTCGCAACTCCCGTCCTCCCGTCTTCCCGTCTTCCCCCACATCCGGCAGGAAAAACCCGTGCGTGGCCAAGTGAAGAATGCGGGGCGACTCCACGGTGGTCAACTGCGCTTCGCTCGCTTCTGGTCCCAAAAAGACATCTGCGGGCCAATTCCATTTCTGAGCTTGTGCGGTCAAGGCCGCGCTTTCCCTCGCCGTGCCCGGCAAGGACGACAAGTGTAAGTCCTGCAAGTCCCGTCGATCCAGATACCGCATCGCAGTCTCGGAGGGTGGGGAAGCCGCCGAGGCAAGCAGGCCGTTCGTGGTTGATCCGGTGCCTCCTTTCCCCTCACCCTCGCCCTCTCCCTTGGGGAGAGGGAATCCGGTCGCCCGCGACGGGGAGGAGTCCGCGACTTTCGATTGTCCCAGCGCCGGGCCGCTCTTCTCCCTCTCCTCTGGGGAGAGGGCCGGGGTGAGGGGAACCGCGGCGTCGGACGATTTCGGGGACATCGCCACTACCGAGAAGTCCGGATTGGCATAGATGGCCACGCGCTTGTTGGGCGATGGTTTCTTCTCCTTCAACAAATCCCGCCCGCTGGAGACATAACGGATCGAATATTTCTGGCTGAGAAACTGATCGTCCGGCGTGAGCAGCGTGGCGTAGGAAAGGAAGTTCAACGCGCCATCGGGACTGATGATGACGGTCCTGGTCCCCTTGGGAAGCGCCGCCTCAATCGGCGCCCAGAGCTGCTGGTAGAGCGCTTGGAGCAGAGTGGAAAAGAGTTCTGATTTATGATTTATGAATTCTGATTTGGGGTTTGCGATTTGCGATTTGGGCTCGCCCCTCACCGACACCCCGACACCCCGTCTCTCCGTCTCGCTCCCGACACGCTCTCCTTGCTCAAACGCTCCACGCTCCTCCATTGCCCCTCCCCGCACCGCCGCTTGATACGCCGTCACATTCTTCTCAATCGCCTCCGCGCTGCCGAGTGGAACCCACTTCGGTTCACCTGACGAAGCGAGGATAACGGCGCCGTAGCGCGCTTCCCCGTTGTTTGTGCCGAGGTAATGCGAGTAGCGCAGCAGTTCTAACAGGACTGTCTGCCTAGGAATGGCTTTTTGCACTTGTTCCACCGTCACGCTCAAAGCGCGCCGCGCGCGGCCCAGGCCAGCTACCTGCCGTGCCAGAGTCCCTTCCAGTTGCTCGACCTCGTTGGCGAGTTTGTTCTTCTCCGCTTCCCGCTTATCGCGGGCTTCCGGACTGAAATCCTTGGGCACTTCCAAAAGCAACTGAGTCAAGCGCGCTTTCCCCCCCCGCAATTGATCCACCAACTTCCTCTGCTCCGGCTTTTGGCTTGTCCGCGCCACAAGTTGGTCTTCCAAGATCGAATCCAAGACGATGCCTTTGTAGCGAAGAAGCGTTCGCGCCACTCTCTGGGCTTCGCCCAAGCTGGCCGATAGCGCGTAAGGATTCAGGGATGCCTGATAAGCCAAACGCTGGCGTTCCGAGGTATAGGAGAGAATGCCCGAAATCGTTTTCAGTTCCGCTTGCTGGGCTTTGGCGGCCATGGCTCGAGCGACCGGCTTATTGTTCATGTCCAAAAACAGCAGCGCCAGATTGAAAAAAACTACGCCGGTGTCCGGGTGATCCTGGCCGAGGACCTTTTCCAAGATTCTCAACGCCTGCTCCAGCGCTGGCTCGGCCTTCGCATACTTGCCTCTCCATACATAGAGTATCGCTAGGTTGTGGATGGCCCGGGCGGTGCTGGGATGATCCGAGCCAAGAGCCTTCTCGCAGATTTTCAACGCCCGCTCCAACAAGGGTTCTGCCTTAGCGTAATCCCCTTTATTGAAATAAAGTGCCGCGACGCTGTTGAGAAAAAGGGCGGTATCCGGATTATTGAGAGCGATCTCGGTGATTGATGGCGTTGGGTGCGGGGTAAGCGAGGGAATGAGTGTTGGGAAGCGGGTTTGAGGAAAACGGGGGAGTTCCCGGTAGGGTTCGAGAACTCCCCACGCACCTCCTGGCGAGTGCTTCAGCG
>JACQWK010000309.1 GCA_016209525.1 Verrucomicrobiota bacterium
ATGGAGGAGAGGGAGGATTCGAGGAGCTTGATGCTCCCCTGGGCGCTAATTCCTTTCCTTGATTTATGCTTGAAAAACGGCTTGACCACGGATGAACCCGGCGCGGCGAAGCCGCTACCACATCCGGTGGGGCGAGACTCCAGTCGAGCCCAGGAATCGCTGCCGTCAAGAAAGTCAGGGCTCGACGGGAGTCTCGCCCCACCAGGAATTTTGTTTGCTTTCGCATGCGCCCTTGGACGCGGGCCTGTAGGGCCTCAGTCTTGCCCGGCGGAGCGCAGATTTTCGATCTGCAGTATCGCCGAGTTGCACTCGGCTGGACGTTTGAGACCGAGGGCGTGCTTGGCAATTCGTGGCGTCCGCAGAATGCAATTCTGGGATACGGCAGATTGAAAATCTGTGTTACAACATTGCCGGTCTGTGACCGGGCAAGAGTGACCGCAACCACCGCGAGAAAAGAATTTGGTTTTCGCTCCGGGGACGTGATATTTTGCTGATGCATTGTGAAAAGTGCCATCACGTTTCCGAATCAAATTCTGCTCGCGGCAATTCTCGCCGGCTTGTCTACGAGCTTCAATCCCTCCCGGGCAGCGGACCCCAACGCAGACGGTCTCGAGTTTTTCGAAAAGAGAATCCGCCCGATCTTTGTCGAGCACTGCGCCGAGTGCCACAGCGCCCAGAGCGAGAAGCTCAAAGGAGGTTTGCGGTTGGACACCCGTGACGGGTTGTTGAAAGGGGGAGACTCGGGGCCAGCCATCGTTCCGGGCGATCCGGACCGAAGTTTGTTGATCAAAGCCGTGCGCTACACGGACGAGCATCTGCAGATGCCCCCAAAACAGAAAAAGCTCTCGGGGGAGCAGATCTCGGATTTGGAGACATGGGTGAAAATGGGCGCGCCCGATTCGCGCACTGAAAAACCCTCAACCCTCAACCCTGAACTCTCAACTCACAAACACTGGGCCTTTCAACCCGTCAGAAAGCCAAACGTCCCTCCCGTCAACGATCCGGCCTGGATTCAAACGCCCGTTGACGCCTTCATCCTCGCCAAACTTGAGGCGAAGGGCCTCACTCCCTCGCCTCCGGCCGACCGGCGGACATTGATCCGGCGCGTCACTTACGATCTCACCGGATTGCCGCCTTCAACCGAGGAAGCCGCAGAGTTCGAGAGCGGCACGTCCTCCGAAGGTTTCTCGCGGGTGGTGGATCGACTTCTGAATTCCCCCCGTTTTGGAGAACGCTGGGCCCGGCACTGGCTGGACGTAGCTCGCTACGCGGACACGAAAGGCTACGTTTTCGAAGAAGAACGCCGGTTCCCATATTCCTACACTTACCGTGATTATGTGATCCAAGCCTTCAATGAGGATCTGCCCTTCGACCAGTTCATCCTGCAGCAAGTCGCCGCCGACCAATTGCCGCTCGGCGAAGACAAACGCCCCCTGGCCGCTCTGGGCTTTCTTACGCTGGGCCGGCGTTTCCTGAACAATCAGCACGATATCATCGATGATCGGATTGACGTCGTCGCTCGAGGTTTCATGGGCCTGACGGTCGGTTGCGCGCGTTGCCACGACCACAAGTACGATCCGATCCCCATCGAAGATTACTATTCGCTTTATGGCGTGTTCGCGAGTTCCTCCGAGCCGGCGGAGAAGCCGCTGCTGGGCACGACACCGAATGAGGAGGATTACCAGGCGTACCGGGCCGAGCGGCAGAAGCGTCAGGAAGAGCTGGAGAATTTCCGGACGACGAAGGAGAAAGAAGCCTTTTCGCAACTTCGCCAACGGACCGGCGAGTATTTGCTCGCCGCGCACGACATCCAGCGTCTTGGCCGTTCTTCAGGAGCCGAAGGCTTGGCTCGCGAACGCAAATTGCATCCAGGCACCGCCCAGCGGTGGGCAACGCGTCTGGAGAAGTGGTCGAAACCGGACCATCCGATTTTCTCTCCTTGGTTTGCATTTGCCCAGTTGACTACGAACGAATTTGCGGCGAAGGCGCGCGAAACGGCGCTCGGATTCGCCTTGGGGCGTGGTTCCTCGAACAAGCTCAATCCACTTGTGGCGCTGGCATTCGCCGGAGCGCCGCCGGCCTCAATGAAGGACGTCGCGGACCGTTACGGAAAATTGTTCGCCGACGTGGACAAACGTTGGCAGGAAGTCTTGGAGACGTGCAAGAATCTGAAGGGCGAACAGGAATCCGACTCATTGCAGCCCGCTGGCTTTGGTGATCCCAATTTGGAAGAAATTCGACAAATTCTCTACGGGGCCGATTCTCCCGCCAATGTGCCTCAGGGGGAGGTCAGGAGGCTCTTCGACGTCCCGACGGCCCAGAAAGTGCGCGCGCTCCAGCGGAAAGTGGACGAACTGGATGCCACGCATCCCGGAGCGCCGCCGCGGGCGATGGCTTTGGCGGACCATGCGACGCCTTCCAACCCTCATGTCTTCCTTCGGGGAAACCCGAACAATCCAGGCCCGGAAGTGCCTCGCCAGTTCTTGGCCGCTCTCGCTGGCGAAAAACGCCAGCCGTTCAAGACGGGGAGCGGTCGTCTTGAGCTCGCCCAGGCCATCGCCAGCAAGGATAATCCTTTAGCGGCCCGCGTCTTTGTGAATCGAGTCTGGCTGCACTTGTTCGGCGCGGGACTCGTCCGAACTCCGAGCGATTTCGGGCTCCGGTGCGAGCCGCCTTCCCACCCGGAATTGCTGGACTATCTCGCACTTCGGTTCATGGAGAACGGTTGGTCGGTCAAGCAATTGATTCGGCTCATCGTGCAGTCGAGCGTTTATCAGCAAAGCAGCGCCCATCATTCGCGCTGGGCTCAACTGGATCCGAGCAATCAATGGCTCTGGCGGATGAACCGGCGGCGGATGGATCTGGAAACGATGCGGGATTCTCTGCTGATGGTCGCGGCGAGGCTCGATTTCACGGCTGGCGGACGTGCCGTCGATATCACTACCGAACCGTTCAGTTCGCGGCGGACGATTTACGGCTTTGTGGAACGGCAAAACCTTCCCGCCATGTTTCGGACCTTCGATTTTGCGAACCCCGACACGACAAGTCCCCAGCGATTCTCAACCACCGTGCCTCAGCAAGCGCTCTACATGCTGAACAGCCCGTTCGTCGTGCAGCAGGCGAGGCATTTTGTTTCGCGGTCCGAGTTTGCATCCGAGAAAAACGATGAACAACGAGTGAAAGCGCTCTACCAATTGGCTTACCAGCGTGAACCTGAACTCGATGAGATTGCCGCGGCGCTCGCTTTCATCCGGGCACAGCAATCGCTTCCGCAGCTCAGCGCGGAGCCGGCCCTCTGGCGGTACGGGTACGGCGAATACGACGCTTCCAGCAAAAGGGTAGCTTCCTATGAACCTCTGCCTCACTTCACTGGCCAAGCGTGGCAAGGCGGGCCCAGATTGCCGGATGAAAACCTTGGTTGGGTGATGCTCAACGCAACCGGCGGCCATCCGGGCAACGACCAACAACACGCGGCGATTCGCAGGTGGAGCGCGCCCGAGGACGCCGTCGTGAGCATTGCCGGCGCCTTGGAACATGCTTCAGACAAAGGCGACGGAATTCGTGCCCGGATTGTTTCCAGCCGCTTGGGCGA
Organism: Verrucomicrobiota bacterium; assembly: GCA_016209525.1. Taxonomy (GTDB): domain Bacteria; phylum Verrucomicrobiota; class Verrucomicrobiia; order Limisphaerales; family SIBE01; genus VHCZ01. Next base: position 3,593 of record JACQWK010000309.1, read on the forward strand.
GTTGGGAACGTGGACCGCCAAGAGCGAAAAGCACGAAGTGATGATCGAGAGAGTCGAGGTCGCAAAAGGAGAGACGCTCGATTTCCTCGTGGATTGCCGGGAGAGCATCGACTCAGATGCGTTCACTTGGTCTGCGAGAATCAAAACGAGAAGCACGAGCGGAGGCAGCGGAGGGACCGTGACGAGGGAGTGGGATGCAAAGCAGGATTTCAGCGGTCCGAAAAATACGCCAAGACCTCTCAGCGCTTGGGAGAAATACGCCCAGGTGCTGCTGATGTCCAACGAGTTGGTTTTTGTGGATTGAAGTTGCCGGTCGAGAGGCTAGAACTTGACTTCTGACAGCGTCCTCGCACTCGACTTCGGCTTAAAGCCTGTCTGAAAAATGGGTGGCGTGGGCAACCTGCCCGCCCCGGTCGGCAACTTGCCGACCGGAACGGCAGCGGGCGCGGGAATGAAACTCGCGCCAGGATTGTTCATCGACGCCACACCCGTTCCGTCCGGCAAGTTGCCGGACGGCACAGGCTGGTAGCCTGTGCTACCCAAAACGACTTTTCAGACAGGCTCTTAGATTTCGAGGGCGAGGACGAAGGGAGCAGAAGATCGCTCATGATGCTGGCAGCAGCCGACGTAAGGAGGCTCACTTCGAAGCCCAGAGCAATTCGGCCACATCGATCCCGGCGTCCGGGAAAGCCAGTGGGGTAACTTTGTCACCGGTTCGCAAAGCGACCGTTGAGCCATAGCCCGCGAAGTGCGGTTCGCGATAGACCTCAATCGTCCGGCCGGTGAGGTTCACGATCCACACTTCCGAAACCCCGGCGCGCCCGTAGCCGGGCAACTTCCGGTCGCGATCATAGCCCAGCGACGTCTGGGCCACCTCGATCAAGAGGAAGACGTCCTTCGGTTGCGGATGGCGGGAGGCGTAGTCGTCCGGCTCGGGCTTATTGACGAGACCGTTGGATGAACGACAGGTCGGCGTTTGTAGTCCCGGCTTTAGCCGGTTCGGGCCGCCTAAAGGCGGGACTGCAAACCTTCCGCGTATAGTCCATCCCACGGTCTCCTCTGTAACCAGCATGAGGCCGGGTTGCGGCTCGGAGAATTCATCGAGATGGATGGGGTTTTGTGCGGTCACCTGCAATCCCACTTTGGCGGGACGCGTTTGGACGTTTGGACTGATTACGTTTAGCTCGACGCGGGTTCGTCACTTAGCTTTTTCTATGATTCCGTGAAGCAGCCCGCCGTAGTTGGGGCCAGACCAAGTGCCGGCGTAAGTGCGGTCGTAAATGACAACGCGGGCGGTGTAAGTGCCTAAGCCTGGCAAACCGAGATTCGTGATGGAGATGACGGGAGTGTCGCCGGCCCATTTGACTTGAACGGGCACTGGCAAGGTCACGTCTTTCTCTCCGTACTGAACCCGCGCGAAGATCAGCCACAAATCCTCGCCCGCTTTGTTGACCGTCCGGATCGTGTATTTCTCCTCGCGTTCCTCCCCGAGTTTGCCGTCCTTGACCAGGCACCAGCGGCCAACCAACACAGAGTTGGAAAGCGTTTCTTTGAATTTCTGTTCTAGGTCCGCCCGATCCGCCGCTTCGGAAGCCGGAGGTGTTTTGTCCGAAGAAGGCTTTGGCTGGCCCGCCGAACTGCGATCGGTGGAAATTTTTTTAGCCGGTTGCTTCGCGGTCTCACTTGCAGGGTTCACAGGCATCGCCGCCTTCAGCCAAGCCGCGTTGAAAGCGTAATGTTGCTTGCTCGAGATCAAATGGATGACGCCGTCGGGTGTTTGCGTGCCGGCCAGGTAACCGCGCGGCTCGGCGTTCGTCGTGCTGAGTGTGAATTTGCGTGTATTCCCACCTCCATCCAATTCGCGGGCTGGTCCATCGTCCGTGATCAGTCGCCGCACGGGCCAGGTGAATCCCTCGTCGAAGCTGAGTGCGCCAAACAGGCCTGAGACTTGGACTTCCTCTCCGGCCGCGTTGGTGAGCGTCAATTGCTTCGCGAACGACGCCAAGAAAAGCGGCCCTTCCTTCAGCCGGCGCAGCACCAAGCGCTGGCCGCCTCCCAGCGTCGGCAGGCCGCTCGCGGAGTAGGTCCACGTGCGGCCGCCGTCGGCCGAGACGCTGCGCGGCATCTGGCCATGGATCGAGTCGCCGCGGCCCAGCGCCATCAAACGTCCGTCCTTCAATTCCGTAACTCCGGCGTGAATGCCTGCAATCCACGCGCCGCGCTGGCCGTCTGCGAAGTCCGGTTTCGCGGCGGCTTCGCCGGGGTCCGTCCAGGTTTGCCCCTGATCGCGGCTGATGTGGATGGCGGTGCCGCCGTTGCCGCCGGTCACGGCGTCGCACGGCAAGACCAGATGGCCTTCGCGGGTTTGAAAGACACCGGCAATGACTTGATGGCGCAAGCCGTGCTCCGGATGGATCAAGCGGGCTTTCGACCAAGTGGCGCCATGGTCCGTGCTCGTGCGCATGATCAAAGCGAGTTTGCCCCACGTGCCGTCCGTGCCGAGGCCGTTGAAGTGATACAGCGTCTCGCGTCCGTCCCACCACAGAGCGTTGCCGTGGTCGTTGCGATCGGGCGCATCCCAGAACGGCGCCGCGGGTTCCCATTCCTCCTGACCGAGGCGCAGACGGCTGGCCACGACGCCCAATTCGCGTCCGGCTTCGGTGCGGCACGAATACCAAATGGCGAGCAGATCGCCATTTGGACAGGCGGCCAGCGCGGGTTGGTGGTTGTGCTGGGAAAACAACGGGCCGTTGGAGCTTGGCGGAATTTTCACGAATTCTCGCGGGCCCTTGAAGTAAGGCTGGGCTGGATCCGGGCCGCCGGACCAGGCGTGCCGGTCTTGCCGGACTCGGATCGCCCACCGCGGAGGAGCAGGCTGCGCTCGTGGCGCAGTCTTGAGTGATTCGGCGAGCACCACGCGAAAACCGATGAGCCAATGCTTATCCTCGGGCAAAGTGCCCGAGCGATTGGCTGATCGCAGGAAAGGCAGAGGTGTGTTGTGGCTGCCGCCACGACTCACTTTGAAGTCTCCCGTCGCGGCGCCGACCGGATCAATCTCGTCGTCCGCGCGATAGGGGCCATACCAGTCAAGGCACCATTCTTCGACATTTCCGTGCATGTCGTGGAAACCCCAGGCATTTGGAGGTGTGCGCCCAATGTGCAGCGGCACGACCGCAGGCGTCGTGTCTTGCCTTTGAGATTTGTGGAATGCATCGGGCAGTTTGTCGCCCGTGTGGAAAGCTGTCGAACTGCCGGCGCGGCAGGCATACTCCCATTCCGCTTCCGTAGGAAGGCGATACGGCTTGCCTTCCTTTTTGGCCAGCCAACCGCAAAAACGCGCGGCCTCGTGCCAACTGACGAACACCACCGCTTCGTCGTCGTCCTTGGACAGGCCGAGGCGGCCCCGCGCGGCGCGATGCGAAGGATCGAATTGCTCGTACTGCGCATTGGAGATCTCGGTCGCAGCCATGTAAAAGCCGGACCCGATCTTCACGGAATGGACCGGCTCTTCGTCGAAGTCGCCCTCGGCGCTGCCCATCTTGAATTCGCCCGGTTCGAGGCGAACCAATTTCAGCCCGATGGAATTAGTGAAACTTGAGCCAAGCTCGGCGGCCTTCTGCGCCGTGCTGAGGAGGACGGGAAGGCTCCCCGCGCAGAGGAGCGAGAGTAAACGCGAATGACGGTTCATGGTGAATCAAGACTAACCGCAGGGCCGGAAAGTTTCGAGGGATTTAGGGTAATCGGCCAGTCCAGCTCGAACTTCGGCCCGAGGAGTCAGGCCCCTCGTTTCCGGCGCAGCAATCGTTCCACGAACGCCGCGTGGCGCGGTTGGTGGGTCGCCGAATCCAGAGTCTTCCTCAGCGCGGCCAGTTCGTGGCTCAAAAGCGCCGACACATTGAGCGTGAGGCCTGGGAATGTGCTGCTTCGAAGGAGGCTGTTGGGGTCGGGCAAATTCGCCACGTAACCACCCTTCTCCAGTTGAAACCACTCGACCTGCGCTTCCTGAAGCCTCCAGACGACATATTCTTGAACTCCGTTTCGCCGCAAGGCCGCGAGCTTGTTTCGCAGGTCCTGGATGCCACGGGTCAGCAGGATCTCCACGATCAGCTCCGGCGCGCCCAGCAAATAGTTCCTCTCCGACACGCGAGTGCGGCCACCGTATTCCGACAGAATTCTCAGCGTGGCATCCGGCTGGCCGATGTTTTCCCGGTCCAGCAGCACGATCTGATTCGCCGTCACCGATGTGCCCGGAGTCACCGCGGTGTACGCTTGCAGCCAGGAAACGACGAGCGACCGCGGCTTGGCGCGCGCCTGCGAATTGGCGGCCGGTCCCAGACGGACGATTCCTTCCACCAATTCGATTTCCGGCGCTCCGGGAAGAGCCTCCAGCCGGCGCAGAAACTCCTTCGAACTGAGGCAGTCCCCGTCTTCCAGCGGACCGGCTTGTGTTTCCAGTCTAGGAAACGCCATAGTTCGGGGCGAGCGTGCCTCGCCAAATTCGAAACCATGTCCGAAGGATCAGGAACACTTTCTGCGCCTGGCTCAGCCGGGTGAAGTCTGCGTCGAAGACGTTGAAGCGCCTGTGCCCGAGCTTTTCGAGCAAACGCCAGTACACCGACCCCATGAGTTCCGCGCTCGCCATCGAACGGCGGTCCTCGATAGGCAGCGCTTCGCGCGCGTGGAGATAAAAACCTCGAGCGCGGTCCGCCACGCTCTGCGCGAGGGCGTAGAACCGCGTGGAATACTGGAAAGCCAGGATTTCTTCGGGGCGCACCTCGAATCGTTGAAGCTCGGACAGCGGCAGGTAAATGCGCCCGCGTTCGCCATCCGCCCGAACATCCCGCAGAATGTTCGTCAGTTGCAGAGCTTTCCCCAAGGACACCGCGTAAGCGCGGCATCCAGGATTCGTGTAACCGAAGACTTCGATACTGAGCAGACCGACCACGGAAGCCACGCGATAGCAGTACAGGTCCAACTCTGCGCAAGTGGGGTAGCGCTTGATGTCCAAATCCATTTCCACGCCGCGCAGCAGTTCATCAAAGAGGTCGAAACTCAGGCCGTAACGGGCGATCACAGGCTGCAGTTCCGACACCACAGGCAAGGTCGGATTCCCGTTGCGGCAGGCCTCTCGGACGTTGTCGCGCCACGAGTTCAGGAGGCGTCTGCGCTCCTCCACAGGCCGGCTTTCGTTGTCGGCGATGTCATCCACCTCGCGGCAAAACGCGTAGAGAGCCGCCATGGCCATCCGTTTCTCCTTGGGCAAAAGCACGAAGGCCAGCGCGAGATTCGAGGCGCTCTTGCGAGTAATCGACTGGCTGAGTTGCATTCCCAATTAGGAAGGCCGGGAGGGCTCTTCGGGCCGCGGTGGAGGCAAGCCGCCGGTCTCGGCCAAGGTCGGATTGCGGACCCGATGGTGCCGGCGCTTCCAGCGGTATTTGTATCGCCGTCTGACCTCTGGAGGCGCCGCTTCCGGTTCCTCCTCGGATTCGTCCTGGCCGCCGTTTCGAAACACCCGTTTCGCGTCCGGAATATGCTTCTTCCTCCGCCGGCGGGTGTAGGCGAGCCGTGCGATTCCCATCAAACCGAAGAGCACGCCGGCCCCAATGATCAGAATCATGACGATATCACCCAGGAGGTCTCCCGCGGCTCTCCCAATGGGTTGTGCCGAAACCTGGCCGAGCAGAGACGCCGCCGCTCCAAAACCAATCATCGCGATGTGTCCTTTCCGTTTGTTCCCACCACGTCTTCATCAATAGCCGTGTCCGCGACAATGTTCAAGCGCTGCATTCGGTAGCGCAAGGCGTGGCGGCTGATCTTCAAATGTTCGGCGGTCTTAGTCAGGCTGAAGTGATTCTGCTCCAGCACGGAGGCGATCAGCTCGCGTTCGAATTGGGCCATCGATTCATCCAGCGAGGCCGGGCCCGGCGACGCGGGCGCATCCACCTTCCGCAGCCGGGCCTCCAGTTGGAAATCCGGCAAGCTGGTCGGCTGAATGTCATCTTTGGACTCCAGAATGACGGCGCGTTCGATGACGTTGCGCAATTCCCGGACGTTGCCGGGCCAATGGTGGGAGAGGAGCTGTTGCTGGGCGCCCTTGGAGAGGCCTTTAATATGTTTGTTCATCGCCAGGCTGAAGTGTTTCAAGAAATGCTCCGCCAGCACGACGATGTCGCCGCCCCGCTCGCGGAGCGGTGGAGGCCGAAACTGAACCACGTTCAACCGGTGGAACAAATCTTCGCGGAAATGGTTCTCCCGGATAGCTTGGATGATATCCCGGTTGGTCGCCGCGATCAGGCGCACATCCACGCGGAGTTCCTGATTGCCGCCCACTCGGGTGAAGGTGCCGTCCTCCAGGAATCGGAGCAGCTTGGCTTGCAGGGAGCGGCTCATATCGCCAATTTCGTCCAGAAAGATGGTTCCGCCGTCCGCTTCTTCCACCCGCCCGTGTTTCTGCTTGAGCGCCCCGGTGAAGGCGCCTTTCTCGTGTCCGAAGAGTTCGCTTTCCAACAAATTCTCCGGAATTGCCGCGCAATTGATCCGGACGTAATTGCCCATGGAACGCTGGCTGAGACTGTGCAGGGCGCCGGCGATGAGTTCCTTACCGGTGCCACTTTCGCCCAGAATGAGAACGGTCGCGTTGGTCGGAGCCACGGTTTGGATGAGTCGGCGCAACTCCCAGATTTTCGGCGACTCGCCGATCAGTTGGTCCAGCTTGTAGGGTTCGCCGGCTTTGGCCCGCAGGGCCGAATTCTCCAGCAGAAGCGTGTGGCGCTCGGCGCATCGCGCGACCGCGTGCAGGAGTTCCTCCGGCGCAAACGGTTTGGCCAAATAATCGATGGCGCCCGATTTGATGGCTTCCACCGCGAGCTTGGGCGTCGCGTATGCGGTGATCATGAGGATCGGTAAATCCGGCCACCGGGTCCTGACGTGGCCGAGGAACTCGTACCCGCTCATGCCATTGAGCCGGGCATCCGTGATCACCATGAAAAACTGCTCCTGTTCGAGGAGCCGCAACGCTTGTTCGGCGGAGTCCGTGGCGCGGAACTCGTAGCCCTCTTCGACCATGACCGCCTCCAGAGAGAGGCGCATGTTCTTCTCGTCATCCACCACGAGCAACGGAGGGAGTTTCGGTTTCATTTCCGTATTCTCACAACAGTTTTGGCCGGCAATGTTATCGTGAACTGCGTGCCTTTGCCAGGTTCGGATTCGACTTCCACCGATCCCCCATAAATCTCGGTGTTATGTTTGACAATGGCCAAGCCCAATCCCGTTCCCCTCTCCTTGGTCGTGAAGTAAGGCTCGAAAATCATCGGCAGTTTATCCGCGGGAATCCCTGGGCCGTCATCGGCGATGGTCACCACGACCGAATAATTTTCGCCGTAACGCGTCGTCACGCGGATGTTGCCTTTGCCGTTCATCGCCTCGCGCGCGTTTTGGAGGATGTTCACGAACACCTCTGAGAGGTGGCTCCGCTGCATCATCAATGGCGGCAGGGCGGACGCGTAGTCACGTTGGATGCGGGCGTCATACCTGGCCGCGGTTGGGAAAACCCGGTCAATGGCTCGCTCCAACTCGTCGCTGACGATCAGCCGTTCGACCGCGCCCTCGGTCAAGCGGGCGTAGCCCATGAGTTCAGTAATAATTCGGTCGGAACGCTCCACTTCTTCCCGGATGATCTGGATTTGTTGGGTGATGGTCTTGCCCTCCTTGACCGTCCGTTGGAGTGTAAACGCGGCATTGTTAATGACTCCCAGAGGATTCTTCAACTGATGGGCGATTTCCGCCGCCAGCCGGCCAGTGGCCTGAAGCTGTTGCTGGCGGAGCGTAAATTCGCGCGTTTCGGTTTCCGTCAACCGCTGTTTGTCCAGCAGCACTTGAACGCCGTAGCAACACGCCGTCATCAGGCCCAAGAGAAACAGCCGCAGCAAAAATGGTTCTGCGGCGTCGTCCGGGGGGCTCTGCTCCAGCGCCTGGAGCAGCTTCTCGTCCCAATTCTCCTCCCTCCAGTGGGCCGTGATCACGTCCGAAATCCCGACCAAAAGGTAACAAAAGCTCACAATCACATTCAGGATGATTTGCTTGGCTGCCACCGGGTTGTTCACGGCGTTCCGAACGATCAGTCCGAGAAAGATCCAGTACAGGACACTGTCCGCCCCTCCGGTCACAACCATCAATGCCGCCAGGAACAGTGCGTCAATGACACTGATGCAATAAACCGCCCACTGGATCCAAGTCCTCGGCAGTTGGCGCATCGAGAGCAACATGCTCGCGACGCCCGCGTTAATGACCACGTAGATCAAGAAGAATTGCGGGATCACTTCCAGCTCGATCTGCGGCGGAATGTCCGCGGTCTGTCCAGCCGGCGCGGTCACTTCTTCCACCCACCTCGACAAGAAGAGAAAGTATGTGAGCACCCCAATCACCGCGGCCTTCACCGGCAGCCCGACGTTCCGCTCCATGTAGCGAATTCGTGCCATCTGCTCATCCGGATCCGGGCTCTGCACCGTCAAGGACCTTGGGAGCTGTCTGAGGGTCTGCCAACTGAGATTCACACTGTATTAAGATAGCATCTCCAATGCCCGCTGGCCGATCTTTTCTACAGGCCAAAGCCGGCCCAGTCCCTCATAGCCGCACGAGAGAAGGCCCTCGTCCGGGCCCACAAATTCTGCCCCGCGCTCTTTCAGGACGGCGACGTTATGCCGCGTGGCGGGATGAAGCCACATTTTTCCGTTCATGGCCGGCGCGATCAGAATTTTCGCCTTCGGATTCAGCGCCAGGGCAATGCAGGAGAGCGCATCGTCGGCCAGTCCCAACGCCAGCTTGGCGATGGTGTTGGCCGTGGCCGGAGCGATCAACAAGAGATCCGCCAGGTCAGCCAGTTCAATATGAGTCGGCTTCCATCCCTCCTCTTCATCATACAAATCCGTGACCACGGGATGGCGCGACAGGGTCTTGAAGGGTAAGGCCGTGATGAATCGAACCGCGTCGGCTGTCATCACGACCCGGACATCACACCCTTGTTTGGCCAGCAGACTCGCCAGATCGGCCGCCTTGTGCGCGGCGATTGACCCGGTGACTCCCAAAACGATGCGTTTCGAAACACTCATGCCTGGGGCCACTCTATCAGACCCCACGCCGCTTGAAATCAAGAAGATTGGTTCGGGCGGCTGGAGCACGCATCTCCGAGACGCTCGTGGCGGGACGCCCGCCACTACCGCCCGCTTGCAGCCGCGCTCCGTGCGCGATAGAAGCGTTCGCCGGAGGATGGCGCGCTGCTGTCTTTGATTCGCTCGGTCGGTCCGGAGGGAGTCACGGAAGCCAGCAGAAACCAAATCTTGAGGTCGGAACTGAACTCGACTTCGTAGGATCGCCCCGGTTCCCCCTCCAACGCGAACTCGACGGCGCCATCGGCGGTGCGGCGCAAATCTAGGAGCTTGGGCGGCACTGTGGGAGGCACATCGACGATGACTGACGCCATCCGGCTAATCACCGAATTCAACGCATTGCTCACCTGGACCGAGTAACCACCACTTTGGATGGGTGTGACCCGTTCCAAAACCAGTGCCGCGCTGGTTGCTCCTGGGATCGGAACACCATCCTTTTTCCATTGATACACGACTGGAGGCGTGCCAGTCGCCTCCACCGTGAGAGTGATCGTCGAACCAGCCGTGGCCCTTTGGTCCTGGGGTTGAACCGAAATCGCCACTGGAACGAGGACCGTCAGAGTCGCCGCGACGCTTGTCGATGAGCCGAGATCATTGCTAACAAGTACCCGATATGTTCCAGCGTTTGCAGGCTGGGCCGAACTGATTTTGAAAGTCTGGTTCGTAGCATCGGGGATTGGCAAATCATTGAATTCCCACTGAAATTCCAAAGGCTCGCTCCCGGTAGCCGTTGCGGAAAACAACACACTCGCGCCAGCTTTCACCGTTTGTCGCTCGGGAGTAACAACTACAGTCGGCGCAGAGGGGATTTCCATCGGCGGAGGCGCAGCGGGGAGTTGAACCTGGTCAATCGCGGCTCGGAAGCTCTCGATGGGATGCTGCGTCGTTCCGTAGCCGTTTTGGTTGACCAATAACTCCCATTGCTTGTGACTGGGGGAGTTGGCCACCCCATTGATCACGACGAAAATCGGCTGCCCGCTGCTTTGAAACCGGCTCGCGACTGTGCGGTCAAAATCGTCGGCCACGATTTTGAAGCCGGCTTGCCGAATGAAATTTTCCGTCTGGGCGTCTTGATTCGGCTGCAGGTTGATTCCGATGTGGACAATAGGAATGCCCGCCGGATTGCCATTCCTCTGATCGTAATATCGGACGATGCCGGATTCCACCTCACGGGCGGATGCTTGGCAGAACGGTCACCACCAGGCAAACCACTCCAGAAAGATAATCTTGCCGGCATACTCACTGAGGCGGAGCGGACTGCCGGTGGCACGGTTGATCAACGAGAAATCCTCGACGACATCGCCTGGCTTGTATCTCTGTGCATCAGCCCGAATGCTGGTCCAACACAGAAGCAATCCCAATAAAAAGGTGCGGATCCCGCAATAGGAGCGCGGGCAGCCTGCCCGCACGCTTTTCAAGAAAAACATTTTCATCAGAATGAGAAAGAATAGGCGATTTGCGCGATTCCCCAGTCGCGGTTCCTGTAAAGATTTTGGAAAAAGGCGGTGCTGAGACCGAAAGGTTCGTAGCGCGTGAAATAGGGCGCGACATAGATTTTGAACGCGGAGTGCTCCCAGAGATACCGGAGGCCGAGGCCAGCTTGGTAACTCTTGATCCCGGGGGCGGCATTCGAGAACAGTGAGTTCTCAATTTCGCCCGTGTCCCTGTAATACCGCGCCGAGAGACTGATCAAGCACGACGGCGTGAGCTCGTATTCGACGGTCGAGCCGAAATAGTAGGCCTGCAAAGTCGGATCTTCTCGGGTGTATCCACCATACGCTCGGACGACCCACGACTCGCCGGCCGCGACATTGAGTGAACTTTGGTAGCCATACCGCTTTTGGCGATTGGTCGTGTCGGTCATTCGGAAATCGTTCAAAAGCCGAATGCGCCGGGTGAGGATGTTTTCGGTCGAAAAATGAAACGTTGAAGTGTAGAGATTTGGGCGTCCGCGCCGCAGGCCATCGAAGTCGATCTCATAGCCTGGCGCGATCTCGTCCTTCAAGAAACCAACGTCAGCCTGCAGAATACCGGACGCCGTCAAGTAGGTCCAACGAAGGCCCGCCGAAACGTTGGCGCCATTCGGTTCCGCCTCCACGTAGGCCGGAAGCGCCGAAAACTGCTGCCGATAATACTCATTGAGCCAAATGCTGCGATAGTCCGTAAATCCGTCGTAGAATCCACCAGCCCCCAGGAGAGTGAGTCGATTGTGGATGCGCTGGCGAAAACTGGCCTGGAGGGCATTTCGGCTTTCCGACAAGCCGGCATCGTATCCGAGGAAATCGAAGGGAGCCGGACGATAATCCAATTCGAACGTGTTGTGCGCGTAGCTCAACTTCCATTCCGTGCCGGCCCACACTTGACCGTAACCAAGGGTGCCTTGCGTTAGGAGGATGTCGCGTGCGAAGACGCTCTCAAAGTCCGCTTCCAGCTCGACCCGCCCGAGAGTGTGGCGCCGCGTCGCTTCGAACCCTGACGCGAGGACTCCAACTGCGGAGGCGCTCCAGCCTGCGATTCCGAATGAAATCAGCGCGGCCAACAAACCGTCACGGGCGAGTTGGAGAACGCATCCGGGCTGCGCAACCTCTCTGGATCGCGGACTGTTCCAGTCCGCGGCGCGTTGGAATTCGGGGCACGCGGCAAAATCCCCGGCCTGCCTGGGCCACTCAGATCGCTGCGGCTTAGGAAGAACCTCCGATACAACATCGAACACCGAAGCAACGGCCGCTTCGGCCAATCGACGTTCGGAGTTAGAGGTTGAATGTTCGATGCGGCCGGCGATTCGTTTCTGCTGGCTGCGTTTCTGAACGAAACTCAACTTCACAGTCATAGTCATCTGCACGTGGTGCATCCGGCGGCTTGGGCTCCTCCAGTCGCCGCGGAGCCAGGCTCCATCTGGACGAGCAACTTGGAGTGGTAATTGAAGATAGCGGAGTCGGAGAACACCATGTTCGGCTTCGAGACCAATCTCTGCTGATGCACCGCCACGCAACCGGAACCCCATACAAGTGTCGAGAAAATGAAGATCAGCGCCGCGATGTATCGCCGACTTGCAGTCGGCTGGAGGCCGGACGACTCAGTTGGCTCCGAATTATCGAGCCGATGCAGGCTGCAACCCCGAGATCCGGCGGCTTGAAAATTGGCGCTGCGAGTTTGTGGAATCCCCAGACTCGTCGAGTTCACAACTGTTGAGAGACGCGACGGCGAGTTTTCTTCCCGGCAACTCCGGGTTTGGCTCATCTGGATGCTCCGCCCGGCCGTATCCATGTTTGGACCAACCCGGCACGACCTCTTCGCCACCGTCGTCCTGGAAATTGAGCCGTGGATAAAACCCATTGCCATCCCAATAAAGCCGAATCTGAATTCCAATCTGCCGGAGATTGCGCTTGCACACGGCGGGCCTCGCCGAACTCTTCGCTCGAATGAGGCTCGGAATCAGCAAGCTCGCAATGATTGCGATGACCGCGAAGACGACCAGCAGTTCAATCAGGGTGAAACCGCGAGCGCTAGATTCTTTGTGAGAATCGGCGCCGTCTGCGCGTGGTCCTTGGTGGGGCGAGACTCCCGTCGAGCCCTGACTTCCTTGCGCAAAATCATGTCAGGGCTCGACAGGAGTCTCGCCCGACCTTGTTTGGTTGCGCCTTTGCCGGGCAGTGTGCTCTGAGGTTGAACGGCCGTTCCTCCGCTTAATCGCTGCCGCCCACGTTTGCGATCAATTGGGAAAGAATCACCGCCAGTTTCCTGGCACATCGATGAATCCGCCGGCGGAAGCTCCACAATTCGGCCGCCTTCCACGGCGCCTTGGCCAGCGTTCCTGCGAGCTTGAGATAGTCCAGCGTTTGGTGGGGCGTCATCAATCGGTTGAAATCCAGGGGCAAGTCCTCGTCGGCCGCGTCCGAGATAATCCGGACGATCCCGCACGGAATCTGCGCGGCCAAGCAGATTTCGCGGATGACGCCGGACTCCATTTCGACCGCGTCTGCGCCGGTGGCATTCCGAAGCTGCCTTTTTTCGGCCGCAGTTGTGGCGATCCTTTCTGCGCCATAAAAGCGTGCGGAGTATGCTCCGGTCTCGTGAAAAGCCAGGGAGAACGGAGCTTCGCTGGCCGCTTCCCAAACGACCATTTCCGGCTTCAGTTCGGGATTCAGGCCTCCGGCGAATCCGCTGCTGATGACGAACTGCGGGCGCACATGGCCCAGCTTGCGGGTCAAGGTGTGGCGGGCGTTTCGAGGACCGATCCCCGTGATGAGGATCTCACACTGTGAACGAGCCTCAGCCTGCTTTCGCAGGTAATGGGCTTCTTCCTCAACCGCAAAGCAAACCAAAACCGGAGCCGTTGATCGCATCAGCCCTTGCGGGGAAACAGACGGTAGATTTCCGGTCGTGTTCCTCTGCTGAATTGTTGCGGCTAGGGCAGGGCCAGGTTTCGTGGCACGCCATTCACCCGGCCATGCGGGCTGGCCGCCTTCTGCATGGCCAAATTCCGATAATTCGCCAGCGCCAGGAGCGGCCAACTGTTCCGATACATGTCGTATTTCAGATAAAAGACCCTCGGAAAACCGGTGCCTGTGGTCTCAACTTCGCTCCAACTACCGTCGGATTCTTGGGTTTGGATGAGGTACTCCACCCCGCGGACCAAGCTCGGCAGGTGCGGATCCTCAAAGGTGCAAAGAGCCATCACGGCCCACGCCGTCTGCGAGGCGGTGCTGGGGCCCTGACCTTTAAAGACGGGGTCCTCGTAGGTGTTGCACCGCTCGCCCCAGCCGCCGTCCTCGTGCTGGACGCTATCCAGCCACGCCTTGGCTTTCAGGAGCCAAGGCTGGCGCATATCCGTGTGCAGCGCGTGCATTCCGCGAAGAACTTGCCACGTGCCGTACAAATAATTGACGCCCCATCGGCCATACCAGGAACCGTCCGATTCTTGGCGATCGCGGATGAATTCGATCGCTTTTCGGACCTGCGGGTGATCCACGTTGTAGTTTTCGTAGCCGAGGAGCTCCAGAATCCGCGCCGCGATGTCGGCGCATTCGGGATCGAGCATGGCGTTGTGGTCCGCGAAAGGCACCTTTTCCAGAATATTCTTGGTGCAATCTTTGTCGAAAGCGCCCCAGCCGCCATCCTTGCACTGAAATGTCATCATCCACTCGAGCCCTCGGCGAAAGGCTGCGTCCCTCCTCGCAGGTTCTTTGGTGGGGATTTTGCGCAACGCCAGCAGGACCATCGCCGTGTCATCCACGTCCGGATTCCACTTGTTTTCGAATTCGAAGGCCCAGCCGCTGGCTTCGACGTCCGCCGGGTTCTTGTAATGCCAATCCCCGCGGAACCTGATTTCTTTGTCGATCAGCCAATCACAGGCACGAGTCAGGGCCGGATGGTCGCTGGAGAGGCCGGATTCGTGGAGGCAAATGGCGACAATGGCGGTGTCCCAAACCGGTGAACAGCACGGTTCGATGCGGACGCGGTCCGGCGTCTCGTGTTCCAACTTTTTCAATTCGCGTTCCGCGCGCACGACTTGGGGGTGAGCATCGCCGTAGCCAAGCGCTCGGAGGGCAATGAGCGAATTGAGCATGGCCGGGAAAATCGCGGCGAGGCCATCCGTGCCCTCCAGCCGTTCCTGCATCCATTCCTCGGCCTTCTTCAGCGCGCGCCTCCGGAACGGGTGGACCCGGTGTTGCGCGAACCATTCCGCAAATTTGTGGAGTTTATCCAGCCAGATGAAGAAGTTTCTCCACGTGAACAATTCGGGGTCGCACGCCAGTTTCAGGTCGCGCTTATGGCAGCCTTCCGGGTAAAGCTCGTCCAAAGTGATGTTCCCAGGCCGCCGCGTGGGCTTGAAATGGTTGATGATCGCCAAGGGCACGAGCATCGACCGGCTCCACGAACTCATTTCATAAAAGTTTACGCGAAACCATTTGCCGATCAGGATGACTTCGCATGGAATCGTCGGCACGTAGCTCCAAGGGAACAGGCCGAGCAGGGCGAGGTACAGCTTCGAGAAAGTGTTCAGGCGCGGCACTCCGCCCAAACTGAGTGCCATCTGCCGCGCCCTGAGCATGCGAGGATCCGTCACGGGGATTCCGGCGAGTTTCAAGGCGAGGTAAGCTTTGACCGTGGCGTTCACCTCCGCCGGCCCGCCGTGGTAAATGTTCCAGCCGCCGTCCGATAACTGCATCGAAAAGATGTGGTTGACCGCCTTCCGTTGCCATTCCGGATCGACTTTGCCGTTCCAGTGGTGGTAGGCGACCATGTCCGATACCAAGGTGGAGTCCACGATCAACTCTCCGACCCAGTAACCTTCCGGTTTCTGCTGATCCAATAAATAGCGTTGCGACCGCCGAATGGCGGCCGCCAGATCATCCAGGATCGTAAAGCCGAGGTCTGGGTGCTGTGGTGTTTCTCTTAGGGTGCTCCCGCGAGACGAATTAGCTAACACGCCCGATACATTGCCGAAATGCGAAGCAGCCTGTAAAGCCTTTATTAATGAGTTCATATTTTGAGCTTTGCACATTCCAGGTTGAGCGCTAGTTTCGCGCGCCGATGAAATATTTTAAGTATCACGCGCTCGGGAACGACTATCTCGTCATCGATCCCAAAGACCTGAAAACACCCCTCGCCACGGCCCAAATCAAGGTCATCTGTCATCGGAATTTCGGCCTCGGTTCGGACGGAATCTTGCTGGGGCAGTCCCCTTCGGCGCAATGCCGCTTTGCCCTGCGCATTTTCAATCCGGACGGGAGCGAGGCCGAGAAGAGCGGCAATGGCCTTCGGATTTTCTCGCGCTACCTGTGGGATACCGGGTTGGTGAAGAATGAGGAGTTCACAATCCAAACCCTGGGAGGCGCTGTTCGATCGAGGGTCCTGGAGGGTGGCAAGACGGTGCGGGTCGAGATGGGCCAGGTGAGTTTCGACAGCCGCAAAATACCGGTCGCCGGCGCCGATCGGGAGGTCCTTGAGGAACCCATCCGAGCCGGTGACCGGACCTTCAAGTTTTGCGGAGCGACCATTGGGAATCCTCACTGTGTGATCCCACACTCTGAGATCAGCCCCGAGCTGGCCAAACAGTATGGGCCGTTGCTGGAAGTCCATCCTCTTTTCCCGAACCGAACGAATGTCCAATTCATGAAAGTTCTCGACCGAAACACCATCCGGATCGAAATCTGGGAACGCGGCGCGGGGTACACGCTCGCGTCGGGCAGCAGCAGCAGTGCCGCGGCTGCCGTGGCGCACAAGCTGGGGTTGTGTGACAAATCCATCTCCGTTCGGATGCCGGGCGGCGCGATTGAGATCGAGATCCAAGACAACTTTCACGTCTTGATGACCGGCCCCGTCACGCGAGTTGCGGAAGGAGAGCTCTCGCCCGAGATTTTTGAGACGATAGTGCCAGCCTGAGGGAAAGGACTTGTTGGGTTTACCCATCTGAATTGTCAGAAGAGAAATTCTTGCTGGCCAAAACAAGATGCATCCCGCAACTTTCCCGTCGCGAACAAGCACATCACAACACATGTTTATCGGAACTTACACGGCAATCGTTACTCCATTTCGGAATGAACGAGTGGATGAAGCGGCCCTGGAGCGCCTGATCAGGGCGCAGACCGCCGGCGATGTCGAGGGGATCGTCCCCGTCGGCACCACCGGTGAATCTCCGACGCTCTCCTTCGAGGAGCACATCCGCGTCATCGAACTGACGGTCAAGTGCGCCGCCGGCAAAGTGAAGGTGCTGGCGGGAACCGGGGCCAACGCGACGAGCGAAGCCATTTACCTGACGAAAGCGGCGGAGAAGGCCGGCGCGGACGGTTCGCTCCAGGTGGCGCCCTACTACAACAAACCGACTCAGGAAGGGTTGTTCCAGCATTTTCACAGTGTGGCCCGAGCCACTCGGTTGCCCATTATCCTCTACAGTGTTCCTAGCCGTTGCGGCATCGAAATCGGCGTCGATACCGTGAAGCGATTGGCCGAGAAGAGCCCGAATGTCGTCGGCATCAAGGAAGCCGGAGGGAATCCGGACCGGGTGGGTCAATTGCGCGCCGCTCTCGGCAAGAAGTTCAGCCTCTTGAGCGGCGACGATTCGCTCACGCTGCCGTTTATGGCGGTGGGCGCGCACGGCGTCGTCAGCGTCGCCTCCAACGTCATCCCCAAGGAGGTGGCGCAGATGGTCAGAGCGTTCGCCAAAGGCAACGTCGAAGTCGCCCTGAAGCTGCACGAGAAATACTTCTCCTTGTTCAAGGATCTGTTCATCGAAACCAACCCGGGACCGGTGAAAGCCGCGCTCGCCTTGCTGGGAGCCATCGAGGAGGAATATCGACTCCCGCTGGTGCCTTTGGCGCCCAAGAATCGAGAGAAGCTGAAAGCCACTCTGCAAAAGTGCGGCGTGCTGAAGTGAACCCGGTCGTGAAGGCCCAATGACGAATGACGAAGAAATGACGAATCTCGAAGCACGAAGGCACATCGGCGCACGGGCGTTCGGTTTCGTCATTCGTCATTTGGGACTTCATTCGTCATTCGTCATTCGTCATTCGTCATTCGCCTTCTGCCTTGCGCACCCAGTCCTTCACCCATGATCAAGCTCATCCTCAACGGTTCAAAAGGGCGGATGGGCCAGATGCTCGTGGCGTGCGCGGCCCGGCAGCCTCAGCTCCAGGTCGTCGCCCAAATCGATCTCGGAGACGATCTCCGAGCGGCGATCGATCAAGGCGACGTGGTCGTGGACTTCAGTTTTCACGATGCGACATCTTCCGTGGCGGCGCTGTGCGCCGAACGGCGGAAAGCCTTGGTGATCGGAACCACCGGACACTCGGAGGCCGAGAAATCGCAAATCTCAAATCTCAAATCCCAAATCCCAATCGTCTGGGCCTCGAACTATTCCACAGGAGTGAACACCCTCTTCTGGCTCACTCGCAAAGCGGCGGAAATCCTCGGCCCGGACTTCGATTTGGAGATTCTGGAGATGCACCATCGCTTGAAGAAAGATGCGCCCAGCGGCACCGCCGCGACGCTGGCGGAGATTCTGGCGGAAGTCCGGGGACAACAACTTCGCGAAGTGATCCGCCATGGCCGCCAGGGCATTACCGGTGAACGCACCAAAACCGAGATCGGCATGCATTCCTTGCGCGGAGGAGATGTCGTTGGTGATCACACGGTGGTGTTCGCGGCGAACGGCGAACGGTTGGAGTTGACCCACAAAGCGGCCAGCCGTGAGACCTTCGCCAATGGCGCGTTGCGCGCCGCCCAATGGGTGGTCCGGCAAAAGCCGGGGCTTTACGACATGCAGGATGTGCTCGGGCTGAAGTGATATGCAATTTTGGATTTGCAGTTGACCATTGAAGATCACCTTTCAGCGATTGACTCGCAGGAGATCTGGATAGGCGCCCAAAAACCACTCCGCTGGCCTTGAATTCCGCACTCCGCACTCCGCACTCCGCACTCGCCTTCGTCGCGCTCGGCTCAAACCTCGGAAATTCGCTTGAAATCATTTGGCGGGCGATGGATCGCCTCCAAGACTTCAGCGACGCACCGGTTCGCCGATCCTCCGTGTGGGAGACAACCCCGGTCGATTGCCCGCCCGGTGGCGCGAACTTTCTGAACGCCGCTGTGGGATTGGCCGCACGCGCCGCTGAGAGCCCGGAAATTCTCCTCGAGAAATTGCAGGCCCTGGAAAAAGAGTTCGGCCGCGCGCCCAAGAAAATTCCGAATGAACCGCGGCCGCTCGATCTTGATCTGATCGCTTTTGGGCCAGAGACACGATCTTCGAAAAACCTGGTTCTGCCGCATCCGCGCGCGCATCTCCGGCGATTCGTTTTGGAACCGCTCAACGAAATCGCGCCTCATTTGGTGTTGCCAGGACAACAAGCTCCGGTGGCCCAACTGCTGCGCAACCTTCGCTCGGACGAGATCGTGAGGCGCGTTGCGTCGGGCAGCCGCCGGGCCGGTCCGAACTTCTCCTCAAAGCGTGCTCGGTGAAACGCCGTGGGCAACGATACTGCAGGCCGCAACGACGTTCAGGCCGAGCCGCTGGGCCTCGGCTAGGACTTCGTCGGATTCTGTCCCTGGATTGAGCCAGAGTTCGCCGCAACCTCGCTGCGCGACTTGGGGCAAGATCTCCAGGACCCGCTTTGGGGGGAGATAAACGCTAACCAAATCAGGCCGGATCGGCACGTCGAGGACGCTTCTGAAGGCGGGGAAGCCTTCGATTTTGTGCTCGGTGAGATTGACCGGATAGACGGAGAATCCCTGTTGAGCAAACGCTCGAACGGCTTTGTTTCCAAATTTGTTCCGGTCATTGGAGGCGCCGATAACCGCCACGGATTTCATGAGAAGATTATCGGCCCACTTTCGCTCCGCGCAAGCGCCAACCCACAGCACAATTCCTCGACCTCAGAGTTGTAAAGGCGCGTCCGTTACAGATCGTCTCTAAATCAGCGTCCCATCCGTGGGACGCTGCTGTCCCAGGGGCGAACACCAGCGGGCCACGCGGGCCGGCGAGGCGCATGCGGAAACCCTGTCCCGCAACGGCTTTGGAGCGCTAAACGGTGTCGGCACACGACGTGCAGACCTCGTTTGCTATGGAATTGCTCACGGACAATTATCTCATGTTGAAAGTCCGCGACGGTGAAATTGAGAAGTTAGGGATACTGTTCGAGCGCTATCGGACGCTGCTGCTCAATTTCTTCATTCGCTGCACGGGAAACCACGCCTGGAGCGAAGACTTGGTCCAGGATGTTTTTGTGCGGATTCTAAAGTACCGGCACACGTTCGGGCCGGAGAGCGAGTTTGCGGGCTGGATGTACCGGATCGCGCGCAACACACACTCGAAACAATGGCGAAAGCGCGGCCGGGAATTGCAACTGCGCGAAGAAGAGGTCCTGCACCAGATTCCCTGCGAGGATCCCGGCCCGGACGCCGTGTTGGAACGCCGCCAGGCGGTCAGACTGCTTTACCATGCGCTCGACACCCTGCCGCCGGAAAAACGCGAATTGCTCGTCCTCAGCCGCTTTCATCGACTCGAGTACCGACAGATTGCCGAGCGGCTCCACTGCGACGTGGGCGCAGTGAAAGTCCGCGTCTTTCGCGCCACGCGCGAAATGCGGAAGAAGCTGTTGGAATTGGTGGGAGAATGCAAGCGGCCACCTCAAGCCCTCGGCACATTCTAAAGGTAGGGACGGCGCGGTTCACTTCGTTTGCTTGACACTGCTTTGGATTGCCGTCTAGCTCGTGGCGTTCGGCTCTGAAAATGGCGCGAACGTCAGATGATGACGCGGCCATGCCGAGCCTCTTCCGATGCAAACGACAAAACAGAACAACTCCGTCAAATCACTCCCGGGACGGGAAAGGGTCGTGATCGAAAACGTGAAGCCTGAGATTGATGCCGGACGCTTCCCCATCAAGCGTGTCGTCGGGGAGAAAGTGCTTGTCGAGGCGGACGTTTTTGTCGATGGCCACGATGCGCTCGCGTGCGTGCTGCAATATCGCCATGAAAACTCCTCTGAGTGGGCCGAGTTGCCCTTGGAGTTCCTGGTGAACGACCGCTGGCGGGCGGAGTTTACCGTGTCCGAGTTGGGAGTTTATCAGTACCGGATTCAAGGCTGGGTGGACCACTTCGCAACTTGGCGCCGGGATTTGCGCAAGCGTGTCGAGGCCCAGCAGGACATCATGACGGATTTGCTCATCGGCGCGGAACTGATCGAACGCGCGGCCGAGCGAGCGGACGGGCCCGACGCCGAGAGCCTGCGCGATTTGGTTCACAATCTCAGGCGCCGGAGGGACTTTTCGGCGACGACGCACTTGGCCATGGTGGATGATTTGGCACCGCTCATCGCGAGGTATTCAGAGAGACGCTTTGCCACGACATACGAGCGGGCGCTCGAAGTGCTCGTGGATCCGGTGAAAGCTCGGTTCAGCGCGTGGTACGAAATGTTCCCTCGCTCCTGCTCCCCGGTCCCAGGCCAGCACGGAACCTTCAGAGACTGCGAAGCTCGCTTGCCGCGACTTTCAGAAATGGGCTTTGATGTGCTTTACTTCCCGCCCGTTCATCCCATTGGGCAAACGTTCCGGAAAGGCAAGAACAACGCGCTCGTCGCGAAACCGGACGATGTCGGCAGCCCCTGGGCGATCGGCTCGGAGGAAGGCGGGCACAAGTCCATTCATCCGAAACTGGGCACTCTGGAAGATTTTCGGCGGCTCGTGGGGAAGGCCAAGGAACACGGGATCGACATCGCGCTCGACATTGCCTTTCAATGTTCGCCGGATCATCCCTACGTCAAAGAGCATCCCGAATGGTTTCGCAAGCGTCCTGACGGCACGATCCAATACGCCGAGAATCCGCCGAAGAAGTACCAAGACATCTACCCCTTCGATTTTGAGTCGGAGAATTGGCCGTCCTTGTGGGAGGAATTGACCAGCGTGGTCTTGTTTTGGGCCGAGCAGGGGGTCCGCATTTTTCGCATCGATAATCCGCACACCAAACCGTTCCGTTTTTGGGAGTATCTCCTGAGGCGGGTGAGGCAGGCCTGCCCGGACGCGATCTTTCTCTCGGAGGCGTTCACGCGGCCGAAAGTGCGCTATCGCTTGACGAAGCTGGGATTTACCCAGGCCTACACTTATTTCGCTTGGCGGAATACCAAGTGGGAGTTGACGACCTACCTCACCGAACTCGCGCAAACGGAAATCCGCGAGCACTTTCGGCCGAATCTCTGGCCGAATACTCCAGACATCTTGACCGAACACCTGCAAACAGGTGAGCGGCCCATCTTTGGTTCCCGGTTCGTTCTCGCGGCCACTTTAGGAGCGAATTATGGAATTTACGGCCCGGCCTACGAGCTGTTCGAGAACCGCGCCCGCGAACCGCGCAGCGAGGAATACTTGAACTCGGAGAAATACGAAATCCGCGATTGGGAGGTCGATCGGCCCGACAGTTTGCGGGACTTGATCACGCGAGTGAACAAGATCCGGCGTGAGAATACCGCGCTCCAGAGCGACTGGAGCCTCCGGTTCCATTCGACAGATAACGATCAAATCCTCTGCTACAGCAAGCACACGGAAGATTTTTCGAACTTGATCGTGACGGTGGTCAATTTGGATTCGCGACACACTCAGTCCGGATGGGTCGAGCTCCCCATCCACGAAATGGGGCTGGACCCGGAGAAGCCATATCAGATGCACGATCTGCTCACCGGCGCGCACTACATGTGGCACGGATCGCGCAATTACGTGGAATTGAATCCGCACTTCCTGCCGGCCCACATTCTGCGCGTCCGCCGGAAGATCCGCGCGGAGCAAGATTTTGATTATTACATGTGAGCCGCGTCCAAAGATGACCGGCAACGATTGGACGCAAGGCCGGAGCTTCGGCACGCAATGTTTGACTCGCCGCCGTTGAGAACGGCCCTTGCGTCCTTCCCCGAAGAACCTCCTCTGCTCCTTCAGAAATTCTAAAGTAAAGTAAGGGGGTCGGTTCTAATTAAAGTAAAGGTAAAGTAAAGGGGTCGTAAAGGGGTCGGTTCTAACAATTGACAATCATGGTCCATAACGACAAACCTCGCAAGCGTGCTGCTACTCCTCGGCTCGGCCCGCTTTGCCCAGCTCGACCCTCTCCGAAAAGGATTCGCTATTGTTCATGGATACACGGTTCTGTCGCGGGTAACCGGAGTTTTTTGCTCCGATAGACCGGCGCATGGCTTTTCTCGATTCCTATCGTCTAATTGGTTCTCATGTGGGCTTGCTGGCGACGCGCTTTTCCATGAGGCTCAGATCTCGGAACTGAGTTCCGGTTCTCCTCGGCTCGGCCACCGGCTGGCGACCTAAGCCGCCGCCATGCCCACCGACGCGGCTTGGCGTCGCTGGCGCACCCGCAAGCTCTGGCAGACATTGTAGGCCAGAACTCTTTCCAG
>JACQWK010000319.1 GCA_016209525.1 Verrucomicrobiota bacterium
GTCCACAGGCCCGCGGCCTCGAGCTCGCGGAGGGCCTTGGCCGTGGTGCCAATCTGCCAGTCGCCTTTGGGGTCGCACAACTCGAGGCGGTGGCAGAGATCTTGGGCGAGTTGGGTGCGGGACGGTGCCGGCCGCGCCCCGAGCAAGCGGTGGACAAGGGCAACGTTGTCGGATTGGGCCAGGCGTTGTTTGATTGGGAGGGGAGAGTTCATCCCCAGCATCGCTATATCAAAAATGGGAGACTGTCCCGCTTTTTCTTATGGGCAAAGTGCAGCGGTAGCCCTCGATCATGCCGCGGTGCATGTCGACGACGTACAAAGCGCCGTCGGGGGCGTTGGTCACGAACACGGGACGAAACCACTCGTCGGTTGAACCGAGGAAATCCGTCTGTTCGAATCCGTTCACCGCCTCGACCCTGCCCTCCGCCTCGCGGAGTACGCTGCGCTTGATGAGATTGGAGCTGGCATCCGGCACGAAGGCATTGCCGGAGTAGCGCGCGGGAAAGTTTGTGCCGCGGTAAATCGTCGGCCCGGAGCTGGCGGTGAATGCAGCCAGCGTGCCGTCGGCGCGCACGAATCCTTTCTGGTAGCCGCGATTCACCCCAGGCGTCGGCCGGACCGGCCAGACACTCTGGTCCGGCGCAATCCGGGCATTGGCGTCACCCAACAGCCCGGTGGATCCCGCCCGGGCAAGATAATGCGGCGGCAGCAAGCCGGCGCGAAGCTGGTCGCTGTTGTGGTTGAAATAGAGACGGCCAAAGTCGTCCTGGGCGATTCCCCATTGGCCGAGCCGGGGCGTCGGTTCCCGTGTCCATGCGCCGCCGATGAATCGCATCCGGCCGTCGTCGGACGCGTTGTAGAGCCAGTTGTCCCGCCCCCACAGCAGCCCGTTCGGCCCGCCCTGACCGACGTTCGCCTCCCCTTCGCCGGCCGCCAACCGCGTCTTTTCGTCGGCCACGCCATCGCCATCGGTGTCGCGGCAAACCCAGAGGTTCGGCGAATCCAGGATCAGCACCTTGTCCTTCCAGAACCCGACACCCTTCGGCGCCTTGAGATTGTCGAGGAACACGGTTCGCTTGTCCATGCGGCCGTCTCCGTCCGTATCCTCGAGCATGACGATCCTGCCCACCGGGTTGGGCGGCCTTTGTCCTTTCTCGAGGTAAACGGGCAGCAGGGTGACGATCTCTATATTGTAGGATTCGAGTTCCGCCACCCAAAGCCGTCCACGCGTGTCAAATTTTATCATCACCGGATCGCGCACCAGCGGTTCGGCGGCAACCAGCTCGACGCGGAAGCCCGGCGGGACGACGAAGGTGCCGAGCGCCTGTTCCCCCGAGAGCAATGGCGCCGGGGGAATATTCAAATCGGCGCTGGGGGGCGCCTGGACCTCGTTGGGCAGGTCTCCGATTTGAGCCTTCAAACCCGCTGCGCCGTTGGCGGCGATCGCAAGGCCGGCGGCAAACACGCGCGCGCAAGCAAGAGTCAGTGTTTTCATCTTCGGGACCTCAATGGTTTATGGCCCGAATCAGCTCATAGACCTTTTCAACGACCCGTTCCTCCGTGGTGGTCGTGAAGGGCCCGGGGTGTCGATCGCCATAGCTGACGTTGGACGAATAACCTTCGTAACCTCCTTCAATAATGACCCGCCGGCTTCCCATGTAGCCGAAAACGTCGTTGGAATAGCCGGCAACCCAGACGGCCGCCGGACCATGCCCGAGTTCCTGCTTGAGCCGAAGCGAATAGTCGACCGTTGTTTCTCCACCGATGGCGATCAAGGTCAAATCGACTCCGAACTGGACGACCTGTACGGGGCAGAGATAACTAGCGGAAAGCTTGCCGTCGGCCTCGAGCTTCTTCAGCAGCGACGCGCCTCGCGCTTTCTCCGCGTTGTTGCGCGAGCGGGTTTG
This sequence comes from Verrucomicrobiota bacterium, assembly GCA_016209525.1. Lineage (GTDB taxonomy): Bacteria > Verrucomicrobiota > Verrucomicrobiia > Limisphaerales > SIBE01 > VHCZ01. Next base: position 1,907 of record JACQWK010000319.1, read on the forward strand.
CAGCTCCAACTCCGCCCGGCTGGGGACGGCGTAGTCGATCGTGGCATACCCGATGGCGCTCCGCAACGGACCGTTCACCGGACGCTGCACGGTCACACTGAGCGCTGCCTCGACCGCGTTCGCCAGGGTCCGGCCGTGCTGCGCCACCAACTCCAGCGTGCCCCGCGGATAGGGATTTTGGTCCCCACCGGCTCCCAGCATAAAGAGTGCGACCGTCCCAGGATGCGCCTGTTCCAAGTACGCTTGGGCGTAGCCGGCATAATCTCCGTTGATCGCGTACGTTCCCGAGCCCGTGTTGTGACAGGCATACCCAAAAAGAATGGCCTTCAGGCTTCCGTCCGGCGCCGTGACCCGCAATACCGGGACGTCGTGATCGACCGGCCCCTCCGGATTCGGACTATTCTGGATTACGTGCCCATTTCGCAGCCGCCGGTTCATGGCAAAACCGGCGCGCGCGCGAGTATAGTGAAGGTTCGCAGGACTGCTCCGCGAAATGGCCTCTCCGATCGCTTCGACGATTTTCCCCTCCACCATTTTTCCATAAGCAGCCGCCTTCTCTATATATAACGGATCCGCAAGCTCGCCGCGGATGAATCTCACTCCCCAATCCGTCGTGGAAGGCCCGGAATGCGTGTGGGAGCAGTTCGGCAGAATGGCGCCCGGCGGCAGGCCGTACCGCTCGCCCACCTGCCGCTCCACGGCTTCTCGCATTTGCAACGGCACTTCGGACAAATCCAAGGTCACGATGACCACCCGCGAGTTCAAGGCATTCTCGAGGGCGAGCGCCTTGGCGAAAATTCGTTGCGCCACTGTTTCGCTCGGTTTTGTCCGGTTCCCATAGCCGGCCATCCAGACCGGCCCTTCCGGCGTGATGTCGGCCGCGGCCGCGCCAGCCTTCCAGCGTAGTGCTTCCGGCTTCTCGGCCGCAACCGCGGCCGGAATAACAAGGAGCGCGCTGGCCAACAAGAACCCACCGAAGCGTATGATTTTCATAAAGCGACGAAACCCGGCTCTGCCGCCGGGCCTTACTGATGCGAATCGAACCATAACCAGTACTGCAGGATTAGAACCGTCCGGTGATTCCGCCCACAATCTTGGTGTGGAACGTGCGGTAGCTGATGACCCGCTCCGGATAAGCGGCGTAAACGCGGTCGAGCGGCACTTCGAACATGTTTTCCAAGTCGAGGAAAACGCCGAGGCTTTTCGAGAGATTATAGCGCGACTTCCAGTTCCACGTCCATTTTGGCTCCTGCCACTGCACGAGAGCCGCGACGGTGCTGTTGGCCCGGAGATACTTGCCCCGATAGACGGTTTGCAGCCGCAGGTCGAAGCCGAATCCGCGGTAGCCAAGACCAATGTTGCCGGTCGTATCGAGGAAACCCGCCAGCGTGCCGCCGGCGCTGCTGCTCGGGCCAGTTGTGAAAGCGGAATTTCTCCCCTCGGTCCTAAGCTTCGTGTAGTTGGCATAAAGCCCAAAGCCCCTCGACCAGCCGGGCAGGAAGGTCAGCTGCTGCTGGTAGCTGAATTCGAGACCTTCAATCTTGGCGTAGCCGTCATTGACACTGGTGATGATGCGGTAGCCGACGTACTGGCCATCGAAACCGTTATCCTGGCCGGCCTCGACAAACCGGCTGTTGTTCGACGCAATATAATCCGTGATGTTCTTCCGGAACGCACCGATCGAGATCATGCCCTGCGGCTTGAAGTAATACTCCGCGGTCAGATCCCAGTTCTTCCCGTATTGCGGCTTCAGCTCCGGGTTGGTCACCGTGACCGACTGGGCCGTGTCGTTGATCACCGTGTTCGGGATGATTGAGCCGAAGGCCGGTCGGCCAACGCCGGTCGACCAGCTCAGCCGCGTCACCAAGCCGTCGAGCGGTTCATACTTCAAATGCACGCCGGGCAAAAAAAACTGGTACTGGCCTTCATTGGTGTACCGACTGCCAAATTGCTCGAGGTTGCGGCGCCGCTGTTCCGGATCCGTCACCGGTCCGACCCAGGCCGCCCGGCGCGCGGCCTCGGCCGGCGAGAGCCGGCTCAATGGGCCTTCGCCCTCGTCACGGGTGTCCTCGAAGCGCACGCCGGTCAGCAATGACGCCCTGCCCAGGCGCACATTGCCCATGGCGTAGGCGGCGGAAATCGTCTCCTCCATCATCAACAGGCTCGTAAGCTTGCCCGAGGTGAAGGCCATGTCTTCTCGCCAGAGTTCGGGGTAGAGTTTCTGATGGCGAGCCACCCCATACGGGTTCATCCACGGCGGCATACCGCCACGGTTCTTGAAGACTTGATCTTGATCATCCGTGGAGGGATAGGGATCCCACAAGAACTGACGCAAGTCGGCGTTGTCATCGCTTGTGTTCAAAACGCCATCCGGTCCCGTGTAGTTGTAGCGCCGGGGATCGTTCCAGAGCTTGCGTTTCTGCCTCTGGACCGTGAAGCCCGCCTTGACGTAGGTTGACAGGGTCAACGGGAGCTCCCTTTTCAGGTCAAACTTCGCATTCAGCACCGTGTCGAAGCCGCGCCGGTCTGTCTGGGAGAGCAGCAGCGTGCCATAGTTGGCCAGGTTACTCATGTCCGGACCCTCCGTCTGCACGATCGTCGGCCAAATCGGATCCCTTGAGCGGTCAAGACTGTAACCGATGTTCGCGAGCCGATAGGTTACGTCCCCTTTGGGCCTCGAGTCGTATTTTTCGTTGTTATGGGAAACGTCGTAGTAGGTGGCTGAATTAGAATAGCTCACGCTGTAGTCGATGCTCAAGCCCGGGAACCGGTGCCTCACGACCGGCGAAAACAGAAGGGTGCGGCCCGACTTGTCATTTGACCCCAACGTGATGATGCTCGTGGCGCTGGGATTCGCATACAAGCGCGTGAAAGCATTCGAGTAGTTCGGATTGATAAAACCGCCGCCGATGCGGTTGCCGGCCCCGTCAACCGTGGCCAGCACGTTTGGAACGGCCGCGGTCGGCAGACCGATGTTGGCGAGAGCATGCGTCCGCCCGTCATTGTTTTCGTGGAAGAAGTTATAGGACGTGTTGACTGAGATCGTGGTCTGATCGCTCCACCGATAGTCCAGCTTCAGCCCGGTCGCGATCCGGGAGCGCGTCCCAATACCCGCCACCCGGGACGTTGCGTAATTGTAAACCGGCCCAGGAGCGTCTTTGCGTTCAAACGAACTTGAGATAATCATGCTACCGGCAGACTGGCTGTGCATCAGGCCGGTCAGCGTGATGCCGATATTGCGTTTCTCGCCGATGATATCCTGGTAGCTGAAATTCACCGAGGGCCCGAACCCCTTGATCGGCTGCTTCCACTTGCCGGCGTAGCCGGTGTATACGGGCTGGCTGGTGAAGCCGGCGCCGAACGTGATAAGCCGGCCCCCGGCACGATCGAACGCGCTCTTGGTCACCAGGTTTACGCTCCCGCCGATTGACGCCCCATCCATGTCCGGCGTTGGCGCCTTGGTTACTTCAATGGTTTCGACATTGCCCAAAGAGATCGTCTCGAATTCGAACTGCCGCCCCGTGCCGGCCGACTGCGCGCTGGCGATCTGCTGGCCGTCCATCGTCACGGA
>JACQWK010000031.1 GCA_016209525.1 Verrucomicrobiota bacterium
CGTCGTGGGAGAGGGAGAAAACAACGGTGACAGTGTCAAGATGCGCTCGGATGGGATTCCGCAGCATTTCTCTTTCTCTCCGAACCACCATTCTCTATTCTGCCGCGCAGCACAGAGATTCCAGACCGGACCAGATTATGCGCTTTGCTCGTTTGCTCCTCTCGACGATTTCTTGGCTTTTTCCAGCCCAAATCATCCTGGCGGCCAGTTACCCTGCCGGCAACGCCACGCAATCATTCGACTTCTCAGATGGCATCGTCGATCTCGGTGACGGCTCCGTGATCGGCTCGGATGCAAAAACCGGCACCGGGGCGCCGGTGGCGGGCGTCTATGGAGGGGCATTGCGCCTGACGGACAACGCGATGCTCAACGCAATCGGCTCATTCAAGCTCCCGGACCTAGACCCTGGCAACGTCATCAAGAGCTTTGATCTCAAATTCACCGTGGTCATGGACAGCCAATCGGCAGCGTCCCCAAGCGAAGGCTGGTCGGTCAATTTTGGACGCATCCCAAACGACAATGGCACCGGTGAAGGCGGCTTCGCGCCGTTGCAGGGCGGTTTGACGATTGCCTTTGACACTTTTGACAACGGCAACGATCCGCCTTCGATCGAGGTCTTCATCGGCGACGTGAGCCTCAAAGACGTTCCCTGGTCGTTTGTGTTCGACGCGGCGAGCCGTGCGGTCGCCATTCATTGGGACTCGTTTGGCTTGGATGTCACGTATGAGGGGAAAGTGATGTGTGCGGATCTTCCGACACCAGGCTTTGCGCCCGGCGTGGGACACGTCTTCGCGTTCACTGCGAGGACAACGTCCGCGGGCATGAACGTTTCCATCGACAATCTTCGAGCCACAACCCAAGCGCTTCCCGTGATTGAAACGGGCGGGCCGATCATCTCGGAGTTCGTCGCCAACAACAGCGAATTCGAAGATGAATTCGCGGATAAATCCGGCTGGATCGAGCTGTTCAACGGATCGGCCGCGTCGGCCGATCTCACCGGCTGGTATCTCACCGATTCCAAGGACAACTTGGCGAAATGGAAAATCCCCAGCCTGACGCTGAGCCCATACAATTACCAGGTCGTCTTCGCCTCGGGCCGGAGTCGCTCGCTCTCGGCGACGAGCTTTTTGCACGCGGGTTTCACGCTGGGGAAGAACGGGGGCTACCTCGCTCTGGTGCGCCCCGATGGGAAAAGCATCGCCAGCGCGTATGAGTACGGTCCTCAGGAAAAGAATGTCGCCTATGGAGAGAAAGGCGCCGAACGCAGCCGCGGATACATGTACCCCGCGTCTCCGGGAACCGTAAACACGCAAGACCCTGCCCCGGCCTCGCTCAGTCCGGAAGTGGAATTCTCCCATCCGGGCGGCTTCATCAGCGCGCCTCTCACGTTGATGCTGGCCGCGCCGAGTTCACCGGGCGCTAAGATCCATTACACGCTGGACAGGACCGAGCCAGGGCCTGCCTCGGCGGTTTTCACCAATCCGATCCCTATCAATCTATTCACCACCGTGAAAGCTCGCGTCTATGCGTCGGGCCACCTTCTTGGCCGCACGAGCAGCCGGACCTTTGTGATGATGGATGCCACGCTCACGAACTACGCCGGCACGGGAAAAGTTTTTGATTCAAATCTGCCGCTCATTTTTCTCGACAGCTTTGGAGTGAATGTCGATGGCTCGACCGGCGGCTCTCGCCCGTTTCGACCGAGCTACGCGATGGTGATCCAACCCGATCCCAAAAGCCGAAGGGCCAGCCTGATGACGCCTCCGGAATACGCCGGTCCGGCGGGCGTGCATGTCCGCGGCGAAAGTTCGGCCGGCTTTGACCAACGCAGTTACTCCCTGGAGTTGTGGGATGATGCGGCGAAGGACCGCGACGCCGGCTTGCTCGGGATGCCGGCTGACTCCGATTGGGCGCTGATCGGACCGTGGAGCGAGAAGACCCTGATGAGGAACAAACTCGTTTTCGACTGGATGATTGCGCTCCGGGGCGAGGACGGCACGTCGGTGCGGAGCCGGTTCGTCGAGCTGTTCTTCAATCAGACCAGGCCGGCTTCGGGGCAGGTCGGGTACAGCAGCTACCGCGGGATTTACCTTCTCACTGAGAAACTCAAACGAGGCAAGGACCGCGTGCCGATCGAGAACCTCAACGACAAGACGATCGATCCGGAGCTGATCACCGGCGGCTACATCATCCGCAAGGACAAGGATGACACATTGAAGAGCAACTGGACGACCGCCCGGTTTGGCATTCCGCTCCAGAGCTTTGATCCGGACCGCTTGAATGCGCCGCAACTGGGATACATCCGAAATTACGTCAACGCCTTCGAGACTGCGCTCAACGGCACGAATTTCAGAAACCTCACCAACGGATATCGGGCTTACATTGACACGGACACGTTCATCGACGCGCAGTGGCTGCTGGAGATTTCCAAACAAGTCGATGGCTACGTCTTCAGCACTTACTTCCACAAGGATCGCGCGGGCCGCCTGCGCGCGGGGCCGCTCTGGGATTTCAACATCTCGCTCGGAAATGCCGATTACGCGACGGGCGACCGCGCGACGGGCTGGCTTTACGATAACGCCAATGGCGTCGGGCAACTTTGGTATCCCCGGCTGCACGCCGATCCCGATTACAAACTCGCGCATTGGGATCGGTACTGGCAAATGCGCCGCACGATCCTGGCCAATGAGGCCGTGCTGCGCACCATCGACGGCCACATGGCCACGCTCCTGGACGGCTATACCGGCGCCGTCAGCAATCGCGCACCGGCCGAAATCCAAAACCCTGTCGCTCGTCATTTCAGGAAATGGCCGCGCCTCGGCAGCCGAGACTGGCCCAACCCCCCCGCCGAAACCAAGATTCGAACCTGGCAAGCGGAGGTGGATTACATGAAGAATTGGATCATCCCGCGCCTGGAATGGCTGGACGACCAGAGCATGCGGATCGGAAGAGTGGTCTATCGTCCTCCGGTGTTGAGCCATGAGGGGGGACCGATCTCGACGGCGACGCGGCTCACCTTGGAACCGTATCGCCGCGAATCGCCGGCCAACCAATATGCGGAAGGGGAAATCTATTTCACCTTGGACAATTCTGATCCGAGACTTCCGGGCGGGGAAATCAGCATCCTGGCTCACAAGTATTCGGCGCCGCTCATGATTGAGTCGTCCGTCACGGTGAATGCTCGCCTTTACCTGAATCGACAGTGGTCGCCGCTGGCCTTCGCCACCTTCCTTTACAACGCAGTGCCGGCCAGCGCCGCGAATTTGGTCGTCTCAGAAATCATGTATCGTCCAGCCCCTCCAACTCCATCCGAGATCACCGCGGGGCTGCTCGATGCGGGTGCGTTCGAGTTTCTTGAACTGCGCAGCATTGCCAAACAGGCCGTCGATCTGTCCGGCGTAAAATTCGTGTCCGGAATTGATTTCGATTTTGGCTTCGTGCCTCCGTCCGTCAGACTGTTAAAGCCTGGAGAATCGGTGGTACTGGTGGCGGACAAGCGAGCCTTCTCGATCCGCTATCCGCAGGTTCCAAACTGGAAGATCGCCGGACAGTTTCGGGGACGCCTCGACAATGGCGGGGAAACCCTCTCGATCCAGGCTGCCGATGGCAGCGTCCTCCAGGACTTCCGCTACGACGACGACGCGCCCTGGCCTGCCGTGGGGGATGGAGGCGGCCGAAGTCTGGTGCTCAAGGAGCCCGCCACAAACCCTAAACCCGCCGATCCGCCACGATGGATTGTGAGCGTGAGGACCGGGGGAACTCCCGGCGAGTCCGGCAGCGGTTCCGACGTCTTCGCCGGCGATCCCGTGAAGGACACCGACGGCGATGGGCTCACCGACCTGTTCGAGTTTGCCACCGGATCGGACCCAGAGAATCCTGGTTCCGGTTTCCCCCCAGCGGCATCGATCACGCCGATCGAGGTCAACGGTGTCACAGCCGATTATCTCACCTTGAGTTTCCGGCGAAGGCCAACTGCGCGCGGCGTGGCATTTGCGCTCGAATTGAGCAAAGACCTGCGAACGTGGGGCTCGGCGGATTCGACGTTGACCTTGATCGGTTCGCGGCCGAATCAAGATGGTACCGTCACGGAATCGTTTCGCAGCACCTCGGCGTTTCCCAACGGATCGAGCCCATCGATGTTTTTCAGACTGAAGGTGCAGCCGCAGTGAGCGGCGCCTCTTGAGGTTCACCTGCCGCCTCCGCGCGCAAAGGGCGCACCTTGCGACCGTGAACCGTAGCAGCGGACGTGAGTCGGCTCTGATCAAGAAATAGAGCGCACGCAAGTGCGCCGCTGCGGGGTTGAGGGGAAGCCTCCGAGCCAAAATTGGCGCGCATTTGGACCATGAACCGCAGACAGCTTGGCGTAGCGCAGATTTGTAATCTGCCGTATCGCAGAATTGTATTCTGCGGCGCGTCGGCCAAGTCCAAGGCGCCGGAGTTTTCCGCCGCCCTGCCGATTGCAAATCGGCGATACGGCAGATTGAAAATCTGCGCTACGAACCGTCGGTTCATGGAGAGCCTCCACGGCCTTCGAGCCGTGCGCGCGGACCATGAGTCTGGCGTCCGGAGCGCCGGTCTGCGACCCGGCGCGTTTCGGTGACGCCGAGCCTTCGCGCCGAATCGGAGTTCGGCGCTCCGGTTCGTAAACTTTCCGGACCAAGCCTTCCTCGCGTCAAATGGAACCGCTGCGCCACCGGTTCTCTGGGTTGACGCAAATTCGCGCCTGCGCTTAAGTCCCATTCATGTTCAACTCCACCTCGCTCTGCCGCGTCCGGCCCTGCTTCACACTTGCAACCGCGGTCGTCCTTCCGCTTTGGTTTATTCAGACAGACGCCGCCGAAGGCCCTTGGAAGAAGCATGCCGTTCACCAAGGTTTCCCATGCATGACCGCGGTAGCCGGCGATTTCACCAAGGACGGACGGCCCGACATCATCGCGAACAGCGGGAACAAGACCCGGCTTCTTGTCGGACCCGATTGGAAGGAAATCGTCCTTGCTGCTTCTCCCGGCCATGATTTCATCCACAGCGAGACTTTCGACGTGGACGGAGATGGGGATCTGGATTTCATTGGCGCCCGCTATCAACCGGGCTTGATTGTTTGGCTCGAGCAGCCCGATCACCCAATGACGGATCCATGGCCGTTGCGCGTCGTCAGCAAGGAACTCAATGGAATTCATGGCTTGTTCAAGGGCGACGTCGATCGCGACGGACGGATCGATCTCATCGCAAACAGCGCTCAACCCATTGACACGCCTTACCCCGAATCGCTCGCCTGGCTTCCCGTGCCGAAAAACCCGCGCACGGCCGATAGTTGGCATGTCCACGCCTTCGCGGTCAAAGATGCCCCTGGCCTCACGCATTACCTCGGCTTCGGAGATGTCAACGGCGATGGACGTCCGGACATTGGGACGGGAGCTAAGGGAAGCCCTGCGCCGGTCGGAAACTACTTCGCCTGGTGGGAAGCGCCTGAAGACCCCACGAAACCGTGGAAGAAACACGTCATCGCGGAGAAACAAATTGGCGCGACCAACATTCATCCGGGCGATGTCAACAACGACGGGAAGACTGATTTCATCGCGAGCCGCGGCCATGGCAATGGAGTCATCTGGTTCGAGGCCCCTTCCTGGCGCGAGCACGTGATTCATGCGACGCTCAAGGAACCCCATTCCCTGATGGTTCTGGACATGGATGCCGACGGGGACCTCGACGCCGCCACTTGCGCCTACGGCGACAAGCAGGCTTGGTGGTTTGAAAACGACGGCAAGGGGAAGTTCACGAATCATCTCGTCGCCACCGACCAGGAGGCTTACGACATCCGCGCCTTCGACATGGATCGAGACGGCGACCTTGATCTAGTGATCGCCGGCCGCGCGAGCAACAACGTCGTCTGGTGCGAAAACCCGCGCCGCTAAACACACGAATTCCACGTAATGGGCCTGGGGTCGTCGCGATTACCTTCGATTCACTCATTGCCTCGCCCATCCCGGAACCTACGACGTGGGTGCGGTTGACGAGCCTGGCTCTGCTGTGGGTCGGCGGAACCCGACGCCCTGTGTGTCGGTCTCGTGACTGGTGAACGCCCAGCCGAGTGTGACTCGGCGATACAACGCAGCGCGGCGGAGCCGCAGCCAAACTGGGTGGGGCGAGACTCAGTCGAGCCCTGGAATCCTTACTGGCAAAGAAGTCAGGGATCGAGGGAGTCTCGCCCCACCAACAAATCTTCGCGGCTTGCGACGATTTCGAGAAAGACTGATAGAGTGAAAATCTGCGCTACGCCGGGCAAGACCGAGGCCTTACGTCCCTGCCCACTCCGGATGCTCCATGAAGGCGTAGCAGAGCAGGTGGCAGATGTGCATGTGACAATCTTCGGCGCGGCCGTAATGCTCCGAGTCAATCACTATCGCGTGCTGTGCGAGTTGCGCGAGGCGCCCGCGCTTCTTGCCCACCAAAGCGATCGTGGCCAGTCCATTTTTCGACGCCCAATCCACCGCCTTCACAACGTTGGGAGAATTACCGCTCACGCTGAGGGCGAGCGCCACGTCGCCGGGGCGGGCGTAGTTTTCCAGTTGCCGGACAAAAATGTCTTCGTAGGCGTAATCGTTGCCCAGGGCCGTCATCCAGCTCACATTGTCATTCAAGGACAGCACGCGGAAGCGCCTCCCGATCTTGTCGGAGGACCCTTTTCCAAGATCCGTGGCGAAATGGGAGGCGTTGGCGGCGCTGCCTCCGTTTCCAAACACAAAGATTTGCCGGTCTTCCCGAACCGCCTTCTGCAGAATTCGGATCAAGCTGGCGACCGATTCCACGGGGATTGAATCCACGGCTGCTTTCTGGGCGTTCAAATAATCCTGAATCCAGTCGTTCATGTCCGGCCACTATGGCAAACAGCCAGAGTGAATGACAATCCTTTATCCCGGAGGCTGATTCGCGTCCATTCGCGTTATTCGCGGACCCAACCGCTGGTGTCAGGTCGCCAGCCTTTGGTGAGCCAGCATCAGTGCGCCGACGGGCACGGAGTCTTCCCCGAGGGCGGCCAGAGCGATTGTCGGTCCGGGAGCGAAGGCTTCCATGGTGAATCGCTTCATTGCCTCTGCGACCGCGGCACGAAGCGGTTCGCCCACCAGCGATAGTCCGCCGCCAATGACGATGATCACTGGGTGAGAGAGATGGACCACGTGTGAAAAGGCAAATGCCATATCCTCCGCAGTCTCCGCGAGGATTTCACGCGCTAATTCGTCGCCATTCGCGAGCGCCTTTCCGAGTTGCTTGGCCTCACCGCCGCGAACACTTCCTGCCAAGCGGCCGACGAGACAATCGGGTTTTCGGTCGATCAATGTTCGGATTTTCGCGTCCACCGCCCAGCCCGAACAACGCGATTCCACAGTCGTACCTGCTCGATCCAGGCGGACATGGCCAATCTCGGACTCGCCCGGCACGGCGCCGTGATAAATTTGTCCATCCACCACCAAACCTCCGCCCACGCCGCTGCCCAGCGTGACGTAGAATACTGGACTCAAGCCTTTGCCGGCGCCGCACAACGCTTCGCCCAAGGCTCCGACGTTGGCGTCGTTATCGATCTGGACGGGCGCTTGCGCGAGTGAACGCAGCCAAGCGGCCAGACCGAAATCAGCCCATCCTTCGATCTGATGTGAGCAACAGATTTGCCCAGTCCTCCAATCAACGGGACCGCCGAATCCGACCCCAACGCCTCGGATCGTCGAGCCCGCGACGATGCCGGGCAAAGTCGCTTCGATCTGCCGTCGGATACCCGCTCCACCTTCCTGTCGAGCCACCGAATAGCGCCAGCGCCGGAGGATGCCGCCGGAGCCGGTGCCCATCACCAATTGGAGTTTCGTGCCCCCGATCTCGATCCCTAGATAGTTCCGATCCATGGGAAGCCGTGTCAACAACTCGCGGTTGTAGAATCTCGCGTCACGGTCGAAATGATCAGATGCACGCCGGCTTTGTCCAATCGAATATCGCGGCACAGGCGCCAGACAGAATTCTTCGTAGCGCAGACTTGAAGTCTGCGGTATCGCCGATTTGCAATCGGCAGCGCGCCGAATCGTCCCCGCCCGCTGGACAGCAATTCTCATTTTGGCCGTAACGCGGACACTCTTGTCCGCAAGACTTCCGAAGATGTGCGGACAGGAGTGTCCGCCTTACGGTCACGAACCCCGCCCGTTGCCAAAATGAGAATTGCTGCCCGCTGGAACTTGTCGGTCGCGCCGCAGAATGCAATTCTGCGATACGGCAGACTTCAAGTCTGCGCTACAAGGCGAAGAATTCTGTCTTGCCCCCTAACACGGCCCCGCTGGTACCGACCGGGGATATTTGACGCCGCGTAACGCCGACATTCCTGTTGGCAGGTTCCAAGCCAGTCTTGTCCCGTGCACCGCGAGGCCAGGAGACGCCGTAACTTGGCGGCCGGAAGGCCGGCGTTACCATAGACTCAGGGATGCACCGTCCACGCCAGGAGCTGCATTGGGTGACGAAAGAACAGGCAATAATTCCACACTTTGCAAAGTGTGAGAGTTGCACGAAGGGCGCCTCTGGCTGGCCAGACTGGCGATCGACCAGTTCAGGTCTCCTCGGTCGCGTATCAACCTCGCTTTGCAGCTCAAGGCTCGAACACCCGAACGCGATAGTACTTCGCGAGTGAATCGGGAATGGAATCTTCAAGCACCGCCGTCGAACTCGTGGCGGGGAAATGAGGGCGGTTGCCGGCAATGTCCAAGGGCCGCCAGGAAGCCGGATCCGACAGGTCGGTCGTGAAATGCACTTCGAAGCCGCGATTAGCCACGCGCGGAAACGAAAGCCGCACGCGGTCGCCGGCGCGCTGAACCGAGACGCTCCACCTGTCGGACCGCACGAGCGGATTCGTGCCCGTCAGGTACTCTTGGTAATTGGCTGCCCCGTCCCCGTCCGGATCTTCGGCGGCCGCCGTGCCGGGGGCATCATTGGACTCGAAGTGGGTTCGCTGCCAGTCCGCGAAACTTTGGTAGGCCGGCAGGTCGTTGGTAATCCAGGCGCTCAACAAAGCGATCGCTTCAGTGTCCAGCACGCTCGAAGCGAGCGGCGGCATTTGGCCTGGGCCGCGAACCGAAATCCGTTGCAGCAGAGCGGATCGATCCAGCGATCCCGGAGTGACGACGCGGTTCATCGGATCGCCTCGATCATTCACGAGAATTCCATGAATCAGGCCGGATTCCGATGCAGGGGTGGTCAACCGTGCATCCCAGTGGCCCAAGGCGGAGCCGCCCGGCTGATGGCATTGCGAGCAGTTCACCGCCAGGTAGGAGCGCACGCGATACTCCAGGCTTGCCCCGTCGTCGCTCGAATGGGAGAGAGCGGGCAGAAGGTTAAATCCGGTAAGTTCTCCCTCGAAGTATCCGGCGCCGCTCAGGGCGCGAATTTGGTTCAAGGCGCCTCCGGCATAGATGGAATCGCGATTCAACTGCGCTGTCTTGAAGCCAAGCGCATGACCGGCCACTGGTGTGTGGCAAGCCAGGCATTCGCTGCGGCTAGGAAAATGCCAGACCTGCGTCCGCAGCAGGCCGCCCACACGGATGACAATGGCTTCGTCCAAGCCGTCTTCAGGAACCAATCTCGCGTCCTGCTGCGATTCGTCCCAACGATAGGTGATCCCGTAAACTCCATCTTTGTTCCGCACCAGGAAGCGCGTTTCGAGCCGCCGCGCAGACGCCGGCACGCCGTTGGTGAGTTCCAATTCAAAGTGCTTGATCCAAACCGTGCCGGATGGAAACGACCAATTGCCTTCGCGGCTAAAGCTGATTTTTTGCGCCGGATCGGGCACGGAAAACCAGCGGCGTTTGTGCGCGTTGTCCGACCAGAACGGCACGTTGAGCTCGTAAGGCACGATGCCCGGCTGCACCGCCAGCGCCGCCAAGTCCGAGAACGCGCCGGTGTCTGAGAGCAGCAGCGGCAGCGGCGCACCGGTGGAATTGGTGCTATAGACCAGGCGTTTGAGGACGTCCTCTCCCACGTCCGCCAGGAGCACGTCGCCGTTGGACGGATCCGTACCAAACGCCACGATGTCACGATCCACGGTGAGTCGAAGGAGGTTCGTAGAGCCGCTGCCGTCGTGGAGCAAACCCCAGATGTTCCCGCTGCTGTAGTCGGCAAAAATGTAGCGCCCATAGAGCTGGGAAAAACGGTTGCCCCGGTAAACGAGACCGCCGGTCACGGAGACGCCCAGGCTGTGCGGATAGTCGAGGATCGGATTGATTGCAGAAAAGCCGGATGGCGCCGCTCGAGATCCGGCCATGATTCCTTCGCGATAGTTCCAGCCGTAATTGCCGCCCTTGACGATGAGGTCGATTTCCTCCCGGCGGTCCTGGCCCACGTCGCCCGCGTAGAGGCGGCCCGTCGGGAGATCAAAGGACATGCGCCATGGGTTCCGCAGGCCGACGGCGTAAAACTCGGTGCGAACGTTGGTCGAATTCACCAGCCGCCCGAGGAAATTCGTCGCGCCGACAAATGGATTGTCCGGCGGAATCGCGTAGTTTGTGGTGGAGGCGGCGTGCGGATTCGGAGGCAGGCTGCCGGGTCGTTTGTCCACATCGATGCGCAGAATTCCCGCGAAAAAATCACGGTCAATGCGCTGGCTGTTCCCGTACTGATCGTTGCCGCCGCCTTCGTCGCCGAGCGACACATAGAGGTAACCGTCGGGCCCGAAATGCAGGTCGCCTCCGTTGTGATTGCCGGCCTCGTCGCGTTGATTGATCAAGACCATCTCCGAAGCCGGCTGCGCGCGATTGGGATTTTCCGGGGAAGTTTCGAAGCGCGATAAACGGTCGGCGGCGCCGCCCGCGCCGGTGGTGTAGAAGACGTAGAAATGCCGATTCGTCGCATAACCCCGGTGAAACGCCAGTCCAAGAACTCCCCGTTCGTCTTGCGGCGCGCCTCCGGTCACGCGGCTGGAGACATCTAGCGAGCTCTGGGCGTTGTGACGGTGTTGCGCATAGACTCCGCAGAGAGCGGCGGCTCTGCGGAGTGATTGCGCAAAGAGTGACCGCGCTGCGGCAAGCCGGCGAAGATTTTCGCCTGTGGCCGCAACACTCCTAAGTTGCCGGCAAACAAAGGCCTGAGCGTTCCCATTCTTGCGGTCTCAGATTCGCGCCGCTATTGGACGCACGCGTTGGCACACCCGTTGCATAAGGGGAAGATCATGATACCCTCTGCGCGAAATACAGCGTTCCGCACGTGGCGATCCCAATTTCTTAAAGGGCGGCAAAGAGGCCAGTTGGAACGGCCGGGAAGGGGCACGCTGGATCGGGATTTTCGATCATTTTCCGTTCGCGCGGCGGGTGCGCACCTGCTCCAAGTTGAGCAATTCCATGGTCCGTTCCCCCAAAGCCAGCGCGTAGATTTTGTGCCGGGTCAAGCGCCGCACAAATTCCGGGCTCAACGCCATGCTCGCGAAAATGGGAACGACCTTGTAGCCCTGAAATTCCGGGAAGTAATCGAAAATGTCCTTCAAGCTCTCGGCAAATTCATCAATGTATTTCACCCGCGCCGTCGATTTGGTTTCGGTAATGATCAATTGGTTGTGACCGGTAATCACGAAGTCGAATTCGCGCCATTGGCTGGGGTCCTTGCGGCTCGGCTTATCGATGCGCTGCACGCGCAATTCGGCTTGGGCAATGCCGAAGACCTCGCGGGCCAGACGCGGAATGTTCGGGCCCACGATGTCTTCGGCAAACCGGCCGATGCGGTCCGCAATGCGCGCCATTTCCAGCGTATGTTTGCGCGCGTCTTCTTTCAGCTCCGCGATCACGCGCTCCGTAGCCGCCAGTCTCTGGTCCGAGCGCGCGATCAACTCGTCCATGTGCCGAATCGTGGCTTTCGATTGGGCCGTGAATTGTGCCAGCTCGACTTCGACGCGGTCCACCCGTTCTTCTACTTCCATAGCGCGCAGCTTACGCGCCGGTGGGCGGTTTGCCAACGTTTAACCGGCTCGCTCCGAATCCGCCGAGACGACTTCCATCCTTCGGTCGCAAACCCTCTCTCCTCATGAAAACACTCCTTCCTGCCCTGATGGCGCTGGCTTTGGCGGCGGCCAACACGCCCGCCCAAAACCCAACCGCCACTCAACCCCCGGCCGCGCCGAAACGAAGCGATGGTGGATCGACGCGCCGCGGAGAACAATGCTCAGTCATCTTTACGCTCAGTGCTCAACTAACCAATCCGAAAAATCTATGAAACCGAACAATCGTCAAGTATTCAAACATGCCTGGCAGTCGCTGGTTCTTCTGACACTGTCGATCACGCCATTCGAACAAGCCGCGTCCGCCGGACAGATTATCGCGCGGCAGGAGGCACGCGAATTCGTCATCAAACCTCTCGCGACAGCTTCGTCGGCGACGCAGTTTTACGACTAAACTTGCCACGAACTGAGCCGAGCGGGTGTGCTCTCTGGAACCGGCCAAGGGGCCATCGATAACTGCGCAGCCAGAGCGAAGATTCCTTAGCCCGGTCACGACCTTGCGGACGTCGCTTGAGTTTAGGTTTCCGAGGGCACTTGAGTAAATCAGACTTTATGAATAACCTCACCGCATGGTTTTCAAGATTGTCGTTCATCCTGACCCGAACGGCGGATACTGGGGCGAGGTTCCTTCGCTGCCCGGCTGCTATTCGGAGGGTGAGACGATCGAAGAACTGCAGGCCAACCTGCGCGAGGCCATTACCGGTTACCTCGAAGTGCTCCGCGCCGAGGGCCGATCACCGGACCCCGAAGTCCAGGTGCTCGACCTTTGCCTATGAGGCCCATTTCTGGCCGCGAAATCTGCCGACTGCTGGTCGAAGCCGGTTGGACTCTCAAGCGAATCAAAGGCAGCCACCACATTTTTGGGAAACCCGGCGAGCGCAAGATCATCACGGTTCCTATGCACGGCAACAAAGCCCTCAAGTCTGGACTGGCTGCGGCGATCGCCCGCGACGCGAACCTGAGCTGGTGAAGCGAGGGGTCGCTTTACGAGTGGCCCCGCTGGCCGCTTTGTTGGTGTTCTGCCCATTCTCCGACCTCGACGCTCAACCCTCACCTCCGAACTCTCAACCGTCTGGAACCAACCACGTCCTGGACCTCGACGGCACCGGCGCCTACGTCGAACTGCCGCCGAATCTCTTCAACAATCCGGAAGAAGCCACGGTGTCGCCGCGTCAAAAGCAGGTGGACCGGAGCGGAATCGCCAGGAAACCGCCGAACTTCCGATCATTTCCCGTGGGGCCTCCGCGCCCGGACCTGCTCCAGGTTCAACAGTTCCATGGTCCGCTGGCCCAGAGCCATGGCGTAGATTTTCAGGCGCGTCAGCCGTCGGACTTGGTCCGCGCTCAACGCCATGCTGGCGAAGATGGGCACCAGCGTGTAGCCCTGGAACTCAGGGAAATAATCGAACACTTCCTTCAAGGCTCCGACGAAC
>JACQWK010000320.1 GCA_016209525.1 Verrucomicrobiota bacterium
GGTCACCACCAGCCGGCCCCACATGGTCACCCAATGCCCCGGGAAAGTGCAGACGTATTCGTAGACTCCCTCCGCCAACGGCACGATGACCGAGAGCGATTCTTTTTGTCCGGACTCCACCAACTTGGTGGCGGCAATCACATCAGCCGACTCGGGAACAAAGGCGCGGCCTTGGCCATCGCGATGGTCGGCCGCGAGCAGGAGCGCAGCCGTGCCCACGCGCTCGCGCGCACCGGGTTTCACAATCACAAGATTGTGGGGCATCGCATCGGGATTCTCGAAGACGATTACGAACGACTTCCCGGCCTGCACGACAAGACGCGGCGGATCGAAACGCATCTCCTCCGGCACCGCGCGAACCAGAAACACCGTCGTGCGCAGGGCCTGCAGTTCCTTCCGCAGTGGCGCGGATTCCGCCGCGGGCAATCCTCCGATCAGTTCCTCCGCGACCTGCACGGCCCCGAGGTAACTGTGATCCCGGCGACCGCTCGCCGGGATCTTCTTGCCCCACGCGACCAGTGCCCCGGCCAGTTTGCCCGCATCGTCCGCCGACCAACTGGATCGGGGCAGCGCTCGCAACGCGTCCGCGGCCGTTGGGATTTCCTCGCCGCGCAGAATCAGCCGGCGGAAAAGGTGAAACTGGGCCGCGGTTTCCTGGCGCGTGCTCACGGCCGCCCGGATCGCCGCCTTGAGCGTCGCTGATGTCCCGCCCTTGGGTCGCGTCAGATCCGGCTCGTCCCCGAGCAACGGGACGAGCCGCCGATAAGCCGTCGCACGCAACACGGGATCGGGCACCAGTGGCACGCCGCCGAGCAGGTTGACCAGCGTCTCCGGCGATCCCTCCGCCTGCCGCCAGACCGCAGCAAACGAGCCATCTGCGATCGCGCCCGCCGCCCACCCGAAGCTGCGACCCGGCCCCGGCCCTTTGGTGGCCAGACTCGACAATCGCACGCGGGCGGCCTGCAGATCGCCGCGCGGCTGGGCCAGCAGCAATCGGCCGAGACCTGGCCGGTCGATCTCTTCCCCGGCCTCCAGGAATCCGAGGATGATTTCGGTCCCGTTCGCGCCCCGGATGCGGGCCAAGTCCGATAGGGCCTCCGCGCGGGCCGTGTCCGGCACCGACGGCACCGTCAGGATTCGCTCGAGCACTTCCCGCCGCCGGGGCAGCTTCAGCAAATCGGCCGCGCCGACCGTGCGCAGCAGGTAACGAATTCGGCCGGGGTCGGCGGCCAGCAGCGGGCTCCCGTCGTCCAGTTGGTTGCGCCAGTGCGGCCTCAACTGCTTGATCGTCTCGTCCAGCGTGTAATCGAGATAGTAGTCGAGCGGATGCCGGACGGCTGTCAGCGCCACCTCAACCGCTTCCCCGGTGCGGAAGAAACTCGCCGCCCGCACGGCATGCAGGCGGACGCGCGCGTTCTCGTCGCCTGCCTGAATTTTCAGCAAACCAAGCCCATTCGGCACGCGATCACGCCAATAGCACAGGACGCGCGTCGCCGCCGCCCGCGCGTTGGCGTCGGGCGAACGGAGCATCCGCCCGAGCAGGGCCGAATCGACCACATTCTGCCACTGGTGGACCCAAAGCGCCTCCATCAACTGGTGCTGATAACCCGGATCCCTCGCATCGAGGCGGCCAATCCAATCTTTCACGGCGGCAATCACCGCCGCCGGTTCGTGCCGGCCGAGTTCGACCTTGGCCAGCTCCCGCACGTGGTTCTCCGGCGCCTTCAGCACTTCCAGCAGTGCGCCGATCGGCTGGCCGTGGATCTTCGGCGGCGTGAGCAGCGCCCGACCCTCATGCGTGATGCGATAGACCCGTCCGTATTCGCGCCCGCGATTCGGATCGCGCAGATGATTCAGGTTCGTGTGCGCGATGATCGGACTCTGCCAGTCGAGCACGTAAACCGCCCCGTCCGGCCCCACGTTGATTCCGGTCGGGCGGAAATTGGGATCGGCCGACGAGAGGAAATCCGGCAGTTGCTTGCCGAGAAGGCCGGAACCCTCGTCCTCGATTTTGACGCGGTAGATGCCCTGGAACTGGATGACGTTGCCGTTCAGGAAATTTCCCTGGAAGTCATCCGGAAAGTGGCGGCTCGTAAGGATCGTGCTCGCCGCGGACGGCCGGGAGGGCCGCGGCCAGAATTCCTTCAATGGCGGGTGCTTCGCCGGGTAGTCGAGGTGGCTGCTGAAGGCGGCGCCGAAGTAGGTGTGATTCCCCGTCGCGTCGGTGATGAGATCGTTGCCCCAGCGGTCGAACGAGCGCCCGTGGGGATTCGCGAAACCGTAGGACACGTACGTTTCGAATTTCCCCGTATTCGGCTCATAGCGATAGATCGCCGCGTCGATATTGCGGACCGGACCGCCCGCGGTTTCCACCTGGGTGCGGTGAAAGACGCCATCGCTCAAATAGATTGCGCCGCCCGGCTCGTAGGCGAGCGAGTTGGCCTGGTGGTGCGTATCCGCGGAGTCGAGCCCCATCAGCACGCGCTCCTTCCAATCGGCGCGACCATCACCGTCCGTGTCGCGCACGAACCAGAGATCGGGCGTCTGGACGATGAGGACGCCGTCCTTGTGAAATTGGAAACCGGTCGGACAGTTCAGGTCGTCGAGAAACGTCGTGCAGCGGTCGGCCCGTCCGTCGCCGTCCGTGTCCTCCAAAATCAGGAGACGGTCGCCCTGCTTGGATTCGGGCGTGCGGAAGGGATAGTTTGGCCACACCGCGACCCACAGCCGGCCCCGGGTGTCCCACGCCATCTGCACGGGCTTGGACAGCTCCGGGAACTGCGCCTCGCTGGCAAACAGGTTCACCTTGAGACCCGCGTGCAGGGCCATTTTCGCGATCGCCGCCTCAGCCTCCAGAAAGATGTGAGAACCGTCGGGGTTGGTCCCCGGCTTGCTCGTCGGGACGGCTGTGACCGCCGGCAGCGGAGCTTTCTCGCTCGTGAGGTCGCGGCCCTGCGCCACGCCCCAGACTTGGAGATCGCCGTTGGCCGTCATGACATCGCGCTGGCTCAACTCCTCGCCGATCACCTGAAAATTGGAAACCTTCGGCCGGCCCTCCCCGGCGAAATACGCGCCCTGGGAGCGACCGCCGTAGACATTGTAACCATCGACGGCGTGATAGCGATCATGCCACATCTCGTTCTTGGCGTTGACCGCGGCCCGCAGTTGCGGGTCGATCGGCGGTGGCGTGGCTCCACCGAAAAGCGCCGAAAAGATCCGCGCCGCGAGTTTCGCTTCGCCGGCTTCGGTGAGGTGAATGCCGTTGAATGTCAGTGGCGCCTCCCCTTCTTGCGCCGCCTCGGCAAAGAGCTGCTGTGAGATCGAGAACAGATCGACAAAAACCACCCCTTCACGGTCCCGCGCGACGTCGGCCATCGCCGCCGTGTAGCGCGCGAGGTTTGCATTGTTTTCCGGCGGCACGGCGAAGTTCGGATCAGGGTGTTTTTCGTTGGCGATCGGGGAAAAGAGCACAATGCGGGGCGCGCCCATGCCGCTGAAATTCTTCGCGCGTGTCTCGCGCAGAAACCGGTCGAGTTGCCCCGTGAACTCCGGCAGGCCTCCGGCGCCGCGGAACGATTCGTTGAATCCGAAAAAAGCGAGGATCGTGCCGGCCTGAACCCGCGTCAGCCACTCGTCGGGCGGGCCAAAATTCTGCGAGCGGGCCCGCACTGCCACTTCGTCGCCCGCGAAGGCGAGATTGCGCATCACCAGCCGGTGCGACGGAAGCCGCGCGTGGATCATCGTCTCGAGCCACCCGTGGTGCTGCATGCGCGCCGCCAGCGTATTGCCCATGATCGCAATATGTTCACCGGGGCTGGGCGAAAGCGCCGGGGGCGTGGCCGCCCGACCGGACAGAACGGGCCACAGGAGGCAGCCAGCGAAAAGACGAACGTTCATCAAAAGACGGGAATTACTGACAGGAAACTGGATTTTCAGGGGGATCGGATCCGGGAGGAGTTTATTCGGACAATTCCGGCGTGGCCGAACTGGCGGTGGTCACGAAGAAACGATATACTAGTCGATAAACTGGAACGCGTACACATCGGCGTCCTTGAGCAGAATCCGCAGGCGCACGGGCTGGCCCGAGAGCCCGCTCAAGTTCCGGCCTTCGTGCCAGGTCACGACGCGCTCGACCGTGTCGCCAAAAAGCGGCGGGCAGTCTGCGAACGCAAACCCGGGTATCGCGTGCCCCGCCATATCTTGGATTTCCACTTGTATACTTCCCGCAGCCGACGTCGCGAAATTGAGCGCGAGTTTGCGGCCCTGGAAACGCAAGGGCTTGGACACAAGCTCCCCGCCGCTCATCGGCGCATACACGGAAACGAACCCGTCCAGACGCAGCGTGTAGCGGCGGAGCACGCTGCTGTTGCCCGTCCAGTAACTCTCGGTGGCGTAGAGCGAGAGTTCATGGGGCGCGCCTTCGAGAGCGGATTCCGTTTCAACAACCTGCCAGCCGATGTATTGGTTACCATAAGCCCAGGTGCCCTCACGCTCAATGCCTGGCCGCAGAAATGCCTCGTTCCAGCGCTTAAAATTCACGCCATCGCGGCTCGCCATGAACAGACCCTCGGTGATGGCGACGCCAAAGCGCTCGCTCGGCTTGCTGGCTTGAGCGCGCCATTCGCGATGCTCCCGCTCCGGCAGTGCCCGCATGGAGTCGGACCAACCGCGCTCGATGTAGCGCGTGGGGAAGCCGATCAGCAGATGCGATGCGCGGTGGTAGGGCTTCACCTGGCTGGTGTAGAGCTGCTCGCTCGGCGAGTCCACATACGCAAGGTCGGCTTGTTTTTCCCAGTGAAGAAAATCTTTCGACGTGGCCGTGCGGATGGCGCGATGACCTTCGGGCTTCCAGTAGTTCTCATCAATGAAGCCGCCGGTGAAGTAACGCCAATACGCTCGATACTCGTTGCGGGTGCTGTCCCAGAAAGCAAGGTTCTGCGAATCAAACGCCCCGTCCGTGATAATCGGGGAATCACTCATCGGCGACCAGTGCAAACCATCCGGCGATTTGAACGCAAGCAATGCCCTGCGCTTATCGACGGGCGGATAGTTGGCGGGCAGGATTGCCTTATAGCGTGCGTCGCGTGCAGCGGCAGGATTCTCGTCTTTGAATACCGACGGCTCTCCCGGCTCGGACATCGCCTTCCCAACTTTCTCGCTGACAAAGACAATATTGTTAGCCTTCGACCCTCGGAACTCATGCAGCCCCAATTCCGGCTTGGTCCAGTTGATGCCATCCTTGCTCTCTGCATAGCAACAAAACAGTGGATGTTCGCCTGTGTTAACCATCCCTGGCGTCACCTTGAGCTGCCAGGCACTGTAATACATGCGATACAGTTTCTCATCGCGAAACACGCTATGATACCCGGTGCCGCTGCCCTCCCAAGGCGCATCATGCACCATCACGATCCCCTTGGCCTGCGGTTGCTGCAAGCGCAATTCGGCCTTTCCCGTCAGCCGTTCCACCAATGCGCCGTCGACGAACAATTCCCGCCGCGATCCAATATCGGTTGCGTCCGCGGATTGAGCGGCGCAGAACCGGGCAGGGGCCACGGCAAATAACATGAGGCCAACGGCCAGTCCAAAACAATGGGGGTTGAGCGCCTTCATAGGAGTAAGTGCGGCGGGAACTTCAAACAACGCTGAACATGCGATTGCGCACGTCTTCGACACGCACGCTTTGCGAGTAGTGATGCACCTTGAGGTTATCCGCCACGGGCGTTGGAACACACACGAGAAACTCTGCCCATTTCGGGTCGTTGTGCGCGACATACGCCAACCTGCAAGCCATGATCGGAGGGGTGTCCTTGCTCTCGATTCCCGCCACTTCCGGAAACAGGATCGGCCCCGTATCCACCTGATAATAATGCTCGCGCTCGCTGTAGTTGCTGGTCTTGACCGGATACTCAAGCGTGATCGCGTACCCACCTGCAGCGTATTCGGTGCGGGCAATGACTGTACCCCTGCCGGCCAGCGCGCCCATGATCGCGTCAGTGCCATTAAGTTCAATGGCGCGAACCTGCGCCATATCCACGGCAAAACCTGCGAACGCTTCATGCGGATCAATGAGTTGGCGTTCGGGTTGCGCCCCCAGCGTGGGTGGAAATAGCGTCGCTTCAAAATCCGCCCTGGCCCAATGCTTCTCAATGAGGCAATGCTTATCGCCTGCGATCAGGCACATGCTCGCATTAGGGACGTGCCATATGTCACGCTTTACCCAAACCTGCTCCGTGCGACACTCTGCCCCAAGCACATAGCGCACCTGCTCGCCGGTGATTTGGTGAATAAGTACAGCCATGGCTTCGATGGGCATGCGGACACGGTTCAATGTCATCGGCAGCGGCCGCGACACCGTCTTGGGTGGCTTAATCAAGGTGTCCAACGTCCTGCGAATATACGAATGACCGAAATCAGTGGCAGTTGGATTCGTCATGCTAAGAATACCTTACGAAACTCCTTTTCGGAGTTGAGTTGACACCGGCGCTTCGCCTTTCGGCGTAAAAGGTTTTCTCGCCATTCCATTGCGGCGGCAATCCGCCCTCGCGCCTAGCAAAGCGACAGGCATATAGACTAGAATCTTCCAGTCGCGCCGAGATTGAAAGCGGTTCCGGGTTTTGATTGCAGCAGTGGCAGTCTACCGTCGCTGGAAATATACTTGATCTCGGCTTCATTGCCCAGATTGGAGACATTAAGGTTTATACTATACCGGGGGCTAATGCGGTATTGCACTTTCAAATCGATCATTGCCCGTGCGGCGGTGTCGTAGTCGACTGTTCCTGAAGTTCCACGATATGTTTTGTCCTGCCAGTTTATCATCGGGCGGACATCCCATCCGTTCCCGACATACGAGATCCCGGCGTTGAAAACGCGCGGCGTTAACCCGATGATTTTGTTAGAAGGTACCGCCGCACCGAAAGTGCCCACCGAAGAAGTATACGAGAGATTGGCAAACGCGCCGAGGTTTCTCAACAGACCAGGCAGAAACCGAAACTGCTGCTGATAGCTAAGCTCGAAGCCTCTTACCCGGGCACTCCCAATATTACGGGCAGTGCTGCGAAGGAATCCCGCATATAGACCGTTGCCATCAATCCCCTCGGCTCCAACAAAATCGTCGAACGACCGGAAGTAGTTGGAAATCTCTTTCAAGAAAACACCGGCACTGAGCAACCCGATCGGCTCGAAGTATCTCTCTGCGGATACCTCGAAGTTGTCCGACGTGTATGGTTTCAATTCCGGATTTCCGACAACAACTGTCATATTCTCTTCATTGACTGTTCCGCCGGGAAGCAGGTTTCCGGTACCTGGCCGGCTAATGGCTTTATTGTAACTCGCCCGGAACAAGAGGGCCGCAGTGGGTTCGTAGATGAAATGCACTCCCGGGAAAACGTTCACGTAGTCCGTCTTGCCTTCTACCTGGCCGGTGTAGGAACGATTGGCCCGCGCAACGTTGGCAGCAACCACTGCAGGATCCAGACTCGCGCCTCCTACGCTATTCCCACCCCACGAGGCAGTGGTATTCCGGACCCAGGACGTTGTGGTTAATTCCGTCCGCTCTGCGCGCAGCCCCGAAAGGATACGCAGTTTTCCGAGGTTGATATGACCAGATATGTAAGCCGACGTTGCGGCTTCGTTAATCTTCGTCCTCCTCGCGTTAAACGCAGCCACTTCATTATATGCATCAGCCGCGGTTTGAGCCCAATAGCCGGTCCGCGTTCCTGTGACCTCCTCCTTGCTGGTGACCAGCGGCAGGAAAGGAAGCGGTCCATAGCCACCTTTGCCGATGCGAAACGTCCTGTCCACGTAGGGAGCGATTGCGTCATCTGCCGTGCCTGGGATGCCATCGGCGCCGACCCATGTCCAATTTTGATTATCACGTATGTCTGACTTTCTGTCATCTTTGTATTTTGCGCCGATTTTTATATATGTGGGTACAGCGGTGCTAAAGGTCTTGATCAAATCGGCCCGCAGCCCGCTGAGATGATTGGGAACACCCTTGGTGATTGTATTAGTGAATGTGTTTATTGTGTAATTGGCTGGGTCTCGATAGTCCGGTCCGGCAGTTTGCGTCAGACCGGGGTAAAAGAGGTCCCGTCCTCGCCTGTCGATTTGAAACCCGAAGCCGCGAAGCGTCGCGTTAACGTTGACGAAGTATGGGTTCTTGGACAAGCCGTACGAATAGTTGGCCTGAATGGCGAGATTTGCAGTATCATTTAATAGCTTGCTCTCACCGCCGATGCTAAACTGCAAATATTGGCCCTCGCGCCTGGAGTTACCGACTCTCATGGTTGCAGTGGAGACTGTGGTAGTCGGAAACCCGGGATACGGACCGGGAAGTACGGTCGAAAGGTCGAAGGTGCTACCCGGCGCGAAGACAACGGGCGAAACCGGGCTTCCTCCAATAATATTGTGGTATGCCTGCAAATTGCGTTCAGTGGTTGTATAGGCGGAACGAGCATATAGAAACGCCTTGGAGCTTAATTTGTAGTCCAAATTCAGACCGACGGTAAATTTTTTGGTCGGCCCACCATAGTCATAGACACCAAACGCACGGGTGAGTGGGTTATTTGTGTCAAAATTTACATACGCCTGACTAAGCGCACCCGCAGTATTCGGTCCGATATATTCCGAGGTGCGCACGATGGTGCCCCATGAAACGTCGGCCGCTATTCCGAGATTCTTCAATCCACCGAGGATGCTGAACACGTCAGCATAACCGACCGAGAGATTAGGTTTCCCCGGGCCCTGCTTGAATGGGCTGGTGTCGTAGTCCTTCCTGGTCAATGTTGTGGCCGCATTGACGGTAAGAGCCCGGCCGTCCCGATCGAAGGAGCGTTTCGAGACCAGGTTGATGGAACCGGCGATTGCATCAGCATCTTGATCCGGCGTGGGAGCTTTGATCAGTTCAACCTGTGAGAGGTTGGTTGTCGCCAGCTCGCTTATTGCGTATCCGCGTCCCGTGCCAACGAAGGCGCCAAACGACTTGGCGACGGGATTGCCGTCCACCATCAAATTTGAGAACCCCGGATCCATTCCGCGAATCAGAACGGTCGCTACCTCGCCATTGATCATGGTCGTGGAAATTCCGGGAATGCGCTGGAGCAATTCGCCAGGACTGTCGGTAGGAGTGCCATAGAAATTCGTTGTCACGACGGTCTTGGCGTTGGGTGAGTGCCGTTGCTGTTGAAGCGCGAGGGCGGTTTCCTCCCGAAGCCCAGTCACAACGAATTTTTCCATGGCATAGACTCCGGACGTTAAACTGACGTCTTGCGTGACTGTCTGGCCTGGTGCAACCTCCACGGGAAAGCGGGCGGTATCTAAGCCGGTGTACGCAACGGCTAATGTGTAGCGGCCCGGTAGTACAACGACCGAGTAGCTCCCGCTGCTTTCTGACAAGGTGCTTAAGGGGGTGCCGTCAAGTTGTACGGAAGCGCCGGCAAGATAAGTGCCCGTCGCCGCGTTCTTCACGCGGCCAGTAATGGTTCCGGTTCCAGAAGTCTGCGAAGTTGCGCCCTGTGCGGCGCTGGCTTGGGCCTGGGTGTAACGCGGCTCGAGCGCGAGCAGTGAGGAGAGGAGGAAGTACGCGGCGAACAGCACTCCGAGCGAATTCGGCGATTTATTTTGATTCATGGGTTGGGGGTTTTGAGAAGAATTTTCAATCGCGGCTGATGTTGCCACAGGAAACCGGTATTTATTCGCCTGGCGCTTTCTTAATGGAGCACGGAGAGCGCAATCGGCTTGAGTGTTCCGTCGCACTCACGACCCAACGTGGTCGCGGCAAGTGCCTGATGGGAAAACGACTTCATAGCCCACCATACTTGAACTGGAATGCATACACGTGAGCATCCCTGACCGCGAAGCGAAGGCGTACCACGCGGCCGCCAAGTGAGCCGAGGTCGGCGCCGTGACTCCATGTTACGGTGCGATCGATCGTATCGCCGAAAAGCGGCGCACACTCTTCGAGCCTGAACCCGGGCAGCGCATTGCCGTCGATGTCTTGTATCTCCACCTGCACGCTGCCGGCGACTGACGTTGAAAAATTCAGCGCGAGTGACGTGCCCTCGAATCTAAATGGTTTCGTCACGAGTTCCCCTCCGCTCATCGGCCCATACAGTGAGACAAATCCGTCCAGGCGAAGCGTGTAACGTCGCAGCGAGTTGCTGTTGCCCGTCCAGTAGCCTTCCTTTGCGTAAAGCGAAAGCTCGTTTGGGGCGCCCTTGATCGCGGACTTTGTTTCGACAACGCCCCAACCAATGTATTGGTTACCGTAATTCCACGTGCCGTCGCGCTCGATGCCCGGCGGCAGGAAGGCCTCGTTCCAGCGTTTGAA
>JACQWK010000340.1 GCA_016209525.1 Verrucomicrobiota bacterium
CCTATCGCCAACAGGAAATGGACTCGGCGATTCTGGTTCTGCCCACGAATCCACCCAACGTCCCGTACTGGACTGACGCGCAAGTGAATGCGATTGTCGAGCTGCTCGACCGGCTTTTGACCGATCTCAGTATTGACCCGGATCGAGTTTATTTGAGCGCAACTTCCCTTGGGGGTCGCCCGGTGATGCAGGCCCTGACCATGCGGCCAACCCGGTTCGCCGGCGCGGTGATTCGCTCCGGTGTGGACCGCATCTCCAAAGCCCAGGTGGCCACCATCAAGCACGTGCCCGTGTGGGGTTTCGAGTCGGCAACGGAGGGTAGCAGCTCCACCCGTTCGTTCATTGCCGACCTGCGCGCCGCGGGAGGGCATGCGTTGCTGACCGTCTATGACTCGGGTGCGCACAGCGAGGCTGTATCCGCGGCTGCGGCCGCGCCTCATATCGATTGGCTGTTCGCCCAACGCCGAGGTCGAGTAACTTTGCCTGCCCTGGCGATCTCCGGCCGCACGTCCGAAAAGACCTATCGGACCGGGGCAGATACCCTGGATCTCAGTGGGACGGCTCAAGGACTTGCCCAACCCGTTTCGAAAGTGTCCTGGTTGAATCAAACCCTGGTCCGGAAGGGTGACGCCACCGGCGCCGAGGCGTGGTCCGCTCCCGGCATTCCACTGGCCGCCAACAGGACAAACGTAATCGTTGTGACGGCGACCATGAACACCACGTGGGCAACGTTGCCGGGAACAACGACGTTCAACGATACGGTTTTCGTATTTAGTTCGCCCTTGCAGGCGACGCTCGCCTTCCAAGGGGGGCAACTCATCTTGAACTGGAGCGGCGGCGCGCCGCCGTTCCGAGTTCAGCGAACCTCAAACCTCATAGCCCCCGTGTGGAACGATTTGAGCAATGACGTTACTCCGCCGTTCACCCTGCCCACTCGATCTGGGATCGAGTTCTTCCGCGTGGTGGGCCAATAACGCTTGAGCCTGAAAGAGCCTATGAAAGAATTAATCTTCCAACTTTCGGCGATCGGTAATTGTTCGCGTGAAAAACCGACAATGGACGCGCATCAACGCGCATCAGAAGCAAAATCACGGGTTCCTTATACTCAACCTTCGATTCCCTTCGCGTGCATTGGCGTTCATTCGCGGTTCACCCGAACAGTTACGGCGATCTTTCTGTTCACAGCTCAGTGCAATTGGGGTGCGACCTTTACTGTGACCAACACGGAGGACAAGGGCCCAGGCTCGCTCCGGCAAGCCATTTTGGATGCTAACGGAACTGTGGAGGCAGACACATTGATTGAGTTCAAGATTCCAGGCCCCGGGCCTTACACCATCCGTCCGGCGACACCTCTGCCAAACATCACCGCCCCCGTGACCATTGACGGGACAACCCAACCCGGCTTCGCCGGGCAGCCAATTATCGAATTGGATGGGACTCGCGTTACCACCAGTGCGGCTGCCGGTCTGCGCCTCGTCGCAGGCAACTGTACGGTGTGCGGACTGGTGATCAATCGTTTCAAGGCCCCTTCCCCTGGTGTTAGTGGATGGATCACCAGCATTGGTATCGAGATCACCCTCAGATCCTCGGGAAATGTCATTCAAGGCAACTTTATCGGAACGGATGTGACGGGAAAGAGGGCGTTGCCCAATTTTAACGGGCTCTACGTAGAGTCACAACGCAACGGAGGAGCCTCATCCGACAATTTGATTGGCGGAACGACTCCCGCAGCGCGAAACGTCATTTCAGGCAACGCCTTCAATGGATTAGTGCTCGGCGGGACAGGGAATCTGGTGCAAGGCAATTTAATCGGAACGGACGCCACCGGCACCGCCGCCTTGGGCAACGCTGCCTCTGGAATCATTTCGGCAGATAGCTCAAACAACACGATCGGCGGAACCAACGAGAGCGCCCGGAATATTATCTCTGGAAATTATCTCGGCATCTTCCTGTCACGCCGGGAATCAGGAATGGTGATCCAGGGCAATTTCATCGGAACGGACGTGTCCGGCCGCCGAGCTTTGGGCAATAAAAACGCGGGGATAGATATCTGGGGTGGCGCTCGCGACAATATCATTGGCGGACCGACGCCAGGAGCTGGCAACACGATTGCGTTCAACGCCGGTGCGGGTGTGTTGGTCGAGGAGGAAACCGGCAATTCGATTCGCGGCAACTCGATTTTCGGTAACAAGGGCTTGGGGATCGATTTTGGCTCAGGCAGCGTCACGCGCAATGACGCCGGCGATACCGATACCGGCCCAAATAATCGGCAGAATTTTCCATTGCTCGCTCCCGTCGTCAGCACTGGCAATGGCGTGACTATCCAGGGCACGCTCCAGAGCAGCGCCAACGCCGTCTTCGATCTCGATTTCTTTCATAACCCAGCGTGCTCTCCCGCCGGAATTGGACAAGGGGAGAACTTCCTCGGCTCGGCTGCGGTTACCACGGACGCCAATGGCGACGCGAGTTTCAACGTGACCTTTCCCATGAATGTTGCTCCCGGTCAGTTCATCACGGCCACCGCGACCGATGCAGAAGGAAACACGTCACAATTCTCTCAGTGCGTTTCAGTGATGTCCAGCGCGCCATGGCCGAAGCTCGTCGTCACCCGGCCCGCTGCGGGTGATTCAATGATTCTCTCCTGGCCAACCTCATTACAGGGCTTCATCTTGGAGACGACTGACAACCTTTCTCCCGCGGCCATCTGGTTGAAAGTGGGAGATGCACCGTCGGTGGCGGGAGACCGGAACAGCGTCACGATCGAGGTGTCCAATCGCAGCAGCTTTTTTCGGCTCAGGCGGCCATGACCGTAAGACTTTCATGGAAAGCTTCGTGTTCCTTTCGGAGCTGATCACGGCCCATGAACCACCAGAATCCCCCCTCACCCGTCCTTCGGACACCCCCTCCCCCACTGGGGGAGAGGGTGGGATCGGTTCATGGAGCCTCCACGCCACTTTTGGCCTGCATTGGGACCATGAACCCACCCCAGGAGGGGAGCTTTGTCTGTGGATGCACTAGCAATTCAGCCTACCTACGCGCCGCCAGTCCGTTCAGGAGGCAGTGGTCCAAGCCGTACAGTCTAGTCCGCCTCCGTCATCGATAAGGCCTGTCAGCCAAACTTCCGCGCTAATCGGGCGTGGTCGCAAGCTCGGCGTTGCGCCGAATTCATCTTCGCGAAATCCGGCGAGCCATTCGCAAGCTTGGGCCATTCGCCATTCGCCGTAGCAGCCGACGTGAGGAGGCTCTGATTTCTCCCCTCGCCCTGCGGTGGCTTAGGACCTGCCAGCGGATTATCTCGCACCTCTCCCGTCGCCCGCCGTGCCGCGCTGCCATCGTAGCTCATGGACTGGTCCGTAAGCCTCAAGTCATCTTCAAGCGAGCGGTGCGGCTTGA
The DNA here is from genome assembly GCA_016209525.1 of Verrucomicrobiota bacterium. Classification (GTDB taxonomy): domain Bacteria; phylum Verrucomicrobiota; class Verrucomicrobiia; order Limisphaerales; family SIBE01; genus VHCZ01. The sequence continues at coordinate 3,394 of JACQWK010000340.1, forward strand.
TGTTCTTGCCCTGTAGAACACCGTGATAAGCCCGGACGGCTTCCTCGGGACTGATGCGGCCA
>JACQWK010000032.1 GCA_016209525.1 Verrucomicrobiota bacterium
AGCGACACGGATTTGGAGCCGTGTTGCTCGCGAATCCACTCGGCGTTGGGCAGGTTGATGCCGATGGGAGTGGTGGGCGCCGAGTCGCCGCTCTCGACAATCACCGAGATCACCTTGGCGGAGATGCCGGTCACATTCTTCTTCTTGTGCTGTTCCATGATGGGAGATTGATTCTCGAACCATTGCGCCTCCTTCGAGATGGCAGCAATCCGCTTTGTCGCCTCCACATCTTTCATCGAAACCACCGATTCAAAACTCCCCTTCTTCTGCATCGGGTCGTGATAAACCTCGATAAAGCCGTTCACAACGTCGAGCCGCGATTCGGTGTCTTTGACCCAGAGAATGGAATAGCGGTCAAACTCGGCCAGGTCGCCGGTCCGATAAAAGCGAATCAAACTTTGCAAGGTCTGTCGCTGGGCATCGTTCTCAGCGACCGTGACTGCCTTCTCAAGCCAGTAAACAATCTTTTCAATGGCCGGGCTGTACATGCCGCCCAACTTCCAGACTTTTTCGCGAACTTCGCCTTGCTCCTTGACGACCTTCGAATTCAAGCCCCAGGACGGCTCGTTCTTCACTCCAGGTTTTGCCAGTCTGGCATAGAAATCCTCGACCTCCTTTTGTGTTACGCCTTCGTAAAAGTTCACGCTCGAAGCCTTCACGTTGTCGATTCCGGCTGACAGGTCCACGAGCTTCGCATCGATTTTGGGATCGAACAGAATCGGTTGCAGCAAGCGCGCCAGCTCTTCAACGCTCCGGCCTGGCAGCGGAAGCTTGCCCGCCTCGCTCTGGGCGAGCAGTTGCTTGAAATAGTCGAAGGAGAACTCCGGCAGCATTTTGATATTGGAGTAGTGGTGATGGATGCCGTTGGCGAAGAAAAATCGTTTCGCGTATGTAATGAATTTTTTGTAGTCCCCGCTCTCCTTGTCGCCTTTGAAAGTGGTCAGGATCGTTTCCAGCGTTTTCCGAACGAGGAGATTATGCTTGTCGTTTTGATCGTAGAAAATATCGCGGCCACTGAGGGCGGCTTGGTACAGGTAGTAAGCCAGTTCCTTTTGCTTTGTCGAAAGGTCTTCGAAGCCCGGCACCTGGTAGCGCAGAATCTGCACGTCCGCGAAGCGATCCATCATGACCTGAAACGCATCCGATGGCGCGGAGCTGGCTGCGGGTTTTGTTTGGGGAGCTTCGGCGGCAAGACATCCCATCGAGGCAATTACGAGGAATAGGGAAGCGGCTGGAAGGTTCATGGAATTATTGACCTTCATTCGACCCGCGAAGCTTCAATCATGGTTGGGCGTTGGTCAAGGCTTGCGGACACTGCCAACCAAGTCGGCGGGCTTTTCCGAGAACGGAGTCATAATGGGTGATCCCATACGCGCCGCGTGATCTACCAAAGCCCGCTCAACCCGCCAAAACACGCGGTGTCCAATACCGACCCGACCATCGAGGGTCGCGGCCACGACGGCGACAACGGCACGCCTCTCTGGGGCGACTACGCTATCGTCAAGGTGAAGCCTAGCGCCGTCGTTCCAGACATTGTATCGCCAGCCTGTTCGACGAGCATTGGCAGTTGCCGAAATAGCCGGCCAGCGTGCGGGTCTCGGCTTGTCCAAGCGTCGACCCTCTAATTGAGGTCTCAGCGGCAGCGGGTTCACCTGATTATAGCTCAGGACAAATCAAATCCGAAACGGGGCGACGTTACTATTGACTCATCATGACGCGCAACCGGCCCTCTTCGCTTGTCCTAACGCCTCTCGCGGCCTATCCTTTGATCTGCCGTGAATAAGCAGATTCATATCGTTCGAAGGTATGCGCCCGAACCAAACCGAATGGATCCGAAGACAGGCAGGTTCTTGCCGGTACCACCCGGTGGGAAGCCTGGGAAAATGCTCAAGATGGAGCAAAAGTTGGGCGTCAAGTTTCAAGATGATTACCGCCAATACTACTTGAGCGGCCAAATGAGCCAACGGCAGTTCGCGCGTCGGTGGGATGTACAACGGTCGAGAATTTGGGGCAGGTCGAAGACCAGTCCAAAGAATTGGATTGAAATGCTAGGCCTTCCCAGGCTCGGCCAGATTGCCCCACCGCAGAGCAGTAGGCCCGTGGACAAGTGCGAGGTTTGCGGGGCTAGCGACGTTTCCTTGGACGAGGCACACTGGGTTGAGAACGCGGCTGGAGGAACACCTCACCGAGACAACCTTCTGGACCTGTGCCCGAACTGTCATCAAAAGCTAGACCGGGGGAACAGAGAAACCACGGAGAAGGCACGGGGAGCCTTGCTCGGCCGGGAAGTCCGAAAACTCGTCCAAAATGAAAACGATCCGCTCCAATTTCAGCAACGTTTGCTGGAGCTTTGTCGAAAGGTATTGGGAGCACGGATGACTGAGGGCTGTGTCTAGATTGTGTGAACTCGGAAGGGTTGATTTGGATTCAAGTTCGATTTGGTGGTCCTAACCAAGACGACTGCCGGGTCCTTGCATTGGTCTTTCAGTTCAACTTCCCGGGAAGCTTCTTCACCGCGATCTCTCTAAAATAGACCGTTGAAAGGGCATCATGGTTTTGGACTCCGATGTACCCGGTGAGTGGTCGCGCACCGCGGGTTGGCTCAAAATCGCGGGTCTTGGGCGGAACGGGATCACCCTCTCGGTAATCGGTGACCTTCTGTCCGTTGAGCACGACGATGGTCCTGGGCCCGTCCAAAGTGATTTCGAATTCGTTCCATTCTCCAGGCTTGCGCTGGGGGTGCGACAGCGCTTTGGTCAGGGAATAGAGCACACCCGTGCAGTGGTATTCGCCGCCCACGTGGCGTTTGCCGTGGTCAATCTGCACTTCGTACCCCGCGTTCACCGCGGCCCACTCATCTTTGGGCTTTTCCGGGATGCGGATAAAAACGCCGGAATTGCAGTCGTTGTCCTTGACGGTGTACACCACGCGTATCACCACGTCGCCGAACTTTTCCGCCGGGTAGAGCAGCATGCCCATGCCCCCCACGGATTTTAGTTTTCCATCCTCCACCTCAAATTTCCCGGGGCCAACCTGTTCCCAACCTTTCATGTCTTTGCCGTTGAACAATTGTCTCCACTCGCCGGTTTGGGCCAGGCAGGGGCCAGTGGCCGAAAGAATAACTCCGGCAGTGATGAGAATCCGCTGAATGAGTGATAGGGTTTTCATGGTGAAAAAGAGATATAAAATCTTCCCGCGCCAGGTCACGGCCGGTGAGAACGAGCATACGACTGAAACATCCTGATTCAACACGATTTCTTCACCACCGTGGTTCCCGATGCTCCGTGTCTAACGCGCCTCGTATCCCGTGGTGGTTGCGGATCGGCGGCCTTGGAACAGCATGTAACCGGGGCGCTTCTGCCAGCTCGAAGGGCCAGCCAGGACCTTGCCATGGGCCAGCACGGATTTGCGGACGATTTCCTCCCGCGCATTGTAAGTCGGCGAGCCATCGCGGTCGCCCGCCTGGATGCCGAAATCGTGGCTCGCAACCATCACCCCATCGATGCCCTCAACCTCATCGAGGATCGTATCGATCATTCCGACGCCCGCCGGATTTTCGATCTGGATCAGGATGAAAATATTGTTGTTGGCGTTGCTGGGGTAGCCCCGGCCCCAGATGGCTGTGGCGCGGTTGTTGCCTGCGCTGCGGTGACCCCACGGCTTGGTGTTCGGGCTTTCGCGATTGCCAATCGGGAATTTCGAGAACATCACCGCGTTGCGCGCTTCCTCCACCGTGGAGACCATGGGAATGACGATCCCGAGCGCGCCGGCGTCAGTGGCTTTCTGGATGTCGCCGACGTTGGCCAACGGCACGCGCACGAACGGGATGCAACCGGCGGCGGCGATCACCTCGATCAGGTTCTGCGTTTCGCGCCACGTCAGCGTGCTGTGCTGCATTTCGATCCAGATGAAATCCTGCCCTTCGCAGGCTTTTTTCGCCGCCTCGAGGTTGGGCTCGGTGATGGTATTGCTGAACACCTGTTTTCCGGCCTTCAATTTTGTGATCACGGTGTTGAACGTCAGCGAGCCGGGAGCCGGTATCAGATCCTGCTTGCCTTGCCCCTGTGCTGGTGCCGTCGCCGGCTTGCCTTGGGCAGGCTTCTGGGGTGGTTGCTGCGCCCTGGCAACCGAGACCACCGCGACCAGTGTCGCCGTGAAGATGGCCGCCAATGGTACGAGAGGTTTCGTGAAGACTAGACGGGTCGGAAATCGGATTCCGCGGGGACGCGCGTGAGGGGCTCGGTGGTGAAGGGTTACAGGAAGGGTCGTGTCGCTCATCATATTGATCTCCGAGATATGTTTATGACCGTCGTCACGGGCTGGTGATGGAAACAGGAGCATGTTACTTCCAGTGTTATCGGACGGTCAAGTGCGGGCGCGAAGTCGATTTGAGATCCATCGGGGTTCAGCCAGGGTCAGGTTGCGGCAATTGATTTCAACGCCCGGCGCCAGCGTTTCCGCTCCGGACGGTCTGAGAGCGTTGGCCAGCGTGCGCGTCATTCCTCTGCCCCAGGAACCCGCACGCAACATCCCGCCAAAAGAAGAGGTCCTGGCTATTGTCGAAACACGAAATCGAATAAGAGCCGGGAGTTTGACACGACAACACCTGATGAGGCATCCTTTCACGCATGCCTGAAGTTCTTGATCCTCCGCGTTGGCAGGCTGTCGGCCTGGTGATTGACCAAAATCAGCGCGATTTTTTGGCGGGTCGCTACTCACTCGCCGAAGATCTCCTGGCATGGTTCAAGGCCGTGGACCTCTTTCGCGACACGCAAGACGAACGGATGATCTTGCGCGAACCGACGTCCGACGATTTGCGCCAGCACAAGACTTGGGGGGCCAGCCTCCTTGCCGAAGGCGAGCGATTGGGGACGGAAGCTCTCGCACGAGGAGGACTGCCGGAGGGCGCGGCGCGATTCAAGTTGGCGGATGTGGAAGCGACGCTGGAAATCCTTTACCTCGCACAACGCGAGTGGCATGGCCTCAAGTTGCCGGACGCGCGGCGACGGGAAATCCTGAAGGCCGTCTTCCATGTCGAGGAACCCGCAACTTGAGGCGGTCTTCGAAGCCCGTTACGTGTGGGAGAACGCGGTTGGCCCGGAGCGTGCCGAACGTTTGCGCGAATATCACCGCCTGCTGGACGAAGCTCTGGTGAAAGCGGCGATCACGGCCACTTCGCGAGAAGAGCTTGAAGACGCGCTGGTGGAGGCCTATCGCGAGTTCCGCCGCGCCAAGCGACTGGAAGAGCGGGCGAAACTTTCCCGTCTCCGTTGAAGCTTGTGCGTTCCCCCCAAATCAAATTTGGCCTCTGGTATTGCGGCGTCTCGCCACGAAAACTCCGCTCGAATCCGTGATCGGGCAACTCGTGGAACAACTCAACCTCACCGTGGGCCCGGCTTCAATACGGTGAAAACATAAAAGTTGTAGCCATTCTCAAGAACTGACCCCTTCATGACCCCTTCATGACCTCTTCACGTGCTCACGCCCGTGGAAGACACGGCGCCTCCGCCGTTGACCCTGGTGTTGAACTGGCTCGCGGAATTGAAACGATGAAGGTCTCCGCCAGAATACTGGGACCGTATGAGATGATCGGACCGCTCGGCTCGGGCGGAATGGGCGAGGTATTTCGCGCACGCGACACGCGGTTGGGACGTCACGGGGTCAGTCAATAGTATTGGAAAGTCTGCCCGCAAAGGGTCCTGGCAGAGTCGTGAAGCGGGAAGATTGAGTTTGAACGCGGTCTGCATTGATTAGAAGACTTCTTCACGCAGAGCGACTTGTTTCGAACACAGAAAGGTCTTGAGCAGCTCGCCGTCGCGGCACATGGTAATTTCCGAGAATCGTTTGAACCACCTGCCTCGGCGCTCAAAGCGCGAGTTCAAGCCTTGGGTGGAACAATCGGAGGTTTCCGGCGTGCGCGCCGGAATTCTTCGTAGCGCGGAAGGACAGCATCCATGAACTGTTCCCGGCTGGCTCCGGGAGCTTTGCTTCGGGCGTCTTCGATCAATCTTTCGACTGTGGCTTTCCAACGCGCGAGTTCTGTCGGCTCGCAAGTGTCCCGTTCCCAGAGGGCATTGAGCAGCCGCTCGAGTTCAGGACTCATTGGGGAAACAAGCGGAGAGGATGCGATTGGCCTCTTCCCGGCTCATCCGCGGCCCGTGCCACATTTGCAGTTTGTCTTTAAGAATCACTTGCGTGGCGGCCACCATTTCCGATGTGAGACGGTCCGGAAAAATTGGTTGGCTGGCTATCAGAGAAATGAAACGTCCAAAAGCCATAAGGCGCTCAATCGTTGTCTTGTGTGCCTCGAGCAGGTCGGGGGTCGGATTATCAAGCAGATGATCGTCTTCCCATTTGGTCAGGGCGGGGATGCAACGGCTCCATTCTTCCGCCGCGAGAGCGACCTCGGTGAGCAATCGCTTTTCGAGATTCCCTACAAGAGTTGGGGCCGGAATGGCAATTTCCATGGCTGCACACTAACGTAAGGCATCATGGCAGACAAGCATTGACCGGTCCCTTCAGAACAATGTTCTATCATCTCATGCGCACCACCATTCTGCCCGTCCTGCTCAGCCTCGTCTTCACCGCGTCCGCTGCCGAACTGCCGGAGGGCGTGCGGCAGGTCGAGGTGTTGAACTACGCTGATTGTTTTGAGCTTTCCAACGCCGAGACGCGGGTCACGCTCTGCCATCAAGTCGGCGGGCGCGTGCTGGAGTATTCTTTCAAGGGGATCAACTCGCTTTACCTCGACCCGGAAGAGGCCAAATGGCGCACTCCCGGCGGGCCGCACGCGCCGGACAGCGCCGGACGTTTCGACATCGGGCCGGAGTATCTCATTCCCCGGCGCGACAAGCTCTGGAGCGGTGAGTGGCAGGCTGAGGCCATTGGGCCGCGCGCCGTCCGGTTGACCAGCCAAGTGGACGAATCCACCGGTGTGCAACTCATCCGCGAGTTCCGCCTCGACGCAAAGTCCACGCACCTGGCTTGCACGCAAATCATCCGGAACGTGTCGCGGGAGACGAAGCATTGGGCGCACTGGAGCCGCACGTTTGCGGTGCACGGCGGTATCGGCGTGGTGCCGCTCACGCCAGAAACGCAGCGTTTTCCCAACGGCTGGGTGATGTATGATTTCGGAGCAGGAGCTGCGATCCTCCTGACTCCCACGGATCCGAACGTCCGCCGGCGCGGCAACTTTCTCGAAGTGCTCGGCCCGACGCGTCAGCCGAAGCTCGGCTTCGATTCGAACTCCGGCTGGTTTGCCTATGTGATGCCGCACCATCAAGCGTTCGTGAAGCGCTACCCTTCGCCGCCGGACGGCGTCTATCCTGAAATCGCCGGTTTGACTCTTTGCTTCTATTATCCGAAGGCCGCGCAGCTCCCGGTCTGCGAGCTGGAGCCGCACGGTACGCGCAACAACATCCCGCCCGGCGGTTCGGCTTCGTTCACCGAGGATTGGTTTCTGTTGCTGCACCCGTTCCCGGCGGCCGGCGCTGAGCTTGATTTGGAAAAACTCGCGGCGCAAGTGGCCCGCGAGGCGCGATGATTTGCGTTCCCGACCAAGAACGTCAAATCCTCAACTGACGACAACTGACAATCTGGCTGCCGCCGTTTATGAACGCCGCACCTGGGCGGACTTGGTGCTGGCGCGGGAATGACTGCTTTCGTCAGACGGTGGGCAAACCTCCTGGGTTGCTGTGATGTCACGCCTGGCGTCGTGGACGATTCGGGAAAGGTGTATCGAGAATCGCAATTTGAGTTGGCAATGCGGAGCGGCTGACTATCCTGGCGCCTCACACTGAAGCCTATGAAACGCCTGATCATTGCCCTGATTCCGATTCTGACTTCTCTCTTCGTTTCCGCCGCGCAAAGTGATTCGCCGCTTCGCGTCTTCATCCGCGCCGGAGTCAAGACCCACGGACCGGGGCAGCACGATCACCCGCGGTTCCTCAAGGATTGGACCCAACTGCTGGCCGAACGCGGCGCCAAAGTCGATGGCGCGATGGATTTCCCCAGCGAGAAACAGCTCGAGGCGGCCGATGTGCTCGTCATGTACGCGGCCGAGGGGGGAACCATCAAGTCTGACCAGCGCGTTCACCTGGAGAAGTTTTTGAAACGAGGCGGCGGCATGGTGGTCGTCCACGATGCGGTTTGCGGCACTGACCCGCACTGGTTCAAAACCATCGTGGGCGGCGCGTGGGAGCATCGGCATTCCAAGTGGTATGAGGGCGAAGTGGGGATTTACTTCCTGGACAAGGAACATCCGATCACGCGCGGCGTCTCCAATTTCGAGTTCAAGGATGAAATCTATTACGATTTGCACATGATGCCGGGCGCGAAAGTTCTCGCGTCGTCGTTTCACTCGGTGTTCGACATCGCGCCGCAAATGTGGGTTTATGAAAAGGACCAGTACCGCGCCTTTGTCTGCATCCAGGGCCACGAGTATTCATCATTCAACTTGCCGCACCTCCGAGCGCTGCTGTTGCGCGGCATCGCTTGGGCCGGCAAACGCGACGCCGACCTTCTGGTGAGCAAAGAAGAATTGGCGAACTTGAAATATCCTGAAGGAGGTCCGACGGCGCCAGAGAAGGCGGCGACGAAGATTCACGCGCCTTCGGAGTTCACCGTCCGCCTGGTGGCCTCCGAGCCCCTCATCGAGAAGGTCATCTCCATGGACTGGGACGAGCGCGGTCGCCTGTGGGTCGCGGAAACGCCCGAATACCCAAATGGGCGGCGCATCCACAAACACGACAACATGGTGGCGCTTTGGCGCGAGGCCAACCCACAGTCGTATCAGATCGAAGTCGAACAACGCCCCGCCCGCGATCGCATCTCAATTCTGGAAGACACCGATGCCGACGGTGTAATGGACAAGAAGTCGGTGTTCTTCGATGGACTCGAACTCGTGACGAGCCTGGTGCTCTACCATGATGGCGTCATCGTTACGCAGGCGCCGGATATCTACTGGCTTCGCGACACCAACAATGACGGCCAAGCGGACAAAAAGGTCGTGCTCTACACAGGCCTTGGCACTTACGATACCCACGCGGTGATCAGCAATATGCGCTGGGGCATGGATGGTTGGATATATGCGACGCTCGGCTACAGCGCGGGCCACCCGAAGTCTGCGGATGGAACGAAGGATTTCGGGGACGTCACTTCGGGCGTAGTTCGATTCAGACCTAACGGAAGCGCGTTCGAGCAGGTGTCATCCAAAGGCGGCAATACTTGGGGATTGGATTTTGCCGCCGACGGCGAATTGTTTTTCACCCAGGCCACCAGCGGAGATCACCTCAACCACGTCGTCCTTCCGGAAAGCGTTCTGGCCCGCGGCCGGATTGGCTCGACGGCGAGCTTCAAGCCCATGCAGGATCACACGAAGTCGTTTCCTTCCATCAGCCACAAGAAACAGGCTTACGTGCAGATTGACGTGGTCGGCGGTTTCACAGCCGCCGCAGGCTCGTGCATTTACACCAGCGGCGCTTGGCCGGCCAAGTTCGATGGCGCGCATTTTCTCTCGGAACCCACGATCAATATTGTCCATCTCGACCTCGTCAAAACCGCAGCCGCGACTTACATCGCGTCGAAAGACCAACCCGAGGGTGAATTCATCGCGGGGACGGACCCGTGGTTTCGCCCGATTCACAGCCGCGTCGGCCCTGATGGCGCGCTTTACATCGTCGATTTCTACAACCAGGCGGTCATTCACAATGATACGCGCGGCCCCAAGCACGGCGCAGGCAACGCGGCCGTTCGGCCGGACCGTGACCATCATTTCGGGCGCATCTGGCGCGTGCAGCACAATGAAGCCAAGAAAGTTGAGCCGCCGAAGCTGACTCGCCACAACCTTGCTGGACTCGTCAAGGCGCTGGAGCACCCCAACGGCTTCCATCGGATGACAGCACACCGGTTACTTAGCGGGGCGCAGAATCTCGATGCGCTTCGGCCTTTGGAGGATCTCGTGGAATCGAACAAATCCGATTACGCGCGGGTACACGCGTTGTGGCTGCTTCACAACCTCGGCCGGATTTCTTCGGACATGCTTGAAGCCGCCCTCGCGGATGGCAGCCCGTCCCTGCGAAAGAACGCCCTCCGCATTGCCGGTGAAAATCCGCGAACCGTGGCGCCAGGCTTGAAGAAAACGATCCTCGGCCGGCTCAAAGACGCCGATGCGCGAACGAGACTGCAAGCGTTCGTCGCCCTTGGCGCGCTGCCGTCGGACAGGGACACGGTCTCTGCGGTTGTAGCGACTTACAGTGGCCTGACCGATCCATGGTCGCAGTCGGCCGCCGTCGGGACTGCCTCGAAAACTCCGTTGCCCTTTATCGAAGCTGCGTTGGCAGTGAAAGACCCGGCCGGCCTTCAATCGTTCGTCGGCGCCCTGAGCGAACAAGTCGGTGCCAAACAGGACGCTGCGCTCGCGGCCAAGTTGGTGGTGACGGCCGCGGCGGCTTCGGCCTCCGCCGATGTGCTTAAGCAGACCGTTCTGGAAGAATTGGCCGGCGTCCTGAAGGCTGAAACCATGCCGGCTTGGTCGGCGGAGCTTCAAAAGGCCTTCCAAACGCTGCTGGCATCCCCGTCGAGCCAATTGGTGGGCTCGGCCATGCCCTTAATTGCCCGATGGGACAAGAAACGGGCACTGACTTCCGAACTGAAGCCGCTGATTGAAAAATTGGCGGGAAGATTGCGCGATGCCGGCTTGCCGGATTCCGATCGGGCTCAAGCGGCGAAGAACTTGCTGGGCGTTCGCCAATTGAATCCGGAAGTTATCGCGACGGTTGGCGAGGTGCTTGGTTCGGCAAATTCCGCGGCGCTTCAGAAGGAGATCATTGAAGCGCTTGGCAGGACGCCTGAACCGGCGGTTGGAACCGTTTTGACGGCGGCCTACGCGAAGCTGGCTTCCGAACTGCAGCCTCTGGCCTTCAATCAACTGGTCCAACGTTCGGACTGGGCGATGGAGTTGCTCGGTCAAGTGAAGGAGAGGAAGATCAGCCTGGCCATGCTCGGCCCAGCGGCCATCCACCGGCTTCGCACGCACAGCGATAAAACTGTGTCCCAGCGCGCCATCGCGTGTGTGGAAGAAATCCGGGGTCCCGAGACGAAGGAAAAGGATGCGCTTATCGGGCAGTTTGCCTCGGTGGTGCAAAAGCCGGGCGACGTGGAAAATGGCCGGCAACTTTTCCTGCAGAATTGCGCGACCTGCCACAAGTTCAACGGCCACGGCAGCGATCTGGCGCCGGAGCTCTCAGGCATGGGGGCTCACGCCCCGGTGGAATTGCTCACCCACGTCCTCGACCCGAACCGCGTCGTCGAGCCCAATTACGTCGCGCATAGCATCGAAACCAAAGACGGCCAACTTTTCGATGGCATCGCCGTGCGGGAGAATCTGGACAGCCTCGTGCTTCGCAACGCGCAGGCCGAAATGGATATCAAGCAAGAAAACATCAAGAGCCGGCGAGCCACGGGGCTCTCCTTGATGCCGGATGGATTTGAGTCGCTCGGAGGAGATGGACTGCGAGATTTGCTGGCGTTCATCCGCGCCGGCGAGGGCAAGTATCGTGTGCTCGACCTCGGTGCCGCCTTCACCGCTAACACCTCCAAAGGCATTTACGGGAGCGAAGAAACGGCCAATGAATCCCTTCGCTTCACACGATTCGGCGTCGTCAAAGTCGGGGAGGTTCCGTTCGAGATCGTGACCCCAACCAAGAGTGGAACGGGCAAGAATGTGGTCGTGCTCAAAGGCGGAGCTGGCTTTGCCAAAACACTGCCGCAACGCGTCGAGATCAAAGCCGGAGTGGCCGCCAAAGCTCTGTATTTCCTCGGCGGTGTCGGCGGCTGGGCTTGGCCTTGCTGCGGCGAAAACAAGAACGAAAACGTCCCTGTCGCCAAAGTCACAGTTCACTATGCCGATCACGAGCGTGAGGAAATCACTTTGAAGAACGGCCAGGAAATCGCGGACTACAGCGGAAGGCACGACGTGCCGGGTTCCCAGGAAGCGCTCGGGCTGGTGAAGTACGGGCAACTCCGTTGGTTCCGCAAGCCGCTCAAACGGCAAGCCGTCATCGAGAGGGTTGCACTGGAGAGTTTCGACAATTCCGTCGCGCCCACTTTCGTGTCGCTCACCGCGGAGCTCGCCGAGCCCGAGATCGCAATCGCTGCGAAATCTTCCCCGGTCGCTCCATCGGAGTTGAAAACCATTCGCGCTTTGATTGTCGGCGGCGGCAGTGCGCACGATTTCCAACGCTGGTTCAACCAGGCGGATACCGCGACGCTCAATGCCGTGGAGAACGTGGAGGCGACTTACACAGAAGATGTGAAGAGCATCCTGCCCGTGCTGAACCGACTCCAGGTGCTTTACCTGAGCCACAACCAGCCGATGACCAACAAGGCGCTGCGCAACGCGATTTTTGGTTTCACGGATTCCGGGCGCGGGCTTTTGCTCGTCCACGCCGCCAACTGGTACAACTGGCGCGATTGGCCGGAATACAATCAGTCACTGATCAGCGGCGGAACTCGGAGTCACGACAAATACGGCGAGTTTGAAGTGATCGTGGAGAACACGGATCATGCGGTCATGGCCGGTGTGCCCGGGACGTTCAAGATCACCGACGAGCTGTACCACTTTCAGAAAGACGCCAAAGGGCCGCCGATCCAATTGCTCGCCACGGGCAAGAACTCCAATACGGGAAAGACCTATCCGGTCGTCTGGATTGTCGAGCATCCGAAGGCCCGGATTGTGTGCTGCACGCTGGGCCACGACGGCGCCGCGCATGAGCATCCTTCCTTCAAACTAATCCTGACCAATGCGCTGAAATGGGCGGCACGGCAAAACTGAACGCTCCTGTAAAGGCGAAGCCGAGGCCCTTAGTTCGAGAGGGATGAAGCCAGGCTGGATCCGCAGCCCTCCTCCCGCAAAACTTAGAGGCCGGCGTCCGTCACGGCGCCAAGATGCGCCGAACTCACAAGCTTCGCGTACTTGGCCAGCACGCCGCGCGTGTACCGCGGCTTGGGGGGCGTCCATTTGGCGAGTCGGCTTTTGATCTCCTTCGCCGGAAGGTCCAATGAAATCTCTCGTTTCTCCGCGTCGATGGTAATCGAATCCCCGTTCTTGATGACGGCAATCGGGCCTCCAACGCACGCCTCCGGAGTGATGTGACCGACGACGAAGCCGTGGCTGCCTCCGGAAAACCGGCCATCCGTAATCAGCGCGACGTCTTTGCCGAGTCCTTTGCCCATGATGGCCGAAGTTGGCGACAGCATCTCGCGCATGCCCGGACCGCCCTTTGGCCCTTCCGACCGGATCACGATCACGTCGCCCTTTTGCACGGTTCCGTCGAGAATCGCCTTCAGCGCGCGTTCTTCGGATTCGAACACCCTCGCTTGGCCGGTGAACCGGAGCCCTTCTTTGCCGCTGATTTTGGCGACGGCGCCGGTCGGCGCGAGGTTGCCGTAAAGAATGACCAAGTGGCCGTCTTTCTTGATCGGATTATCGAAGCCACGGACAACATCCTGCCCGGGAGGATACGGCCCGGCGTTGGCCAGGTTTTGGGCAACCGTCTTGCCGGTGACCGTGAGGCAATCTCCGTGGAGCAAGCCTTTGTCCAAAAGCATTTTCATCAAGGGAGTAAGGCCGCCGATGCGCACCAACTCGGCCATGACATATTTTCCGCTCGGCTTGAGATCGGCGAGGACGGGCACGCGTTTCCCGACGCGCGTGAAATCGTCCAGCCCGAGCTTCACCCCCGCGCTGTGGGCCATCGCCAACAGATGGAGCACGGCGTTCGTCGAGCCGCCCAACGCGGTGACGATGGCAATCGCGTTTTCGAAAGCTTTCTTCGTCAGGATGTCCCGCGGACGCAGGCCAAGCCGGATCAAGTTCATGACGGCGGCGCCCGCGCGGTGGCAATCCTCGCTCTTGTCTTTTGAAACCGCGGCTTGCGCGGAACTGTTGGGCAAGCTCATGCCCAGCGCTTCGATCGCCGAAGCCATTGTGTTCGCGGTGTACATGCCGCCGCACGAACCGGCGCCGGGAATGGCGCAAGACTCGAGGTCGGCCAGTTCGTCATCGGTCATTTTTCGATTCGCGTGGGCGCCGACGGCTTCGAAGACGGACACGATATCGACCGGTTTTTGATGAAAAGAGCCCGGCAAAATTGTTCCACCATAGACGAACACCGCCGGCCGGTTCAGCCGCGCAAACGCCATCACGCATGCGGGCATGTTTTTGTCGCAGCCGCCGATGGCCACCACGCCGTCCATCCCTTCGCAGCCGGCGACCGTCTCGATGGAGTCGGCGATCACTTCGCGGGAGACGAGCGAGTACATCATCCCCTCGGTGCCCATGGAAATGCCGTCGGAAACGGTGATGGTATTGAACACGATGGCCTTGCCGCCGGATTCATTCACGCCTTGGGCGACCTGCACGGCGAGTTGGTCGATGTGCATGTTGCACGGGGTGACCATGCTCCAGGTGGACGCAACGCCGATTTGCGGCTTTTTGAAATCCTCTTTCTCGAAGCCCACGGCGTGCAGCATCGCCCGGCTTGGAGCGCGTTCCGGGCCGTCCACAACAATGGAAGAGTAGGCTCGTTCGGAGGACTTCGATCGGCTCGCGGAAGCGCGAGAACGTTTCAGTGCGGCTGTTTTCATATCAAAGGGCGGCCAGTCTCACTGAAAACGCTTGGCCTGGCAAGCAAGAGCGAGCGCCTCCCGACTTTGAGTTTTACTTACTCGCCTCGAAAGACGAATCTCTCCTCCAACTTCTCACAATATGACACCTCATTGTTTTGTCCTTATGCCATCCGGCAGAACATCCGACTCAGCCGGCGGAACGGTGGATTTTGACGCCGTGTACCAAGGAGTCATCGAGCCGGCGGTCCGTGAAGCGGGTCTGGCGCCGCTGCGGGCGGAGCACACGGCCTCGGACACTGTCGTTTCCAAAGTGACGTTTGAACGACTCGTCCTGTGTGAAATCGCCGTCGTCGATCTGGGGTGCGCCAACGCAAATGTTCTCTACCAATTGGGCATTCGGGATGGGGTCCGGCCTGATTCGACGGTGTTTATTTACGCGGAGTCCGCAAGTCTGCCGTTTGACACGGCGGTCCTGCGCGCCCTGCCGTACCGCGTCAAAAGCGACGGCACACCGGAGAATGCAAGGACTGCAGGACAAGCCATCGCCGACCGATTGAGACTCGCCCTGAGCCAAAAGCCGAAGGACAATCCCGCGTTCTACTTGGCGCGAGGATCTGCCGACATCGCTCGGCTCGCCACGGATGTTTTTCGCGACCGCGTTGAATACTCCGCTCAATGGAGCCGGCGCTTGGCCGCGGCTCGGGGAAAAGGCTTGGCGGCGGTCCGCGAAGCCGAGCAGGACATGGGCGCACTCGAGGCCTTGGAATCAGGTGTGATCATCGATCTCCTGCTTTCCTATCGGGCTGTGAAAGGATGGACCGAGATGATCGCGCTGGTTGAGCACATGCCAAAGCCATTGGCCGGATCGCTGCTCGTGGAGCAGCAATATGCCTATGCCCTCAACCGTGCCGGCAAAGACCGAGAGGCCGAGTCAATTCTGCTCGATGTGCTGGCCCGTCACGGGCCGAGCAGCGAGACCTGCGGCATTCTCGGTCGCGTTTACAAGGACCGTTCAGACCTTGCACTCAAAGTCCACGGCAAAATGGTCGCGCTCGGTTTGCTCGACAAGGCCATTGACGCCTATCTGAAGGGCTTTGAGGCCGACTGGCGCGATGCGTATCCGGGAATCAACGCCCTGACGCTGATGGAACTGAGAGAGCCGCCGGACCCTCGGCGGACGCAGCTCATCCCTGTCGTGGCTTATGCCGTCGAGCGGAGGATCGCCGCAGGCAAACCCGATTATTGGGACCATGCGACGAGGCTCGAACTTGCGGTTTTGGCCATCGACCAAGAGGCCGCGACGTCCTCGCTGGCGTCGGCTCTGGCCGCGGTCCGGGAAGTCTGGGAACTTCAATCCACTGCCCGCAACTTGCGGATGATTCGCGAAGCCCGGCAACAACGGAACCAACCGGTGCACTGGGCCGAACAAGTCGAACAGGCCCTCCTCGACCGAGCCCAAAAATGGTCTGTCATCCGATGAAGCGCCGTGTTGGCGGGGGTCGTTATGTCGCCGCCTCAAAATAATCACGGACGGCGGCACGCCGTCCCTAACAAATTGAATAATCGTAGCCGCCGACGTAAGGAGGCTCACTTCCTGCAACGTTCCGCAAAAATCTGAGTCTCGTTACCTCGGCTGCTACGAAGAACGGGGATCCTCAGACAGCCTTTTAGAACCAGAACCGCACGTTGCGGTCGTCGGTGTTGTATCGCTCCTTCATCTCGATGAGCTTGCGCCAGGCGACGTGGCCGTCCATAAAGAGAATATTTCCGCCGGCCGCCCGTTTGCTCACGAGATGCGGATTCCGATGTTTCCCGCTCGGATGGATGCCGCTGGGAATATTCATGAAGTCGGGTGGATTTCCGACGCAGAGGACCGCATCAGCCATGAGCTCGCTTTCGACGATATTGGTTGTGCCGGTGAGTTTGGTCCGGAATTCCTTGCCGCCGGCGCGGATGCGGGTGTCCATGGCGGAGGCATTGAGGCGTTTTCCCAGCCAAGAATAGCCGATGATCCTTTTGGTGGCGGTGACATTGGCGGCATTTCCTCCGTACCACCAGAGGTCTTTGGAATCCACCGAAGGCATGAATCCTGGGCAGTAGAAAACTTCGCGGCTGGCGCCGGAGGTAATCAAGGCTTCAACGGTCAAGCGATGCACATCCCACAACCAGCCGCCTTCAGGAGGGTGTTGGGGGATGTGGTCGTTGTTCTCGTCGGCATAGATTTGAACCGCCAGCCCAACTTGCCGGAGGTTGTTGGTGCATTTGATGCGCCGGGCGCGCTCCTTGGCCGCCGCCAAAGCCGGCAGGAGCATCGCAGCCAAAATGGCAATGATGGCGATGACCACCAGCAATTCAATCAGTGTAAAGGCGGGCCGCTCAGCCGGCGCAGGCGCTCGATGGGGGATTCGAGCGGGGTTACGAGGCAGATTCATAGCGTTCGAAAGACTTCAATGCGCTTGAGCCTAGCTCGGAGTGCGTTCGGGCGCGAGAGAAAATCTGGATACAAATGGATACAAGGGATCGCGATTGAAAGCGCCTGAGGATTCTGGTGGAGATTCGAACGGAAGCGCAGTCACTCTCGCTCCGAATTCAGGACGATGGCCGGGGCTTCGACGCGTCGGCCCGCGCCAATGAGGCCCGGCCCGGCCTTGGTTTGAAGGGCATTCCCGAACGCGCCCGCATTTTGCATGGCGATTTGAAAATCGAGTCAGGCGTTGGCCGCGGGACAATGATTTCGTTGACGATTCCAACGTAGCGCAGAGTAGCACTCTGCGCTACAAGGAAGGGAACGCGCGGCAATCGTCCCCGGCTCGGTCCCGCGACCGCCGCCGCGGTAAAAGAACTTGCGGGTGGATCGTCTGTAGGACAAAGTT
Source organism: Verrucomicrobiota bacterium (assembly GCA_016209525.1). Classification (GTDB taxonomy): domain Bacteria; phylum Verrucomicrobiota; class Verrucomicrobiia; order Limisphaerales; family SIBE01; genus VHCZ01. The sequence continues at coordinate 17,502 of JACQWK010000032.1, forward strand.
GCTCCAACCGTATGACAATTAGCATCCGCTTAAGCGCGGAGGAGGCGCGGGAATTGGCGGCTCTCGCCAAGAGGACGGGCCGTTCGAGAAGTGAAATCCTGCGAGAGGCATTTCGCAAGTCTCGCTCGGCAAAGCCGGACGCTCGTCGGCAGCGCGCGCTGGCTTTGGCCGGTTCGCTTTCCGGCGTGCGCGACCTCTCGGAACGAGAAGGTTTCGGAAAGCGATGAGGCTGATCGCTGATACCGGCCTGCTGGTCGCCTTCCTCAATCGTCGTGATGCGCATCACCAGTGGGCCGCCGACCTGATTTCAGAAGCGGATTTTCCAATCGTGACCTGTGAGCCCGTTCTCACAGAAGCCGCCTGGCATCTGCAAGATTCAGAACGGCTGCTGCAAATGGTGGCGGATGACGTTCTGCGTCCGGCGCTGGATTGCCGGGACGAAGCCGGCTCCCTGCTGGACTTGGTGCGGCGCTACAAAGATCGCGCTCCTGATTTTTGCGACTTGTGCGTCGTGCGAATGTCGGAGCTGTTTTCCAGGCACACCGTCGCCACGGTGGATCGCCGCGACTTCAGCATTTACCGGCGATTTGTCAGGCAGGCGATTCCTATGGTTTGTCCATAGCTTGCGCTTGGTTGCCCTCGGAAGGATGAGCGGCGGCTGGACCGCAGCGAACTCGACGAACGCGTGCAGCAAAAAATCAAAATCCTGATCCTGGATGACCATCCGGTCTTCCGCCACGGCTTGAAACAAGTCATCCAGGCGGACCCGGACTACGTGGTCGTCGGCGAAGCGGGCGATGGCGTCGCTGCGCTGGAAGTCGCCCAGGCGTGCCCGCCGGACATTGCCGTGCTCGACATCGATGTGCCGAAGCTGACGGGCCTGGAGGTGGCCAGGCGATTGCTCAAATCGGCCAAACCGCCCGCCATCATCATCCTCAGCATGTACGACACGGAGAGCATGGTGAACGAAGCGCTGGACTTGCCGGTGAATGGCTACGTGCTGAAGGATAATGCCATTGCGGATATCTTGAATTCCCTGCGCGCCGTGGCGTCCGGGCAATGCTATGTCAGTTCCGGCGTCGCGAAGTATCTCATGAAGCGCCGCAGCCAGTCCGCCAAACTCAGCGAGCAAAAGAAGGGCCTTGACTCCCTCACCGCGATGGAACGCCGCGTTCTCAAACTCATCGCGGAAAACAAAACCAGCAAGATCATCGCGTCCGAACTCTTCCTCAGTCCCCGCACCGTGGATACGCATCGGCAGAATATTGCGGCCAAGCTGGAGTTGCACGGCACGAGAGCCGTGTTTCAGTTCGCCATTGAACATAAGGCGGCGCTGTGAGCCGTGACGGTTGGCACCTTTCACGCAGCCCGCGGGGGATCGCCACGAAACCTTTCGATGCGCCGCTGCGCGAACTACGCCGGAGCCCAGCCGACACGGAACAAATTCCGACTCCCCGTGCGCCAATACTGGATGCCGCTGGCTCGGACTCGTACGATCGTTCCCATACGTTTGGCTTGAGTGTCGAAATCAGGATGGCACAAGAACTGTCGCGCGTAATCGGCTACTTCGCTGGGGCGACAGTCTAACCATACCAGCGCGTAGTCGGCGTGAAGCCAACGAAATTGGAAAAAGTCTTCGTCCTGCGTGAAGAAGACAGGTCGTTTCAATCGACGGAGTACGGGCAGGAGATTCTCATCGAAGGTGCCGATGCTTGCTACTTCATCGCCGATCAAGCGAACTCGAATGCCGGCGTTACGCAGGCGCAAGACTTCGAGTTCGGAGACGTTCTCGTCGATGAGAAACATGGCGTCGAGACCTAAACTCACCAGCCGCCAATCGGACAGCCTCGGCGATGGCCTCCTGGCTGACTTTGCCACGCCACGACCAAGAGATTTGCTCCCAGGGCATTCCCTCGGCTACCTGATCGAGTACTTGCCAGACCATGACGCGGCTGTCTTCGAAGGTTGGTTTTCCTCCGCAGACGCGCGGATCGGCAACGATGTGACGCCCTAATCGCTGAAATTCGAACGCGCCGAGCTTGAGCGAGTTTTTCGGCATGGGAGAAGAATCGCGCCGGGACATGGGGTTTGTCAACGTTGGCGTTCCTGTGTCGCTGTGTGGCGAAGAATCTGGTTCTGCCAAGGCTGTGCAGGCTGTGCTCGGTGCATCCACAAGTTGTCGGTGGAGCGGCGCGACG
>JACQWK010000333.1 GCA_016209525.1 Verrucomicrobiota bacterium
GCTGGTCACAGTGCGAACAGTAAAACTTGAGTTCATGTGTTTTCATGGCTTCTACCAGATCAAGCGCAAAACCCGGGCAAAAAGTATATCGACTTTCTCCATGAACCGATGGAACCCCCGCCAGGTTTTGGACTGCGGCGACGAAGCCTGCGCAGTCGCCGCTTTGGATTCGAAACCAGCGCGTTCCGGTTGCCTCGAACCGCTCGGATCTTTCCACGCCAAAGCGGTGAATCGCTCGGCTCTTCCCCGCACTCCAAAGCGCTGGCGCGCACAATCCAGGCTCAATGTCCCACTACTTCCAGGCTCAATGTCCCACTACGCTTCAAAAAGAAGTGGTGGTGTTCGACATACTATTTACCGTCGAATTTCGCTTAACCTCGTAGATGAACGCCTCCGACCCCGACATGAAACCAGCACCGCAGCGTGAGGAAGCCCTGTTTCAAGCCGCCGCCCAGCTCGGCGGGGCCGAACGCACCGCGTTCCTGAACGGCGCCTGCCACGGCGATCCAGCACTACGCCGGCGCATTGACGCCCTGCTGGCCGCCCACGACGCCGAGGACTCGCTGCTCGCCGAACCAGCCACTGCTAAGGATAGAGCCGCCACGATCAAGCTCGACTTTGCAGACGTTCCGGCTAACGACGCCGTGGGCTTGACCATCGGCCGCTACAAGTTGCTGGAGAAACTTGGCGAAGGCGGTTGCGGCGTGGTTTATGTCGCCGAACAGACCGAGCCGGTCCGCCGCCGCGTCGCGCTCAAGGTCATCAAGCTCGGCATGGACACCAAGCAAGTCGTCGCCCGGTTCGAGGCGGAGCGCCAGGCACTGGCAATGATGGACCATCCCAACATCGCCAAGGTGTTGGACGCAGGGACGACTGAGCCGGTGGAGCGCTGGCCTCCGGCCCGGCCAGTCTTGGGAGCGGCGCAGGAACAAGCCGGGTCGGAGACCGGCGCTCCTATCCCCGCTGGCCGCCCCTATTTTGTGATGGAACTGGTGCGGGGCATCCGCATCACCGATTACTGCGATCAAGCCAATCTCAGCACCAAAGAACGCCTCAATCTCTTCATCAAGGTTTGCCACGCCATCCAACACGCGCACCAGAAGGGGATCATCCATCGCGACATCAAGCCCTCGAACATTCTCGTTACACTTCACGATGGCGTGCCGGTGCCCAAGGTCATCGACTTCGGCATTGCCAAGGCGACGGAAGGCCGGCTGACCGACGCGACAGTCTATACGCAGTTGCATCAATTCATCGGGACACCGGCCTACATGAGTCCGGAGCAGGCCGAGATGAGTGGGTTGGACATTGATACGCGCAGCGACATCTACAGCCTGGGGGTGCTGCTCTACGAGTTGCTGGCCGGAAGCACGCCGTTCGACACGAAGGAACTAATGGCTTCCGGCATCGACGCGATGCGGAGGACGATCCGGGAGAAAGAACCTGTGCGCCCGAGTACGCGCCTGACGCAGAGGTTCGTAGTCCCGCCTTCAGGCGGCGGGGCCGACGGCAGATCAACGCGTCGTGAGGGAGGCCGCTCCGGACCGCCTGAAGGCGGGACTACCAACTGGGGGAAGCGTTCGCCACACGCCATCAAGGAACTCATCAACCTTGTGCGCGGCGATCTGGATTGGATCGTGATGAAGTGCCTGGAGAAAGATCGAGCCCGGCGGTACGAAACTGCCAACGGACTGGCGATGGACATCCAGCGGCATCTGAGCAATGAGACGGTCGTGGCTCGCCCGCCGAGCACGTCCTATCGCCTCCAGAAGACGTTTCGCCGGAACAAACTCGCCTTTGCCGCCGCGGCGGCCGTCGTGACTGCCCTCGCGCTCGGCCTGGCCTTCAGCGGGTGGCAAGCGGCTCGCGCCACACGGTCGAAGGTCGCGGAACAGGCAGCGCGGCGGCTCGCGGATCAAAACGCGCGGGCGGCGCAGGAAAGCGCCTTACGCGCCGAGCGCGAACGCCAGCGCGCCGAGTTCAGCGAACTCGAGGCGCGGCGCACGGCGTATGCGGCGAGCATGAATCTGGCGCAGCAAGCGCTTGCCATGAACAACCTCGGCCGGGCGCGAGACCTTCTCCTTAGTCACAGGCCGAAACGTGGCCAGCAAGATTTGCGTGGCTGGGAATGGCGCTATCTGTGGCAACAGTGTCAGAGCGATGAACTATTCTTACTCGACCGGAACTCTGGCAATACGCGTTCTGGCATCGTTCTTTCAGCCGACGGGAAGTTCCTGGCCGTTCAAGAGAATGATCTGGGATCAGTGTCGGTGTTTGACCTGACAACTCGCCAGATTATCCTGACCGGTCGAAGTGCTCTCATTTCTCCCGGCCAAAAACGAATTTCATTCTCTCCCGTCGAACCGCTGCTCGCATTTCATGAACAGATCGATACCAACCGATTCGCGATCACGCTTTGGAATGCCGCGGAGCGCAAAGTGCGGCTCCGTATTCCTACCGGCGCCAGGATAGGCGGAGTGGGTTTCGCAAGCGATGGCAGGTGTCTTGGCACACTTGACAGTGATACTGGGTTGAAGCTTTGGGATGCCGCCACGGGCCGCGAGATAACCACGTTGTCACGCGAACTGCGGGGCAGTGCCTTCGCCGTCGCGCCAGTAGGGGAAGCTTTCGCTTACGGCCTTCCGGGTGGAAAAGTGGGGGTGATTGTCACTGGCGACCATCCGACGAATTATTTCATTCAGGCAACGAAAGAAGCAGTCATGGCTCTTTCATTCTCGCTAGATGGCCAAACGCTCGCCACCGGCTCGGGCATTTCCGATTCGGTGATCAAACTCTGGGATGTGAAGACAGGAGCAGTGAAGGCGTCGCTCACGGGGCATCAGGCTTACATTCATGGATTGGCGTTTTCGCCCGACGGCCGCTGGCTTGCTTCGGCCAGCTCGGATCAGACCATTCGATTGTGGGATTGGCAGAACGCACGATCTGTGGCCACGCTTCGAGGACACGCAGACGAGGTATGGGCTGTGGCCTTCACGCCGGATGGCCGATCGCTCTTTAGCGCGAGCAAGGACGGGACTATCCGCTCTTGGAGCACGACCATGAAGACGGATGCGAAATCCTATTTGTTGCTGCCAGTTTCAGTTCAGCAGGCGCATTTTCTTCCTGACAGCCGCACTCTGGCTATTCTCGATCAAACCGGCACAGTGGGAGTGTGGGATGTCTCAAGTCTTCAGCAAACAAAGGTGTTCCCGGAACTCGGAACGAAAAACTCAGCGATTGCGCTGTCCCCGGATGGCCGGTTGTTGGTTGTCGGCGGGAGCGACGGGCGAATTCAAGTTTGGGATTTGGCACGCCAGCACGTCACTGCCGACCTTACTGGATTTGAAGAGCGGATTCGTTTCGCCGGATTTCACTCGCGAGGACGGGCCCTTTTTGCCGTGGCTTCGGATGGAACAACGCGTGTGTGGAGGACGGATTCCTGGCAGGAATCATGGACCTGCAAACTTTCACCGGATATCGGGACCTGGGGCAGAGAGATTCAAGCAGCACCTGAATCGGGTGTTTTGGCTGTTGCTGGCCATGGAAATCACTCTCAAGTCTGGAGTTTGTCGGAGCAGAAGCAGATCAGTAACTTGGCTGCGCGCGTGCTTAGCTTTGCTTTTTGCCCTGGAGGGAAATGGATGGACACGGGGAGTTGGGCAGGAACAGCGAACCTCTGGTCGTTGCCCGACATGCAAAAAAAGGGCGTCTTTCGCCGTCATCTTATCGGAGTTCACTCCGTCACCTTCTCGCCCGACGGGAAGAGATTGGCCACGGGCAGCACCGGCCGGGAGGCGATCAAAATCTGGGACGTAGAAACGCAGACGGAAATGATCACGTTGGAAGGCGAAGGCGCGTCGTTCGGAAACACAATGTTTTCCCCCGATGGCAACTGGCTTATCTCGGTAAGCCGTATTGGCCTGTTGCACCTCTGGCGCGCGCCGTCGTGGGCGGAGATCGAGGCGGCGGAGGCCAATCAGAAAAGGGAGGCACAAAAGCCATGAGTCCCACTCGCGAGGAGGCCTTCTTTAAGGAAGCACCGGCCCCCTCAAAGCGCCACCAGACTCAATCCTCGGATGTGTTCGAAGTGACGCCGGTTGAAGGTGGCGAGCTGGCTGCCGCGCTGCCGGGCGGTTGCGGCGACAATCAAGTCGTAGTAACCAGTCATCCTGCCAGCCGCCTCCGCCTCTGCCCAGATGCGCGCGTGTTCCCGCGCGATCTCATCCGTGTAAGCGATAACCGGGAGGAACGTGAACACGGTTTCCAGATAAGCTTGGCGTCGTGGGCGGTGTTCGGCGCTGGCGCGCTCGACGCCATGCCACAATTCGGCGACCGTGATGGCCGCGATTTCGATTTCCTCGGTCGCGTGGTCGGTGAGCCATCCGCTCAGATCAAACGTGCCCTTCTCGCCCCGGATGATGACGTCCGTATCGAGGATTATCGCCATTTGTCTTCCGGGGCGCTCAAGGCGGCGCGGGATTGCCGGAGATCGTCCGCCCACGCCCGGGCCTCTTCTGGGGAGAGGTCGGTAGAGGCCAGCGCACGCGCGAGTTCCGCGCCGGTGCAACGCGACGCCAGGGTCGGCACCAGCCGCGCCACCGGCCTGGCGGCATCGAGAACCACGACGGTCGAATGTTCGCGCCGCGCCCGGGCGACCCATTCCGCCAGGCTGAGACTGGCGTTCTCCAGTGCAACGGTCGTTTCTTTCATGCGTCCACAATACCTCAGACACGACCATCGTGCCAAGCTGGACGATTTCACCCATTTCACTCCGTTAGCCCACTCGCGAAGAAGCCTTGCTTGCGTTGGCGCTGAATCGGCTCGTCAAGCGCCGCATTTCCTCATGGAAACAGATCGCCCTGAGCCAGCGTCTTGAAGAAGCGCTGCAATGGCAGCACGCGAAGCGGACCGTCCTTCAGTTCCACCGTGCCGATGTAAACGCCGATGCCGGTCTGGACGATGCCGTCATCCATCAGACCTTTCAGCGGAGCGCCAAACTCGGGCCGCCAGCGTTCGGACGCCTTCACCTCGATGCCGACGGCGCGTTTGGCCCGTGTCCAGATGAAATCCACTTCGCTGCCGTGAGGCGTGCGCCAGTAGTGAAGCTGCCCGCCGGTGTTGTGAAACGCCATCGCGGCGCGCAACTCGTGCAGCACCCAGGTTTCGAGGAGGAAGCCGCGCTCCATCCCTTCCAATGGCTCGCGCAAACGTCCGGCGAGAGCGCGAGCCACGCCGGGATCGAACAGGTAAAACTTTGGGCTGGCCACTTCCTTCACCTTCGCCCGGCGTTGCCAGGCCGGCAGCCAGAACCCAATGAGCGTGTCCATCAACACCTCGAAGTAGCCCTGCACCGTGGGGCGCGCGACGGCAGCGTCGCGCGCGAGGCCGGCCACATTGACGATCTGGCCGTTCATGAGGGTGGCGACTTCGAGAAACCGCGCGAACGAATCGAGACTCCGCACCAGCGCCTCCTGCTGGATTTCCTCACGGATGTAGTTCGAGACGTAAGCCTCGAGCACGTCGAGGGCATGCTCCGGCTCGCCGTGAATCTGCGGCAGCAGGCCGAAGCGCAGCACGCGGTCAATGTCGCAGTCATAATCCAGTTCGGCCGCGGTGAGCGGGAAGAATTGGCGATTGATGGCGCGGCCGGCCAGCAGATTGACCTCGAGCCGCTTGAGCTTGCGCGAGCTGGAGCCGCTTAGCGCGAACCGGTACTTGCGCCCGGTTTCCGCGATCAGCGCGTGGACTTCGTTCAACAAGGCGGCCAGGCGCTGCACCTCGTCCACCACCACCCAGCTTCCACGCGGACACGCCAGGACCTGCTGACGGAAAGACTCCGGCTGGCGCGTCAGCGCCAGCAGCGTCTGCGTGCGGAGCAGGTCGAACCACAACGCGTCCGGCAACACCTGCCGCAGCCAGGTTGTCTTGCCCGTCCCTCGCGGGCCAAACAGGAAGAACGAATAATCCGGAACCGGATAACGCCGGGTAAACATCGCCAGCAGATTGACGGTAAAAATGCTGGCGAACAATACAAAACGACCCAGCTACGAAATGAGGGGGTTCGGAACGAATACCTATGGGAACTATCGCCGCCATTGCGAATCTCAACCGAGTCACGGCTCAGTGACATCGAAGATTGGCCGCGGCGAGAGGCAATTGTTTTTCGCACAACGTCGTCAAAGGCGTTTTCCCTTGTTCCTGGTCCTCTGGACGGTCATCCTCCTCGACGTGCTTGGAAAGCTTGTTCGTTGCTCTCAAAGAGCGCGCGGCAGCGACGTGCATCAGCCCGCAATATAAACCGAAAGAAACAGGAACTTGCCCATGGCTCGTGAAACATTCCAAGTCGGCGACCTCACCGCCGTCATCGGCGACAACGAAGCTTATGCCGGACACCGCGCGGGCTACAACGGCGTGCATCGCCTCACCCACCGCACCAATCCCAAATCGCTCTTCACGATCACTGGGCTGAACTTCGAGCATATTTTCGACGGCGACCATGATTTGCGGGGCGACGTCAAGGTCACCTTCGAGCCGCGCAATGCCCCGATAACATTCACGAAGATTTCCGAGAGCGAGGCGGAACTCCACCAGCCGCCCACGCCGACCTTTCACCTGGAAAGCTGGACCCGATTCAAGCTTGCCGCTCCGCACTACATTGACTTCACGTTCCGCTGCAAACCGCACCAGCATGTGTTCTCGCACGGCTACATCGGACTATTCTGGGCGAGCTACATCGACGCGCCGGAGAACAAGTCCATTTACTTTCGCGATGACAGGGGTTGGGTGCAATTGTGCACGCAGACGCACAACGACGAGAGCACCGTCCTGCACGTGGCGGACAAAACCCAGCTCCAGTTCATGCCGAACACCCGGCCAATGCTCTACAAGAGCGTATCGCCGCTGCGCTTCAGCGATCCGCTTTATTACGGGTTGTTTGGCTCCCACCAATACATCTTGATGTTCGACCGGACGGAAGGAATCCGCTTCTCTCATTCGCCGAGCGGCGGAGGTCCTCCGTCCGCGCCTCAGCCGGCCTGGGACTGGCAATTCATCATCCCAGAATACGAAGTGGCCAAAGAGTACAGCTACCGCGCCAGAGCCGTTTATCGCGAGCGCTGTTCCCAGGACGAAGTCCTGGAAGAGTTTAAGAGATGGCGATCAGCTCTGGCCAAGTGACGGCAAGTCGAACGCGCAACCTTTTGTTGCAGGTGCAACAAAAGGTTGCAGGCAGAACAAAAACGTCCGGGTTCACTACGTGATCCGGCGACCGACAATTCCTGTGGCGCGCCATTTTCCATCGACATTTTCCAGAACCACCGAGCAGCCTTCGGAACCGATCCTGAAATCTCTCGCCTTGTGGGAAAGACTTTCTCTACCCCCGCCCAATCAATCGCGGACAAAAACCTCACCCACTTCGCCGATCATCGCCAAGCGGAATAGGAAGGACCGGCCTTAACAAGCCACAAAGGACTTTACCAAGAAGGAATCGCGTGTATTCGGCGTGACCCAGCTTGTCCGCAAGCAGATCCAAGAATTTTCGGGGGATGCTTTGCGTGCGAAGCAGCAACTTCAACAGAAGGCCTTGTGCACTCTTGGGCAAAAGAAAAAAACGGAGCGCATTGGAGCACGCGAACGCGTTCGTGATCCTCGAATATTCGGTAAGATAGAAATCCAACGCGAGCTGCGGACAGCGATGTTTGGCTGCCCCCAGCACTGCTTGTGCGGCATACTTGCCGCTCAACATGGCAAAAGCTATTCCCTCTCCCGTGATGGGCTCAACCAAGCCTGCGGCATCTCCACACAAAAGGACGTTTCCCTGTCCAGGGATCTGACGGCAGCCCCCAAACGGAATGTAATGACCCATGATCTTCCCGGGCGGCAAGATTCCGAACCGATGCCGGAGGAATTCCTCAAAGCGTGGCCGGAGGTGGGGATTCTTCTTGTGGAGACCACCGATTCCCGCAGTCAGCGTGGACTTCTTCGGGAACACCCAGCCGTATCCCCAAGGCACGACCCCGAAATGAATTTCCGGAACTTGGGCCGGCGAGCGGATTCCAGAGACTGGAATTTCCATTTCCAGCGCGAAGGCGGTCCTTCGTCGGTCGAACGATTCACCGAACAAGCTCCGAGCGACGACGCTGTTCACCCCGTCAGCCCCAATGACGTAATTCCCAGCTAAGGTAGTTCCATCCGCGAGGCGTAGGGTGCATTCTGCGACATTCACGTGTGTCACCGGGGAGCCCTGTAACAACTTGGCTCCCTGCTCTGCTGCCAGCCTCAAAAGGAAAGCATCGAACTCCCTGCGGCACGTGAAGTAGAGTTCTGTGTAGTCGTGAATGACGTTCAGACACCTGCTTTGATAATAAAATGAAATTCCGGTGGCGACGGCTTCGATCGTCGATCCCCAGTCATTGGCGAAAATGTCGTTAAAAACCTTTTTGCTTCGGAGGGTCAAAAGTCCGCCGCACAACTTGTCACGAGGGAAAATACTCTTGTCCACGACACAAACATTCATGCCATTCGCGGCCAGAACTCGTGCGGCGGAAGAACCGGCTGGCCCACCTCCGACCACCACGGCGTCGAATCTGTTGTTCCCGGTGCTGATCGGTCTCATCAACGGGAAACTCCGCCAACTGCCGGACTTCGTCAACGAAGCGATCTGTTCGGCCTGCCGTGAGAATCCAGCAAGCTCCCCGGAACTCTCCGGGGGAAGCTAGTCATGCGATGAGGTCATGCACAACGTGCCCGTAAACGTCCGTCAGCCGAAAATCCCGGCCCGCGTAACGATAGGTCAGCCGTTCATGGTCGAACCCAAGCAGAAACAACATCGTGGCGTGCAGATCATGGACGTGAACCGGATTCTCCACGGCTCGATAACCAAATTCATCGGTCGCTCCATAGATGCAGCCGCCTTTGATGCCGCCTCCGGCCAGCCAAACGCTGAACCCCCAATGATTGTGGTCCCGGCCTAATCCCTTCGTGCCGGTGCCGGGCTGCGGCAGTTCGACGGCGGGCGTCCGTCCAAATTCTCCGCCGCACAGGACCAACGTCTCATTCAGCAATCCGCGCTGTTTCAAATCGGCGAGCAACGCCCCGATGCCTTGATCGCATTCGCGGGCCAGCTTCCAGTGGTTCTCGGCGATGTTGTCGTGGCTGTCCCAAGGCTGCACATCGCCGTGGTACAATTGGACAAAGCGCACTCCGCGTTCGACCAGCCGCCGCGCGATGAGCATCTGGCGGGCTTGCAGACTTTCGCCGTACATTTGCCGGATCGAGGGCGGTTCCTTGGAAATGTCGAAGGCGTCGGTGGCCGCCATCTGCATCCGATAGGCGAGCTCGAAGGACTGAATCCGCGCGTCGATCGCGGCATCCTCCATTCGTTCCTGCTGGTGACGCCGATTGAGCTCGGCCAGCAAGTCGAGCTGGCGGCGTTGCGCCGCGTAGGAAATCCGGGGATTGACAATGTTCTCGATGAGCTCCTCCGCCTTCGTGCGCTTGGTATTGATGTAGGTTCCCTGGTAAATGCCGGGCAGAAAGGCCGAGCGCCAATTCGAAACATCCGCGACCGGCAGCCCCGGGCACATCGCAATAAAGCCCGGCAAATTCTCGTTCTCCGTGCCCATCCCGTAGGTCAGCCAAGAACCGAAACTGGGGCGCGACAAGCGTTCATCGCCGCAGTTCATCAGGCGCATGGATTGTTCGTGGTTGGGAGTATTCGCTTGCATCGACCGAATCACGCAGATGTCGTCGATGTGCTCGGCGGTTTTCGCGAATAGTTCGCTGACCTCAATGCCGCTTTTGCCATATTTGCGGAAGGTGAACGGAGAAGGCAAAGCGGACCCGGTCGGACGCTCGGTCGTCAGGTTGCCGGTCGGAATCGTTTTGCCGGCGTACTGCTCCAGGATCGGTTTGGGATCAAACGTGTCCACCTGCGAGGGGCCGCCGTTGAGGTAGATATGGATCACGTGCTTGGCTCGGGCGGGAAAGTGAGGCGATTTGGGAGCCAGCGGATTGGCCGGCCCATCGGTCGCGCGGGCCGAGGAATTCAAGAGGCCCGAGTCACCAAGCAGGCCGGCAAGTCCGAGCAGGCCAAAGCCTGTTCCCATCCGGCCGAGCATCTCGCGGCGGCTCAAAAAACTTGAGGATGCAAACTGGTTGGTGTTTGACGAATTCATAGGCATGAGCAGTTTACTGGATAGACTGCGCTTCCTTCCCCCTCACCCCTGCCCCACTGTTGTTGATTTAAGCGGACCGATACCTTCCGGTCCCCTTCC
>JACQWK010000322.1 GCA_016209525.1 Verrucomicrobiota bacterium
CCTGGGAGGGGCGCAGGGGTGGGTCGGTTCGTGCAAAGAGCGACACGCGATTTCGAAAGAACAATCCGAAGTCCGAATCTCGAAAGCCGAAACAAAGCCGAAACCGAAAAATTCAAAACCCAAATCCGCTTCATGCCGGTTGGCCAATACTGGTCACTGAAAACATCTTCGATTTCCCTTAGAGAGTGTTTGAAAAGTCGGTGTCCCCAACGTAGGACAGGCTACCAGCCTGCCTTCTTTGGGCAAATTCAACAACAAAAGGGAGGCAGGCAAGATGCCTGCCCTACTTCTAAAACACGCTCTTATTCGAATTCGCTTTCAAATTGAGACGAATGCCCCTCACCCCGTCCCTCTCCCCATCTGATGGGGAGAGGGTGTCCGTAGGACGGGTGAGGGGTATTTCAAACAGAAAATTCATAGGATTAGTCTCATCTTGATCGCTCACTAGAATTAGCGGGTGTGGCTAAAGAGGAAACGAAGGAGACGTGGACAGCGTGACAGGAGCTGGATCATGACGCTCCGCAGTGCCTCACGGAACACGGCGGAGTGCAGCCAAGCGGCGACATTCAGGCGGTGACTAAACATCGAGCGGCAACGCGCTTGGATGAGCGCCTGAGTTTCTTGCCACGGGAGTGTGCCGTCGCTGTAATGTTTCAGAGGTTCGAGGGCCAGCTCTGCCGACTCGAGGGCCATCGACATCCCATTCCCTGTCATGGGCGCAATCATTCCGAGCGCGTCTCCGATCGAGCATTCCATTTCAACTCCTCGCTCAGATGCAAAAGCATGCGGGGAAGTTTCCGCCTTCGCAGCAGCGGGGGTTACGAGGTTCGCTTCGCCAAATCCGAGATCCGAGATCCGAGATCCGAAAAGAGTCAGAGCTTCCTTGCGCCGGCGACTGCGAGTTGTCGTCAACGACCCAAAGGGGAGGCCGGCAATCGAGCAAAACGAAGAGTCATCAAACTCTGCATGGCTCAAGCGTGCGGCCAACGCCGAACCCGCGGCACCTCGGAATTCGCTCGGCCAGGGACGGCGCAAGTTGGGCAAAGCGGAACGGCTCCGGAGCAATGCGCAAATGTTGATCTTTCCGTCCTCCAGTTGGCAGAGTCCGACGTAGCCGTTCGACAGAAAGTGCAGTTCCAGGTCCGCGTCCAAAACGATGCGACGCGCATGCACTTTTAATCCGAACCAACGCCAACCGTTAGCGTCTGGCTGGAGCCGCCGGCCTGTTGCCCGAATCACACCTTCCTTCGCAAAGGGTCCTTGCCAACGCGTTCCCTCGACCAGGGTGCCTCCCAGTTTCCGAAATTCCTTGGCGAGCGTCGCGTCGAGCTGAAAACGCCCGCAGCACAAAGCCTCGCTTGGCAGCGGCAAGGTGCCGGTGGTCGCCAGACGGTTGTAGAATGCGACCGTATGAGCGGGTCTTGCCCCGGCTTCGTAGAGCGCCGGCAGCAGACCCAGTCTCTCCAAAGTGATCAGACCGCGTCCGCTGATAAACTCGCCGCAGACGCGGTGGCGCGGATAGTGGGCAGCTTCCACGATCTTGACCGGGACGCCGCGCGGTCGTAAGCCGATCCCCAAAGTGAGCCCGGCCAAGCCGCCTCCAACGATAGTGATGCTTTTCACGGCCGCCCCTTTTCCGCCAAGAAAGAATGGCTAAAGAGTCCAGCGCTGGTTTCTCGCAGGCGCCAACCCGTCTCTTGCGGCCAGAGACTGGAAAGTTCTCGCCCGGCAAAGCCTGCTCGCACGCTGGCGCATGCGTCGTGGCGAGTGACCCCGTTGCAGCCGATGGCCCAGATCGACTTCGCCGCGGCGAGAGCTGCCAAACTGCGGCGAGGATCGCAGCTCAAGAAAACTGCCGTTCGCCCCGCCGCCTCCCGGAACATTTTCTGCAACATTGGTTCTGGAAAATGGTGCAAGAACAGGTTGGCAACGATCAGATCACATTGGCGTGGCGAGCCGTTTTCAAGCCAATCGAGCGCGTCCGCCTGGACAGCGGCCGCATTCCATCCGAGTTCGGCGAACTTGCCCAATGTGCCGGCGCTGATCATGGCTTGACGGTCCAGAAGCAGAACCTCGACAGGACGCCACAAGGCCGCCAAACGGCCGGCAAGGCACAACATGAATGTCCCATCGCCGGCGCCCAGATCCACGACTCGGCGGATGAGCCGATCCCCGGATTCACTCCGGAGAATGCGCTCGAGGACGGCAGCGTTTCCCATCCACGCGTTCAGCCGTCTGAGGTCGCCGCGTGATTCCATGGCGCGAGGGTCGCTGGCGGGCAAATGATCGAGAAGCTCTGGTTCGATTTGGCGGCGCATGCAACGTCAAATCGCCCGGAAGTAGCGGCAGGCGTCTTGCCTGCCGTAGAGGGCGCGCGTCTCGCCGCCCGGAGCGGGTTGCAAATTCTTCGGCCGTTCCCAGTTCCAAGCCGAGTCCGCCGAGTGATGAGCACCGGCTCTGCGCCGGACGAAACGCCTGCCGCTGCAAACAAATTCGAATTGCGCGGAGTCAAATGACATGAGCGGGCTGGACGAGGTTCTCCGGCGTCTTGTGTTCGATGCCTTCAGTTCCGATGGAAGCTATCTCTTCCACTTCCAACAGCGCGCCATGGCAAGTGAAGCCCGCCCCGAAGGCGGAAAGCCACCAGTAGCCCGTGGGTGCGCGGCCAGCGCAAGCCGCCTCAAGCGCAAACAGGACGCTGGGACTGCTGACATTCCCGAAGTCGCGAAGCGTTTGGGCGCTCCAACGCAAGTCTTTCTCTTCCAATTTGAGCCTCTCACGCAATTCGAGCAGGACGTCACGGCCGCCGGCATGCAGAATCCACGTGGCAACTCGGTTTCGGTCCACTCCGGCGCGCCCGAGAGTCCGCGCAAGCACAGCTTCCGCTTGCTGAGCGGAAACCTCTGGAACCCGAAGGCTGAGAATGTTCCGGAGCATTCCGCCTTTGAGTTCGAATCGTAGCAGGTCGCGGTCGGCCGGACACAAAGCGCTGGAGGCCGCGAGCCAGCGGATGCGCCGACGATTTGCGTACGGCTGGTTCGAAACAACCGCCGCGCCCGCTCCATCGCCGAACAAGCAGGCGCTCACCAGCACGCCCGGATCGTCGTCCAAATAGAAGGCTGCGCTGCAAACCTCGACACATATCGACAAGGCGCACCGACATTGGCCGGAGGCGAGCAATGCGTGGGCGGTTCGCAGATTGGGAATGGCCGCGCCGCAGCCTTGGCCGACCAGGTCCAGTGCCACCACATCCGCCCGCAGTCCGAGGCGTTCGCTGACGTAGCTGGTCAATCCTGGACAAAGATAACCCGTGCACGTGCTGATCAAGAGCGCGTCGATGTCGCTTCTCGCCGCTCCGGACTCATCGAGAGCGCGTTCAGCGGCTTGGGCCGCCAAGGCGGGCGCATTCTTCGCAAACCGAGCGTGCAGGTCGTCCGGATGGAGTCGGAAAGCCTCGCCGAGCGAGTTCAGGCAAAGGTGGCGAGTCTCGACGCCGTTATCACCCAACAAAACCTTTCGGAGAATTGCCTGAGACCGTGGACGGAGGAGCGCGAAGTGGGAGGAGACTTGGAGAGCTTCCCAACATTCCTGTTGCGAATATCGGTGCGGTGGCGCCGCTGTCCCCAGACCCACGATGAACATGCCGCATCCTAGCACAGCGTGGATGAGTCGCAACTGAATGAAGTTCCTGGTTGCAGCTAGGTCACGCCACGTGAGGGTGAGTCAGGAAAACATAGCACCACGGCGACACTTGGACCTGTGACCTCCCGCCTGTTCCACGACCAGCCATTGCGCGCCAGCGTTTGGAGTGCGCGCGATTTATCGCCGCTTTCCCACGCTGGCGCCAGAACAAATGGCTTCGCGCTCCAAGCCGCGGTTCCTTAGTCAAAGCGGCGATAAATCGCGCGCACTCCAAACGCTTCGCGCCGTCCTATGTCGCGGGGAGTTAGCGGAGCTGGTCAAGTTTTCAAACGGTCGCTGCAGTGCTAGTGGATGTCGAAACATGACGCACTTTTCAACAATGGATGCGACGAAGATCGCGACAATGATGACTCCCAGTAGCTCGCCAGGCTGTTTGCCCTTTACTTGAGCCGTTCCAGGATACGCTCCACGTCATAGACGCAGCCTCCCCACGTCCCGCCGCCAATCTGCTGCAAGGCGGCCCAAAGCCGGGTGTCCTCGGGCAAGGCTGCATTGGGGGCAAGTCGCTCGCGTATCGGACGGGTTTGAAGAATATTTGCTCCGGTTTCCGCATCGAACCTCCGGTTGCCCTCACCGACGAAATTCACGCTGCCTTCAAGCCGGGTGCGGTCCACCACGATTTGAATCCAATCGCCATCGCGAACTTTGCCGATGGGACCGCCGGCTAAGGCCTCCGGGCCCACGTGCCCAATGCAGGCGCCTGTCGAGACGCCTGAAAACCGGGCGTCGGTCACCAACGCCACGTGCTTGCCGAATGGCAAGTGCTTGAGCGCAGACGTGAGCTGATAGGTTTCCTCCATGCCCGTGCCCATGGGTCCGCATCCGATGAGCACCATGATGTCTCCGGCTTGAAGGCGGCCCTGTTTAATAGCAGCCATCGCCTCCTTCTCGTTCACGAAAACTTTGGCGGGGCCTTCCTTGCGATAGACTCCGTCGGCATCGACGACACTGGGATCGATGGCCGTGCTCTTGATCACGGCGCCTTCGGGGGCAAGGTTGCCACGGGGGAAGGTCATCGTGCTGGTGAGGCCACTTCGCCTGGCTTGTTCCGGGGACATGATGACCTCGTCCGCCGGGACGTTGTCCTCACGCAGCAAGATTTCCTTGAAACGACGGCGGCGCTCCGACGTTTCCCAGCCGTCCAGGACTTCATCCAAAGTTTGGCCTGTGACCGTCAGCACGTTGGTTTCCAGAACTCCCAGCGCCCGCAGGTGCAGCATGACCTCGGTGACACCTCCGGCGAGAAACAGACGGACGGTCGGATGATTCTTCGGGCCGTTGGGCAACACATCGACGATTCTTGGAATCTTCCGATTCACCTCGATCCAGTCATCGACGCTGGGACGCCGCAGACCTGCGGCGTGGGCAATTGCGGGAATATGAAGCAAGAGGTTGGTCGATCCGCCCACGGCCGCGTGCGCGCACATCGCGTTGTGAATGCTGGCGTCGGTCAGGATGTCGCGCATTCGGATTCCTTTCTCCTCCAGCCGGCAGACGGCGCGAGCCGCGCGCACCGCCGCATCGCTCCAAACCGGCTGGCCCGACGGCGCGAGGGCTGAATGCGGCGGCGCGATTCCCAGGGCTTCGGCAATGACTTGCGAGGTCGCGGCAGTTCCAAGAAATTGGCAGCCGCCCCCGGGCGATCCGCAGGCGCGGCAGCCAAGCGTCGCGGCTTCGTGCAGCGAGAGCAGACCGTGAGCAAAGCGAGCGCCGATCGTTTGAATCGCTCCCGCGTCTTCGCCATCGTCCGGCGGCAAAGTCACGCCACCCGGCACAAGGACGCCGGGGAGGTCGCGCATTGAGGCCAGGGCCATCATCATCGCCGGCAATCCCTTGTCGCAAGTGGCGACGCCGATGACCCCGGCGCGAGTTGGCAGCGACCGAATGAGGCGCCGGAAAACTTGCGCTGCATCATTGCGGTAGGGGAGGCTGTCGAACATGCCGGGAGTTCCTTGCGTGCGGCCGTCGCAAGGATCCGAACAAAACGCGGCGAACGGGATCGTCCGCAAGGCTCGCAGTTCGTTGGCGGCGGCCTGCACCAGCAGTCCGACCTCCCAATGTCCGGTGTGATAGCCGAGAGCGATGGGCCGTCCGTCCGGCGCTCTCACTCCTCCCTGCGTACTGAGGATCAAGAATTGTTTGCGGCCCAGTTCGCGGGGTTCCCAACCCATGCCAGCGTTTTGGGTGAGCCCAAAGATGTCGCCACTGGAGCGGTTGAGGAGCATTTCCTCGGTGAGTGGCAATTCGCCGGCCGGGCCGTGGGCCTTGGTTTGAATGCGGTAAATGTCGTTGGAAGTTGCGGACCAGTTGTCACCGAGCGTCATGAGAGAATTGAAGCAGCCGGGGAAAAAGACACAACGGCAAATGCCGCCAATCGGCAGCAATTCTCATTTTGGCCGCAAGCGCGAACCACGATCCGCGCAGGTAGTCGCGGCTTTAGCCGGTTTTCTCGCGTCGACCGGCTGAAGCCGGGACTACCTGCGGGCCAAAATGAGAATTGCTGGCCAATCGGGTAATACCTGACGCAGGGCGAATGAATTCCCGCAAAATCAATTCAGGGTGCGGGATTTCTTGGTTGGGTCTAGTCTTAAGCAGCGTGGCGGTGGGTCTTGACGTTTATGAGTCCACGCTAAACTCGAGCCCGCTAGCCACGCTGCTTTCTTTCGGATCGCTTTCGGCACAGCAAGCCGCAACCCTTCTGCGCAAGTCCAACGCGGATTTCAAGTGGAGTTTCCCGTGTGGCAGAATTCCGCGGAACGGAGTTTCCGTTCCAATTCACATGCCAAATGTCGGCAGCCGCAAACCGGTTCGTTTTCTTCAAACTCGCCACGGCTCGCGCATTGCGCGCGCGCGCAGCCGGTTGGCCTGCTCATCGCCGTGGAACTCCTCGGTGGCCGGGTCCCACTTCAGTGATCGCTCCAGCGTGTAACCGATCGTCGCCAGATGTCCAAGCGACGCCGACCGATGCCCGATTTCTTCGTGGGAACTGGGGCGCGCCCGGGTCCGAATGCACTCAAACCAATTGGCGTGATGGTTGTTGGCCCCGATGTTCACTTCGCGGGTCGCGAGCTGCATCTCGCGGAAGAGGCTCTCGGGGCCCGCCTCGATGGGTCCGCCCGTGGACATGGAAGTGACCCAGCCCCGGTCGCCGACGAAGATGCCGCCGAAATTTCCGGCGAGCCGGGCGCTCGCGGGCAGGGCGTGATAAAGCTCCTTCACTTGGCCCCAGTGATCGACGTGATGCAGCAGGGTGCCGTTGGCGTAGCGGAAGGTCAGCGTCGGAAATTCGCCGCCGCTTGGGTGAAAAATCTCGATCGGCCCGCTGATTTCCATGCCCAACGCGTACTGGATCACGTCCGCCGCGTGAGATTGGTAGCCGGTCACCGCGCCCGCGCCGAAGGCATCGCAAAACACCCAGGGAACCACGCCGGGCGGCGGGTTCCGATGATAGGCTGAATTGTAAGGCCGCCACGTCGCAGGGCCCACCCACAAGTTCCAATCCAATCCATCCGGCACTGGTTCGGCCGGCAACACCGGATCCAGCGGCACGTAAGAAGGGCCGAGCTTTGGCACCTGCGTCTTGCCCCAAAGCGTGAACACCTTCCTCACACGTCCGAGTCCACCGCGGCGCACAAACTCGCACACCTCCCGAATGGTTGGGATGGAGCGATATTGGGTCCCAGTTTGGAAGACGCACCCGGTCCGGCGCACGGTCTCGACGAGCCGCCGCCCTTCCCGGATTGTGAGTGAAATTGGCTTTTCGCAATACACATCTTTGCCCGCCGTGGCGGCGTCGATGCTCGCCGGCGAGTGCCAGTGATCGGGCGTGACGATGACCACGGCGTCGATGTCGGATCGGGCGAGCAACTCGCGGTAATCGTTGTAGGCCGCGCAGCCACGATAGGTGCCGCTGGTTCGGTCAACCGCGTAGGTTTCTTCCGCAAGTCGCTGCCCTTCCTCGCACCGCCCGCGATCCACGTCGCAGACGGCGAGAACTTGGATTTCCTTCCGGCCCAGCAAGACTCTTAGGTGACCGCGCCCCATCAACCCGCGGCCGATCAGGCCCACGGTGATGCGTTCACTGGGAGGTGTGGAGCCGCCGCCGCCGCGCGCGGACGAAGGAATCAGCCATGAAGCCGCGCCGCCGCCCGCAATGACCGCGGCGCGCTGAAGGAAAAGGCGCCGTGTCAGCAGGGTGTCGCCCTGTGTTCCATCGTCAGGCGGAGTTGGACCCTGCCGTATCGCAGAAGATTGAGAATCTGCGTCACGGTGAACACATCCGAGCATCGGACGGGGATTCTTGTTGAATGGAGGAGGGATCATTTGACTTAGGGTTGAGGAATGCCTCTGGTGTTGCGAGGGACTGCCCGTCTGACTTTGCACGGAGCGGTTTCGGGCCTAGACGTCGAGGTGGTTGCGTTCTCCCTCACCCCGGCCCTCTCCCGCTGGGAGAGGGAGAATCCTCCGCCGTCGAGGGGAATACCGGAGGCGCACCGATTGGTCGGAGCGCGGGAAATGGTTCTCCCTCTCCCCAAGGGAGAGTCTGTGTTTAGCGTAGCGCGGATTTTCAATCTGCTGTATCGC
>JACQWK010000323.1 GCA_016209525.1 Verrucomicrobiota bacterium
CCCCTCACGCCATCCCTCTCCCCATCCGATGGGGGCATGTGTTTAGCGAACGTGGCGCGGGCGTCCACGCCTGCGGGTTCTGGCGCCGTCTCGGCGCCACCATCGCCACGACTGGCAGCGAGACGCCGCCAAAACCCGCAGCCGCGACGGCTGCGCTACCCATGGCTAGACACATACCGATGGGGAGAGCGTGTCCGTAGGACGGGTGAGGGGTGTCCATCAACTTTTGAACTCATGAGTAATCCGGGCCCAACCTTCAGGTAATGAACAAAAACCTTAAGCTCGGTCTCTACGTGGTGCTGACGATTTCGTCCTGTCTCTTCGGCTACCTCGCCTACGTCCACTACAACCGGCTCATGGGCGGCGTCATCGAAAACGCTCAACTCGCTCAGACGGACATCCCCGCCCTCGAATCCAGGGGCGATGCCCTCGTCACCCGGGGCTACGCCAACGTGATGATTTTTGGCGCTGTCTTCTTTGTCTCGGTTGTGGCGCTCGGATTCCTTCTCGGTCACGATGTGGCGCATTACCTCGGCGATCGAGTCCTGAAAGGCGTGCACAACGATGAAGGCGAAGGCATGACCGACCCGGACTATGAAGCCGCCGAACAGGTCTGGGCGGACGGCAAGTACCTGGACGCTATCCAGCTCATGCGCGATTATCTCAAGAGGAATCCGCGCGAACAACACGTCGCCCTTCGTATTGCTGAGATCTACGAAAAAGACTTAAGTAACAACCTCGCTGCGGCCCTGGAATACGAGGAAGTCCTCAAACAAAAACTCCCAGCCGAGCGATGGGGCTGGACCGCCATCCACCTCTGTAATCTGTATTTCCGAATGAATCAGGCGGACAAGGCCGTGGTTCTTCTCCGCAGAATCGATGCCGAGTACGGCGAGACCGCCGCGGCTGAGAAGGCCCGCAAGCGGCTTGCGCTCTACGAAGTGGAAGGCGGCCAAGGTGGCGCGGCCCACGCCCCGTCGCCCCAGATCCTAGAAGAACCTGGCTCCAAGGACCAGGAGCGTGCGTCGTAGTGCAGGCACTCCTGTTTGCAGACATGAATCGGTTTGAAAGCTGCTGGCGTAGAGGAGCTCCAATTCAGTTGGGAGGGATCGCCTGCGCTTGAGCGCCGCTTCTGAATTACCGGCGACTTGGACCCTGCGTGAAAAGCGCCGGTGAACCGGACGCACTCCAAACGCTGGCGCGTCGTTCAGGCCGTCGCTCGGAATGTCGCGGTAGCGTTTGGAGTGCGCGCGCTTGAGCGCCGCTTTTGAACTGCCTGTCACTTGGACGATGCCAGAAAAGCTCCGGTCAACCGGGCGCACTCCAAACGCTGGCGCGCCACGGCCTGGGCCGCTGGCAGGTCCGTCAGTGCTGGATTCAAGGGCCGCAGTCGTATGATCCTGAAATCCGCGGCTTGCGGAAACTGGAGGACACGGAAAACACAATCACGGAATGCTCCATTCGCGCGCGTCTTCGCCATGGCCAATCACCGGAAACGAAGCGATGCGAAGGCGGGCGGCGCCCATCGGGATCAACGTGATCGTCTCGCGCGGCTCCGCCGTCTTTACAGGGCTCGGCTGGAGTTTGCCAACCAGTCCCAACCGGTCCATTTCCCAAGCCGGGATCCTTCGGCCTTTCGTGCGGAGTGCGATGGGAGCCGTTTCCGGTGTGAAAGGATTGCGCGCAACCGCGCCGGCCTTCCGCACGATCTTGAGCGATCGCTCGGGACTTCGCGCCTCGAATTCCAGGCCATAGTTCCAAGGGTTTGTCGGATATACTTCCTGCTCCGGCCAGATGTCGGTTCCGCCGTAGCGCGTCCACTTTTCGCCGATCTTCAGTGAGAAGGTCAGCGGGCCGTAATCCACCGAAGCGGCGTTCTGATTCTTCGGCCAGCGCCGCACGGAAACTTGCATGGGCAATTGCAGCGTGACGGCGTCGCCGTCCTTCCAGGTTTGGTCGAGGCTCACGTATGAAAGCGCATCCGCCTTCAACTTGGCGCGCTTTCCGTTGACTTTGATCGCTGCCTGGTGGCACCAGCGGGGAACGCGGAGATAAAGCGGAAACTGGACCGGGTTCATCGCGGAAATCCTGAATCGAACCGTGTCGCTGAACGGATAGTCGGTCTCTTCCACGATCTTCACCGTCGAACCGTCGCCCACTTTTGCGGTGACTTCGCTTGCGGCGTAGAGGGACGCGCACAAGCCGCGGTCGTGCGTGGCGAGCCAGAGCTCCTCCGCGTAATAGGGCCAGCCATGCGAGACGTTGTGCTGGCAGCAGCGATAAACCTGGAACGGACTGTAAGAAAACATCGTGCCGCCGTTTTCAATCGCAGGAGCTTTGTTGCCGCGGTCGAGCTGCACTTGGTTCGCGCAGGTGAGGTAGTGCAGGCCTTTCCAATCCGGGGTGAGCGCCGCGGGCAGCGAGTTGAAGGCGATCTCCTCACAGCGATCCGACCAAATAGGATTCCCGGTAATCTTCGTCAGCATTTCGAAGCTGTGCATGAATTCGATGATGCCGCACGTCTCGAAACCCTGCCGGGGATCGGTAAAGCCCGGCCGGCAATTCTCGTCGCCCGCAAAGCCGCCCCCGGGAAACTGGCCGTAGAGACCCATCACCTTTTGGTAATTGCGCTCCGCCGCTTGAAGCAACGCCGGGATTTTCGCCTGCATCCAATACACGGTGGGAGCGCGAAAGCCTTGGGCGATGTTGACATTGTGCCAGTTGATCACGTCCTGGTCCCAGCGTGCCATGTTCTCGTGAATCTTTCTGGCGAGATCAAGGAGCCAGGATTCGCCCGTGCGATTGTAAAGCCAATAGACGCTTTCGATGTTGTCGCCCGCGCGAATCTTCGGCCAGTAACCTTCGCCAAAAGCGCTCACGGGAAGTTGATTTTCCCACTGAAAATACTTGGTCATGAGAGTCGGCACACGGGGATCGCCGGTGAATTCGTGATAGGACTGGAGAATGTTGAGCATGACCATGTGCGGCCAGAGATCGGGCTGGCCCTTGAGGCCGGTCAGCAAGTCGCGCGGACCGAACCAGCCATCCTCGCGCTGCGAAGAGAACACCGCTTCGATCCATTTGCGCGCCTCGGCAATGACGGCGTCGTCCTTGAGCACGTAGCCGAGATCGCCGTATCCCTTAAGCCAGTAGGGCATTTCCTCCCAGCCGCGTTCGCCTTTGCCTTCCTTGTTCGCCCACGCGCTCGTTTCAAACTTGAGCCAAGGCGAAATCTCCTTGAGCCGCCCGGTCATCCCGTTTTTCTCCAGTTCCAGTTGATGACTCAGCCACCCTTTCGGCACGATGCTGCCGATGGGCAGTTTCATAAACGGACTCGGCGCGAGCGGCGCGCGGTTGGCGATGTAATGCGGTTTGGCATTGGCGTCCCCTTTAACCTCGTGAATCGTCGCGGTCGATGCCCCTCCTTCAGGAGCGCTCGTCAACGATCCAAGAATCAACCAAAGGGCCGGAGTTCTGGTGAAGAAAATCAATTTCATAGGCAGCCGTGTTGATGTTGAATTTGAGTTGGAATTCTGACCTCAAACTCATTAAGGGGAAAGGCGGAAAGTTGGCGTTGAAGCAATCGAGCTTCTCTAATTCCTTGCGCTCGCCGATCGTTCCGCTTACTGTTTTGAGGTGCGCTTCGAGTGGGACGAGGAGAAGAATCGAACGAATATCCGAAAGCATGGCATTGATTTCACCGACGCTTGGGAGATGTTCACTTCGCCCATCCTCGCCGCGGTTGACGAGCGCCAGAACTACGGTGAAGACCGCTGGATTGGAATCGGCATGCTGCGCGGTCGAGTCGTTGTGGCCGTGTATGCCGAGCGCGGAGAGGACACCGTGCGAATCATTTCAATCCGAAAAGCGCTGAAGCATGAACGCGAACGATATGAGAAAGCCCTCCGAGACCAATTGGGCCCAGGTTGACGCCTTGACGGACGAGACGATCGATACGACGGACATCGCCCCATTGCGGGAAACTTTCCTCAGCAAAGCGACTCTACGTTTGCCACGCGATCTCGTTCCGGTCACGGTGAGGCTAGACCCAGAGGTCCTTGCCTGGTTCAAAGCTCAAGGCGGTGATTGGGAACAGAGATTGAACGCCGCACTTCGCATCTACGCGAAGTCGCACAGAGTGTACGGCAAAGCCTCCTAGATCTTAGGCATAGGCGACCAAGCAGACGCCGCGGCGTGGACATCTGGGTCGCCCCAAGGGAGGGATTGCCGTGTGGCGGAAAATGGAGTTGCAGCAAATCCCCGCAGCGTCGATACCTTGGTCAGTGCGAATCGAGAAATGCAGGGACAATCATTTGACTTTCCGCATTCTTCGACGGTTGCTCGGCAGCCGCACCTCCCTCAACCTAATGATGCCGCTTGGAATTGCGTTGGAATCGCTTCTGACGATTAGCGTCTGGGACACTTCGCTGCTCGAGTCTCAGTGATCGAAGGACAGAGCGGCGTGGTCTCGGATCATCCTCAAACTCGAAGCGCCAATCGGGAGTGCCTTTTATCGGCTGAGGCTGCGTTTAGCCGCTCGGACAGTTTTTCGAGAAAGAGCATCACGGATTTCCCTCCATTTGGCTGCCACTACTTGCCCTTCCCAAAATCAGTGCGACATCGACTGTGAACCATTTGAGCAAGCGTGATCGGGCTTCTTCGCCGGGGCGCCAGCGGCCGACCAGACGATACTCCCCGGCTTCAAGGAAGAGGACTTTCACGGTCTGAGCCTCGGGATCGACGAGCCAATATTCCTTTGCACCGTGTTGCTCGTAGAGGTCGCGCTTGTCGAACCGGTCCCGTCGGCGTGAATCGGGCGAAATGACTTCGGCTACGAGTCTCGACCGTAAACAAGCTTTCCAGTCTATCACTCACCGGCCTCGATCACATCGACCAACCCGACATCGATGTATTGCCCGCCCGTCGTTTGATGGCAGTGGACGGCGATGGTGTTCTCGCCGGGACCGAGCGCATCTCGGATCCGCGCGTCGAGCGGCGCCAAGTCGTACGAGCCGGTGTAGCGCCACTCAATACCCCGCTCCTGCGAAGTCGGATTGAGCGGGCGGACTACTGGCGGTGGCGGCGGCGGAAGATAGACCTTCCGATTGGCCGCCGCGACCTGGTCGGCATCTATCTTGATCAGCGCGCGGTCGTAGGTCATGAGTCCGTTCACTTCGATTTCAACGTCGGTCGTCTGAGTATAAATTGCAGCGGACAAACCGTGCGTTCCGATGAGGGGCCGGAGCTTCCGGATCAATCCGAGGTACGCTTGGGTAAGGGCCTGGGCATTGGTGAAGCTGCGATAGCCCCAATTCTTCTCGGCCTGCCAGGTATGACCACGCACTGGCAAGCCCAGACCGCCGAATTCGCCCAGCACTCCCGCGCGAATCGACTCCGGCTTCGGCGCGACCGGACCCGGATAGGAATGGATGTCATGCACGTCGCCGGCGCCGCGGTCGGTCCAACCGCTGGCGTTGATGACGAGCCGGGTCGGATCGAGCTTCTTGATGAAGTCCACGATGCGCGGCGTGTCCCACTGGCCCCAGCCTTCGTTGTAGGGCACCCAAATGACAATGCTGGGATGATTGCGCCGGCCCTCGACCAGCGCCGTCAACTCCTGCTCGAATTGCCGGCCTGACTCCTGTGTGCGCGTGATGTCGGGATCGCGTCCGCTGATGTATCTATCGCCGCTGGGCATGTCCTGCCAGACCAACAGGCCAAGCTTGTCGCACCAATAGTACCAGCGGTCGGGCTCGATCTTCACATGCTTGCGCGCCGCGTTCATGCCGAGTTTCCTTGTCACTTCGATATCGTAACGCAGAGCCGCGTCGGTCGGCGCGGTGTAAAGGCCGTCCGGCCAGAAACCCTGGTCCAACGGACCGAAATGGAACACCGGTTGGTTGTTCAAGAACAATCGCGTGCAGCCTTTTTCGTCCCGGCCAAGCGCAATCTTCCGGAGTCCAAAGTAACTGGCCACTTCATCGACTTTCTTGCCATTCAGCAGCAACGTCAGCTTGAGATCGTAGAGGAACGGGTCCACCGGCGACCATGCCCGCGCTTTCGGAATGCCGAGCACGACGTGAGGCGCCACTTTGCCGGGTTGATTTCCACCCACGGTGACCTCGCCCGTGGCAACCTTCCTTCGGCCGATGCCAACGGAGGCTTGAAGCGTAAGCTTGCCGCCCGGCGAAAATGCGGTGGCCGCAATCGACACCGATTGTCCGTCGAAGTCCGGCGTGATCCTCAAGGATTCAATGTGAGACTGGGCGACCGGTTCAAGCCACACCGTTTGCCAGATGCCGCTGGTCGGCGTGTACCAAATCCCGCGCGGATTGCGGACCTGTTTGCCGCGCGGTTGGGTGCCGGCATCGGTCGGATCAAACACGCCCACGGCAATCATCTGATCTCCCGACGGCTTCAATGCATCGGTGACGTCGAAACTGAAACCGTCGTAGCCGCCGCGATGGACGCCCAGTTCATGGCCGTTCATGAAAACCGTCGCTTCCCAGTCCACGGCGCCAAAGTGCAGCAAGACGCGGTGGCCCGCCCATCGGGAGGGGATTCTGAAGGTGCGGCGGTACCACAATCGGTTGGTCTCGGTGACGCGCTTCATCACGCCGGAGAGCGCTGATTCCACCGGAAAGGGCACGAGGATTTTTCCTTCGGATCGTTCCGGCTGCGCGCCGGCTTTGGCCGTCACTGCGTAATCCCAAAGGCCGTTCAAATTCAGCCACTCCTTGCGCGCCATCTGGGGACGCGGGTACTCAGGATGCGCGTTTTTCGAGGAGACGTCCTTGGCCCAGCGCGTCATCAAGGGACCTTTGGCCGGCTCCCACGCGGCCTGAGAGAACGATAGAGAACCGAGGCAAACCAAGAGCAAGAGGGTGTTACCAAATTGGAGACACGGATTGGTTGATTTCATGAGTCGAAGTTAAGGTCCTGAAACCACTGGTTGCAACTTTTGCAGCGCCACGAGGATCCGCCGGGAGTTGGCCCGATAAGTTCCCGCGATATCATCGAGCAGCCTCTCGGCGGTCGCCCGATCCCCTTGATTCACGGCCTCAATGATGTCAGCAGCAGCCCTATGAAATTCAGCGTGTGCCTGGCGAAGTTCTGTAAAGACAGGGAGCGTGTTGTATCTCTGGCCTTCGCCAAGGATCCACTGGCCCAGTTCGCA
This sequence comes from Verrucomicrobiota bacterium, assembly GCA_016209525.1. Classification (GTDB taxonomy): domain Bacteria; phylum Verrucomicrobiota; class Verrucomicrobiia; order Limisphaerales; family SIBE01; genus VHCZ01. Next base: position 7,178 of record JACQWK010000323.1, read on the forward strand.
CTGGTTCTCCTGCCGGACTGTGGCTGCGTCCAGTCGATCGCCTTGTCCGCTGATGGCCCCGCGGAGGCGGACTTTCCATTGGCCGTGGGCGGCTATCGCTTCGCCAACGTTCATCGTTGTTTTCCCTGATTTGGGAACCTTTCCAGAGCGTGCGAGAGGGCGAGGCAACACATCCGCGGCCGGAGGTCCGCTTCGGCGCGCCGCAGAGTCAGTGTTCTCACCGCATCGCCGCACGTGAGTGCCGGCTTTCGATTTCAGGAAACAGTATGGAACGGACCTGCCACCGGCGAGTTGATGGAGGTCAAATGCCGCGCTGTTGGGGCCGGCCTCATGAGAGCGACTTCGGAAGGCGCCAAGCCTCAGAGCAACCGAAGATCACGAGGCCTGCTGCGAATTGGACATTTCAAATTCGTGCTGTTCACGCGCACCGACTTTTGTCAGATTCCATTTAGAACCCGAGCGTCAAAAGTCACAAAGTGAAACCCTATGCAAACGCAAAGACTCATCATCGGAACACGAATTCTCCTCAGCGCGGCATTTACACCAATGGCGATCCCGTCCACCTGGGCTCAGGCCTTGCCCGTCCTGCGCGACCTCGAACCGCAGCCCTTCATCGCACAGGTGAAACGGTTGATCGAGGCGGCCGATTACCTTGGCGCGCCCTTTAGTCCGTCGGACAAGAAAGCGCTGGACGAATCGATGCAGCAAGGCGATGCAGCCGCCTGCGAAAGAATTCAGGCTGCGCTCGATTCCCACTGCTTACTGGGCGTGAACATCGAACCGCGAAACCGTCTGAAGGTCGCGCAAGCGTCCGCCCGGCCGGAGTTGGTGGAGCAGGGCTGGCGGCAGTTTCTGGTCAAAGTGCTGAACCACGCCGGTTCCACAGGCCCGTTGATCGCCGTGAGCCCGAACGCGATTTCGCTGTTTGATTCCGGCTCGGCCAACACGCCTTCGGATCGGCAGTATCGGAAACGCGGCGACACCTCACCGCGCCGCGCCGCCGATCTGTGGCTCGATCTGCAGACGTTCGACAAGCAACCGCTCCGACCGGAGTTGAGCGGGCTGAAAGTCGAGTATCGCATCGTGCAACTGTTCAGCCGCGAAGCTGGCCGGCGGCGGGCCAATATCGCTTTCAAGATCGGCCAGGAACCGCAAGATCTCGGCGCCGGCAGCGGCGTGGACGTTGTCTTCGATTGCCAGCCTTCCCGCGACGTGACGTTCCGCGTTTTGGATGAGAACCACCAACCGACCACCGCCGCCTTCCTCATCCGCGACCAAGCCTTCCGCGTCTATCCGTCGCAGGCGAAACGCTTGGCCCCGGATTTTGCCTTTCACCCGCAGGTCTATCGCGCCGACGGCGAGAAACTCAAATTGCCTGACGGCATCTATCAGATCGAATTCAGGCGCGGACCCGAGTCAATCTCGAAGAAGCAGACCGTCATCGTGGACCAAGCGACGACCTCGTTGCAGTTCAAAGTTGAGCGATGGATCGACCCTTCGCAGCTCGGCTGGTGGTCGGGCGACCATCACATTCATGCCGCCGGTTGCGCGCATTACGTCAATCCGACCGAAGGCGTGCATGCGCCGGACATGATGCGCCATTGCCTCGGCGAAGATTTGAAGGTCGGCTGCAATCTGACTTGGGGGCCGTGCTTCGACTACCAGAAACAATTCTTCACCGGCAAAGACGACAAGGTTTCGCAATATCCCTATTTGCTGCGCTACGACATCGAAGTTTCGGGCTTCGGCTCGCATCAGTCGGGACACCTCTGTCTGCTGCGTCTCAAAGAGGGGATGTATCCCGGCGGCGATTCGAAAAACCATTGGCCCACGCTTGGCCTCAACACGCTCCGCTGGGCGAAGAAACAAGGGGCGGTCACCGGGCCTGCGCATTCGGGCAGCGGACTCAACGTGCAATCCCCCGATCTGCCGAACTACGTCATCCCCCCTTACAACGGCATCGGCGCCAATGAATTCGTGGTCGATGTGACCCACGAGGTTCCCGGCCCCGACGGCAAACTGGTGCCGGCGGCGGACTTCACTTCGACGGTCGATACGAACCCGCGGGCGGAATTAAACATGTGGTATCACGTCCTGAAC
>JACQWK010000314.1 GCA_016209525.1 Verrucomicrobiota bacterium
TTCGGCAACGCCCGACACAGCTTGGTGGAACACGCCTTTGGCCGGCGTCAACGACACCCGCAGCCCGTGGGCTTTTCAGGAGCGCCGCTGCGCCGACGGACAAACCGTGCGCCTGCTTTCGAGCCATCCGCATGGCGAGCACCTCACGGGCATCCTGCGGTCCCGAACTTTTGCCGCGCCCCCTCAACTCAGTTTTTACCTCGCTGGCCACCAGGGAGAACCGGAGCGTCCGCCGCATCAGCGAAACGTCGTTCGCCTCCGCGATGCAGCCACGGACGCCGTGCTGGCGGAGGCGTTCCCGCCGCGGAGTGACACGGCGCAGAAAATCACTTGGAGCCTCGCGAACCATGCCGGCAAACAAGCTTTCCTCGAAGTGACGGACGGCGACGCCGCGGACGCTTGGGCTTGGCTGGCTCTTGGCCGATTCGATCCGCCGGTGTTGTCCCTGCCGTCGGTCGCGCCGGGCGACATTGCGCGGCGCCAGCAAACGGCCGCAGAGCTGGCACAGCGGCTGAGGTTGCCAATCCTCGCGCAGGTTCGGGACGTCGCGCTTCGGGCCGAATTTGACGCCGAAGCGCGGGCCGCGGCGGCTCGGGCGCTGGCTGCGCTCGACCGCGACGCCGCGGGCAAAGCGCTGCCGCCGGTGTTGACCAACGCCACCCAGCCGATGCGCCTGCGCGAGGGTGTTGGAGTCGCACTCATCGAAACGGAATTGCCGCAGGCCCGCCACGAAGTCCTCGCAGCCATGAAGTCCGCACCGCACCGCGTGCAATTGAACTGGGCCCAGGCGCTCGCGGCCAATGCCGCCGGAGCCGAAGCTTTGTTGCAGGCCATCGAAGCCGGCAACGCGGCTCCCAGCTTGCTCCAGAACCGCGCCGTTCGGGACCGGTTGCTGGCCGCAAGATCCGCAGATTTCACGGCGCGGCTGAAGAAGCTCACGCGAGACCTCGGTCCTGTGGATGCCCTCCGCGAACGGCTTTTGGTTCAGCGTGTCCGGGCTTACGCAGCGGCGGCCGGCAAGATTTCGGAAGGCGAGCGCGTGTTCCAACAGAATTGCGCGGCCTGCCACAGCATCGATGGCCAAGGCGGTTTGGTGGGCCCGCAACTGGACGGAATTGGCCAGCGCGGTTTGGAACGGCTGGCTGAGGATATTCTCGATCCCAACCGTAATGTGGACCGCGCTTTTCGCTCGCACATTCTCAAGCTCGCCGACGGCGAAGTGATCAGCGGCCTGCCGCGCCGCGAGGAAGGAGAGGTGCTGATTCTGGCGGACTCGACCGGAAAAGAAATCTCGGTTCCGAAGAAAAACATCGAGTCCAGCCGTGAATCCGAATCCTCGCTCATGCCGGACAACTTCGGCGACGTGATCCCTCCGGAGGATTTCAATCATCTCATGGCTTTCCTGCTTTCGAAAGCGACCGGACAATCATCGAAATGATCGTCTGAGTCCACCGCCCATAGCCCCGAAATCCGTCCCTACCAAGTTCATGGAGAGGTGGTCTGCACTGCGACTCTCGAGATTCTTGTAACTAAGAGTCCCTTCGCCGGGTATTTCCCAATGTCGGGGAGATCGGTCCCCGGGAAACAAAAATCTTAACGCTCAGGAATCATTATGAAGCCTCGAATTCGCTCCACCTCCGGACTGGCCGCCCTCCTGGCCGCCTTCAGCATAACTGTGTGCGCCGAGAACACGCCCCCCGGTTACATCGATTTCGGCAAATTAGCGCCGCCGATTGGCAGCGGTGAATTCATTGAGGTGCACGTCAAGAGCAATCTCATCGGAATGGCCGCGCGCCTGGTGGAGAAAATCGAGCCTGACGCCGCGCAATTGCTCCGCGGGTTGCAGCTCGTCCGCGTCAACGTCATCGGATTGAACGACGAGAATCGATCCGACATGGAAAAGCGCATCCAGACGATCCGCGAAGAGCTGGATTCCAAAGGCTGGGAACGCATCGTGACCGCTCAGAAGAAGGATGAGGACATCAGCGTCTATCTGAAAACACGCGGCGAGGAAGCCGTAGAAGGTTTGGTCGTCACCGTCCTTCAAGCCAGGCGGGAAGCGGTGCTCGTCAATATCGTCGGAGACATCCGGCCTGAGAAGGTCGCGCTTGTCGGCGAGAAGCTGAATATCGATCCGCTCAAGAAGATTGGACAACACCTCGAGAAGCGATAAATGGGGCGGCGGCGGAAACAAAAATCAAGACTTTGTCCGACTCTCCACCTCGGCGGCGACGCGAATAGGTCTGCACACTTTTGCCCTTGAATCTGAGGACGAACGCCTCACCCCATCCCCACTGCTGTTGAATTAAGAATGAATTCTATTCCATCCCGAGCAGGTCTTGCTCTTACTCGTAATCTTAATCTCTCCAGGGAGTTCCAGAGTAAGAGTAAGAGCACGATTAAGAGCAAGAAACGGCCGGTTGACCTTAATTCAAAAGCGGTGCACCCCATCCCTCTCCCCTCGGTGGGGAGAGGGAGTCCGAAGGAAGGGTGATGGGCTGTGCTTCATTGCTGTGAAAAACTGAAGCAACGTCCCAAGGTTCCTGCGAACGCAATCAGAACGTATGACAACTCTTCGAATTCAGCCCACTAGATCCCGCCGCGGTTTGCGGCCCGGGTTGGGAGTTGCCCTGATGCTCCCCGTCGTTTGCGTCAGTTTGACGGGCTGTTTTAACGTGAGCAGCGACATCGAGGCGCTTCGCAACAGCTTGGTTCAGTCGGTCCGAGGAGAGTGCGAGGCGGAGATCGAGGTCGGCGTCGGCGCGCTGCCGTTTGCTTTGGCGCGCACTGGACTTTCTTTCGTGGAGATGGATCCCGAAGCCCGCGCTGCCTTGGAAGCGGTTCGCGGTGCCGAGGTTGGCGTGTACCATTTCCGCTACCAACCAAAGCATCTGAATCACGCGCGAATGCTCTCGGCGGCCGATGATGCGATGAGCGCCCGCGGATGGTACCGTCTCGTGGGCGTGATCCACGGCCGGCAGATGGTGGGTGTTTACGTGCCCCTGGCCCTGCGTTCCACGCGCAACGTTCGAGTCTGCGCCGTCGTGTTGGACGGCCACAAGATGGTTGTCGGCTCGGCTCGGAGCGATCTCGAGCCGCTTCTGGAGCTGGCGCTCAATCAAGCCAATCGGCGGTTTCCACATCGCCTTTGAAGGACCTCTGTTGCGAGTTTAGAGCAGCGCAGCGGCGGGCGTCCCGCCTGCCGTAGAGCCGCGGCGTCTCGCACGGCGGTCTCGGTGTGGAGGTGGCAACGAGTGCGAAGTCTGCGGCTCGGGCCGGGCGGCAAGATGCCGCCCTTTACGGCAGGCGCGGACGCCTGACGCTACGGGGAATCCCCCATGTGGATTTCGTGTGAACAAACCCTGAGTAACTTTTCGGCAATTGCTTTGACAACGCCCGCATTCCACCAAGAAGCTTTTGCTCGATGTTTCACGAGCCAGTTCCGTTTCCGCATGCGTCCTGGATGGATTGCTTCAGCAAGAATGCCCTTCGGAAGGGGTTCGATTACGCCAGCCAACGCCAGGTGGTCAATGTCGAGGTGTCCGAGGAACGAACCGGGGTTGATGCGTCGGTCCAAGGCAGCGAGCCCGAGCCGTACGAAGTCGAAGCCGGGATCAAGATCGATCCGTCGGGACGGCAATTTGTGGATGGCTATTGCACCTGCCCGGTCGAGTGTAACTGTAAGCACGTTGCGGCGGCGATTTTCGCCGCCTTGGAGGTCGCGCCCGATCTGTTTGGCAACGGAAAGCCGGCCGCCAAGAGCGAGCCGGAGATTCGAGTTATCGCGAAGCCACAGATACCGGCGCTGCCACAGGAGTTCGAGCACTGGCTGAAGCGGCTGGAACACGCTGCCCGACCGGCGCCCTCCGCAGCCGTGGCGGTTTCGGCGCAGAAGCAACGCTTGCTTTATGTGCTGCGAGTTGAACACGACAGCAGCAAGCCGGTCCTCGTGGTCAAATATCAGCAGGCACGCCTGCTCAAGGATGGCGGTTTTGGAATGGACCAACCCTACGCGGCCATGAACGTTTTGAGTCCGAGACCGGCGCGATTTATTGCGCCGGCCGATGTTCGCATCGCCCGCCGTGTGGTTGCTCTGAAGCGATCGTCGGGACATTACTTCGAGTCGGATTGCCCGCTGTTCGGAGACGAAGGAGTCGAGATTCTCCGCTTGATCCTGGAAACTGAGCGATGCTATTGGGAAGAACCCGGTTGCGAGCCGTTGAAGCTTGGCGCGCCGCGCCCAGCCCAACTCTCCTGGACCATTCGGACCGACGGTCTGCAACGCCCTGATATCGCAGCGACGCCCCGGGCTTCGGATATTCTCCCCCTGCATCCGCCTTGGTATTACGACGCCGAACAATATCTCGTCGGCCCACTGGAGCTGCCGGTCCCGCCGCCGATCGCAGAGGCGTGGCTGAGTGCTCCGGCGCTGACTGCCCGCGCGGCCGTGGCAGTGAACAAAGCGCTCGGCGAGCGGTTCTCGGGCATGTCGCTCCCAGAGGCAAAAGCGTTGGAAGTCGAGGACCTGCCATCGCAGAAGCCGGTGCCGTGCCTCCGTCTCTCGACGCGGCGGTATCAGTGGTGGGAAATCTCCTACAGCTTCCGCCAGACTGGGATGGACGGGCTCCCCGTCCACTTTGGACATGTGAGCTTTGACTATCAAGGATTGCGCGCGGAGGAACAGGACGAACGCGAGCAGATTGAGGAGTGCAGAGACGGCAAGCTGCTGCGCATCCGGCGAGACTTCGACGCGGAAGACGACCTCCTGGATCGCCTCGAGCAATTTGAGATCACACCTGCCTCCGAGGTCATGCTGACCTACAGCGATGCCCGGCTTGATTGGGCCTGGATGCTGCCCAAGAACAACGATGACGCCTGGTTCAAGTTCTGCACGGAAACGCTGCCGAAGCTCCGCCAGGCGGGGTGGTTGATCGAGTACGATGAAAGCTTCGGCCTCCGGATTGCCGAGCCGACGGAGTGGTACACGGAGGTTGCGCCCGAGACTGAGAACGATTGGTTCGGCGTCGAACTCGGGGTGCAAGTCGGCGAGGCGAAGATCAACTTGCTGCCCGTCCTCATCAACGTGCTGCAAACGCGCGGCGAAGAATTCTCGCTGAAGAAGCTCGAGAAAATGTCCGCCAAACGGCCTGTCCTAATCCCGCTGGGCGATGGCCGGGTGCTTCCGTTCCCGGCGGGCCGGTTGCGCGAGATTCTGGCGGTCTTGGTGGAACTCGACGACCCGCAGTCGCTGAATAAGCAGGGCCGGCTGGAGATGCCCAAACTCCGCGCAGCGGAAGTCGCCACTCTGAGCGATGCCGATCATTGGCGATGGCTGGGCAGCGATGCATTGAAGCAACTCGGCCAAAAGCTGAAGAACTTCCGAGGCATCCAAACGCTCGCCCCTCCTCAAGGCCTGCAAACAACGCTGCGGGCGTATCAACAGGACGGATTGAATTGGCTTCAGTTCCTGCGCGAGTACAACCTCTCCGGGATCCTGGCCGACGACATGGGCCTCGGCAAAACGGTCCAGGCGCTGGCGCATTTGTTGGCTGAGAAAGAAGCGGGCCGGCTGGACCGTCCGTCGCTGGTCGTCGCGCCGACGAGCCTCATGACCAATTGGCGCCAGGAGACCGAACGCTTCGCGCCGAGCTTGCGGTTGCTCGTGTCGCACGGCGGCGAGCGCAAGCAGCACTTTGAAAAGCTGCGCGAGTACGACCTCATCGTCACTTCCTATCCCTTGCTTCCGCGCGATCAGGAAGTGCTGCTGAGCACCGAGTTTCATCTCGTGATTCTCGACGAAGCCCAATACATCAAGAATCCGAAGACCAAATGGGCTCAAGTCGCCTGCCTCTTGAAGTCGCGCCATCAACTGTGTCTGACCGGCACGCCGATGGAAAACCACTTGGGCGAGCTGTGGTCGCTCTTCAATTTTCTGCTGCCGGGTTTCTTGGGAGACGAACACCGCTTTCGGGCTCTGTTTCGCAATCCCATTGAGAAAGCCAATAATCAGGACCGCCGCTCGGTCCTCGCCCACCGCCTCGCGCCCTTTATCCTGCGCCGGCGAAAAGAGGAAGTGGAGAAGGAACTCCCGCCCAAGACCGAGATCGTCCAGAACGTCGAGCTCTCGGACGCACAGCGCGACCTCTACGAGAGCATCCGGCTGGCCATGCACGCGAAAGTGCAAGCTGAGATCGCCAACAAAGGGCTGTCCCGCTCCCACATCATCATCCTCGACGCCCTCCTGAAGTTGCGGCAGGTCTGCTGCGATCCGCAGCTTGTGCCGTTAGAGGCCGCCAAACATGTCCAAGAATCGGCCAAACTCGAACTGCTGATGGATCTGTTGCCGGAGATGCTGGAGGAAGGCCGACACATTCTTCTCTTCTCGCAATTCACCAGCATGCTCGCGCTCATCGAAGAAGAGTTGGCCAAGAACAAGATCGCCTATGTGAAACTGACCGGCGAGACGCGAGACAGAGCCACGCCGGTAAACGATTTTCAGTCCGGCAAAGTGCCTCTCTTTTTGATCAGCCTCAAAGCAGGAGGCACAGGATTAAACCTCACCGCCGCCGACACGGTCGTTCATTACGATCCTTGGTGGAATCCAGCCGTGGAAAACCAGGCCACCGACCGCGCCCATCGCATCGGCCAGGACAAAAAGGTGTTCGTCTATAAACTGATGACGATTGGAACCGTGGAAGAGAAGATCGCCGCGTTGCAGGCGCGCAAACGTGAGTTGGTTGAGGGACTGTTGAACGAAGACCGCAAGGACAAGCTTCAATTGAGCGCCGAGGATTTGGAGGTGCTCTTTGCGCCGCTGAAGTAAGCCGCCGTGCAATCCACGCTGCACGGAGGTCTCCGGTCGCTAACCCGCTTGGTTCATGCCACCGAAGAGAGGTAAGGACGCCGCGCCTGCGGTGTTCCCGCGCCGTGCAGGCGCGGAACACTTCTCAACAAGAACGAGGGCCTCTTGCAACGATGCCTGACTCTGTTCCGCCGCTGCACGCGGCGGGGACGGCGCCGGCGCGCCGTCCCTGCCTTCAGAAGAGCAGGAGATCAGCGTTTCCACGCGACCGAAGTTGTCTTGCCATCGCCGCTCTGATTTCCTCCAAAGGCTTTCAAAGTCAGATCAGCGCCCTCCGCAGTAAACCGCGCGTCCACCCAGCCGACCGGCTCGGCATCCTCAAAGTTGTAGCCCACGGCGGGCAGGTTCACCAATTGAATGCCTGCTTCCTCCGCGAACGCGTACTTGTGGGAATGGCCGTAGAAAATCGCCTTGACCTGCTTGTGCGGGCGAACCAGGCGGAAGAGGCGCTCGGTATCCAGAAGATCTCCGTCCGCGTCGCCCAGGGTGTGGTGTACGAACAGCACGGTGGCGCGCTGGTCGGATTTCTCGAGGTATTGAGCGAGCCATTCCCGTTGGACCTTGCCAAGCAATCCCGCGACGCGATCCACGTAAAGCAGTGAATCCAGCAAGATCAAGCGCACCGCTGGCCACTCCATGATCAGGACATGTTTGTCCTTCACCTCCTGGCGTTCTCCAGGGTGCTGGTAGAAAATCTTGGCGAAATTCTCTCGGTGATCGTGGTTTCCCAGGCCGATATAGATCGGCGCCACGGCGGCCAAAGGGCCAAGCAGGTATTTGAGCTCCTGGTAATCTCCCAGTTCGCCGGTCAGACGAGCGGCGTCGCCGTTGAGGATCACGCCTTCCGGCCGCGCTTGAATCACTTGGGGCACCACGGCCTTCAGGTTTTCCCAAGGGAGAAACTTCCGATGTTCTCCTCCCTTCCGGTCGGCCGGAATGTGCGTGTCGGAGAGCAGCGCCAAATGAATCGACTTTCCGCTCGCCGCAGGTTCAGCAGCGCGCGGGAACAGCCTTGTCTGTGAAGCCAGGGCCGCGGTCGCAAACGCTTCCGCAGACCGGCGGACGAACCTTCTTCGACTCATAGGTTGGTAGAAAACGCCTGGCATATCGATCCTTTCTTTCAGTTGTGCGAAATGACTTAGACCTCGGAACACCTTTTAAACAAGCTCAATCCCGGCTCACAGTTCCCAGAAAGGCTTTGATGCCGCGCTGAGTTGCGTGACTGGCCTCTCGCAGCTCGCGTTCGACCTCCGCGTCGAGGAATTGGATTCCGGCCCGGTGCATCAAGCTCGCGGCTTGCGCCGCAATCGCTTCGTCGTACCCACCGAGCGCTGGCAATAACTTGTCGGGGACTGGACCATGCCGTTCGACGAGCGCCTGAGCATATGCGCGCGCCGAGGTGAATTTGCCGTCGCCATCGGCATCGATCCAAATCGGATTGGTCGCGCCAAGCACCCGCGGTTTCCAGACTGGCGAACTCGGCTGGTAGGGCCTTGCGATGGCCCAATACGGTTCGCTCACACCCGGCCCGGAAGCGATCGCAACCAAGTGGACGTCGTGCTTTGGCCGGGGGATCGTCCAGGAGACTCGCGCTTTCAGGCCGCCGCTCTCGATTCCTGCTCCCGGTTTCCGGCGGTTCGCTTCGATCCCTTGCTCGCGGATCTTCACGCCGTTCGCGAAAAGTTCCACGAGATCGGCGTTCACCCAGGATGGCCCCAACACAGTCGCTTCGATTCGAATCTGGTCGCCAACTCCGACGGCGAGGTCTCCCACGTTGAACTTGCCATCGACCCTAAGCTGGGTCAGGAGCCCCAAACTCACGAGAACTCGTCCTTTGAGAAAGCTTTCACAGGCGCCGGCGACGTTTATCCGAGCCGGGTCGCGATCCTCGCACTGAACGTAGCTGCGGCCTTGGCCGACGATGTAACGGCTTACGTCGTGGCCGTCGCTCGAACCCACGGCGGTCACGCGATACCCGTAATTCAGAAGGGCCAACCAATCATAGAACCCCAGCCTGAGGTCGGACTGCAACGCGGACGAATTGGCGACTTCAATCGCGTCAAAGCTGAATTCGAAACCGCGCTTGTTCTCTCCGGTCACGGCGTTGAAGTTCGTGGAGGCGAACGGCTGAAAATTGCTGTGGATGTTGCGGGGATGATTGAGCACCACGACGCGCACGTCCGGGTTCGAACGAATCGACTGCATCAACCGGGGCCAATCAACGACGCGAGGGTCCGGAACCCGGCTCCCAGACGCGATGGGAAACGAATTGAAGTGGCCTTTGGCCGTGGTGGTTTCGCATCCAATGACCGGCGTAAAGTACCGGCTGACGCCTGTCTTCGCCGCCGCTTCGGTATAATCCGCCAGGTATTCGTGGTCGGTCGCAATCGGCAACTCGATGCCTTCGCCCGCCAGGGTGACGACGCGTTCTTCGATGATGGCGTCTCCGTGACGGCTGTGGGTGAATGTGTGGACATGGGTGTCGCAACTGACGAATCCGGGAGTCGCGACTTCGCGCGTGAGCTGAAGATCAATGCGGCGAGTTTCGTTGATGGCGAGGGAAACGTTCGTGGCGGCGAGCCCGTACTCGAAACCGCGTGTGGCGTAAGCGGTGTATCGTCCCGGCGGCAATCGGATTTGAGCTTTGCCGTCCGGCGTGTAAACGATTCCAGGGCGCACCGCGAGTGACGTATCCGCACCTGCTTGGAGCGCAGCCAAAGCGCCCTGTCCGTTGACGATGGTGATTCGGCAAGGAAGCGGCTCCCGGCTGACGGCGTCGGTGACGCGGACTTCAAGCGTGGTTTGGGCCAGCGCCTCGCGCGTTGGACGCAGATCAAGTTGCAGTTCTCCCGCCATGATGTCGTCGTTTGGCTTTGGGGGAACGAGGGTGAGAACGTTGTCACCGTCGCGCAGGCCCCCGGGTGGAATGGTCAGAGTGTGAATCAGCGGCGCTTCCATCAGGAACAGGCTGCCAAGTCTCTTGCCATTGAGCTCGACGCGCCAGTCCTGTTTCACGTCGTCCTGGTAGAGGAACAGCGTGGCTTCGCGAGCGCTGGCTTCGGCGGAGAAACGGATCTCCAGACGCGGGCCGTGAGGCTTTTTGGCTTCGAAGAAGTCCCATTCCGGTGTGTCCGCGGATCTCAGGTGGTAGCGCTTGCCATCAAGGACGCGGACGCTCTCAGCGGCTTGGGAAGACAGACCGAGGCAAGCGCCGCCGAGCACAAAGGCCAGCGCGACGCCTGAGCGCGTAATCCTGGAGAATGCAGATGAAACCACGGAACACACGAGTCGAGGTGCAGATTTCAGATTCATCATAATGAATCGGCCGAATGCCGGAACGGAGCGGACGTTCGACCGACTCCGAAGAAGAGTATGCTCAAAGCCGAGTGATCTCTGCAAGGATGCGGAACTCCGGCACCGGGGGGCGGAGGTCGTTGACATCCATCACCCTATCCGTCGGAGGCAGAAAGAAGATTCGACTCTGCGGTTTCGCGCAGGTCTCTGAAGTGGCGGCTTGGAGCGCGGGCGGCTCGCCCGCACTTTTGAACCAAAATACGGCAGTTGAAGAAGTGGAAACCACGGATGACCACGGATAGACACGGATAAGAACGCAGGCAAAGTGTTCACCCAGGAGGTGAATTCTAACAGATCTATAACTTCTTCGAATCCGTGTTCATCCGTGTTCATCCGTGGTCGAACTGCTTTTTCTACGTTGAAAGCGGTTGGGAAACTCGCAGGCGAGCCGCCCGCGCTCCGGGCTGTTCGTCGCTCCATGGGACCAATGCGCACCCGAAGGGCTTGGAGGCTTTCCGTGAAACTCGGAAAGCCGGTCTCCGATCGGGCGCAATTGTCCGCCCGATGCGCATCACGCCGGATCGGAGACCGGCGCTCCCATCCAGATCCATGAAGCACCCTACTCGTGGCGCAGGGCCTCGACCGGGTCCATATTGGCGGCGCGCAGGGCCGGGTACAAGCCAAAGACCACGCCGATCAGAGCCGAGATGGAGAACGCGATCATCGGAGACCACAACGTCACGATGGTGGCCATCTGCGAGAACAAAGTCACCAGATAGGGGATACTGATGCCGAGAATGACTCCCAACACGCCGCCGGCGCCGGAGAGCATTACCGTCTCCACGAGAAACTGGATGATGATGTCGCGGCGCTTGGCGCCGAGAGCCCGGCGAATCCCGATTTCACGGGTGCGCTCCGTCACGCTGGCCAGCATGATGTTCATGATGCCGATGCCGCCGACAATGAGCGAGATGGCGGCGATGGAGCCGAGCACGATGTTGAAGATTCGTTTGGTGTGTTCGGCGCGCTTGAGCAACTCGAGTGGCACGATGAGTTCGTAGTCCTCTTTCTTGTGGTTCCTCTGGAGGAGCGTTTTGATCGCTTCCGAGACCTGGACGACCTCTTCGAGCCGGGCCACCTTCACCGTCACTTCGTGCAAGGCGACTTTTTCCTGCTCGAAACTTCCGCTGCGCCGCTTGCGGAGGATTTCGCCATAGCGCATCCTTGCCGTAGAGAGCGGAATGAACATGCGATGCAACGCGGCCGGCGAAGCGCTGGCGCTCAAGCCGGGCTCGTCGGATTTTGCGGCTTTCGCGCGCGGTTCCATGACTCCGATCACTCGGTAGTATTTTTCGCCGACTCGCACGGTTTGGCCGAGCGGAGCAGAGAGGGGGAACAACCATCCAGCCATCTCGGACCCCAACACACAAACGCTGACCCTGTCCTCCATCTCGTAATCCGAGAAAAAGCGGCCTTGAGCGACCCGATGGTTGCGCATGGTCGGATACCACGGAACCGTGCCCAAAATTTCGCAATCGACGCGGCGTTCGATGTTCCAGACGTAATCGCGGATTACGCGGCCCGGCACAATGACGGTCACGCCGGGAATCGTGGATTGGATGGCTTGGATGTCTTTGTCCGTGAGGCCGTATTGGATCGTGAAACTCTGGTTGGGCGCGGAAACCTTCTGCTCCTCCGGAGGCTTGACGCTGCGGAGGATGATGTTCTGGCTGCCAAGGTTTTTGATCTGTTCCTGCGCTTCGTAGCTTGCGCCTTCTCCAATCGCGAGCATGGCGATAACCGAACAGACGCCAAAGACGATACCAAGGACTGTCAGCAGGGAGCGGAGCTTGTGAAGCCAGAGGCTTTTCAACCCCAGCCGAACCGTTCGCTTCAACCGGGCGAGGCTAAAAGGCCGGCCGGGCGGGCGGACACTCCGCCGGAGTGTCTCCACGTCGGACATTTGATCGCCGAAATCGAACTGGGCCATAGATCTCAAGGAGTACAAGAGCAATTCGAAGCCCCTCACCCGGCCTGCGGCCACCCTCTCCCTTCATCTGATGAGGGGAGAGGGCAGGGAGAGGGGCGATCCCTGTTGGATTACTTATGAACCGCTCATATCCACATCACTTTCCACAAGGCCGTCACGGAGGCGGATGGCTCGGCGAGCGCGGCGGGCCACGTTTTCGTCGTGGGTCACCATGATCAGGGTCTTGCCCTGCCGGTTCAAGTCGTCCAGGACCGCCAGGATTTCGGCTCCCGATTTGGAATCCAGATTGCCCGTCGCTTCATCCGCCAGGATGAGCAGCGGATCATTGACGAGGGCCCGGGCGATGGCGACTCGTTGCTGCTGGCCGCCGGACAATTCATACGGGCGGTGGTGAAGCCGGCTTTCCAGTCCAACTCGCGCCGCCAGTTGGATGGCCAAGGCCCGGCATTCTTCTTCCGGCCAACCTTGGTAGTAGAGCGGAATCTCGATGTTTTCGACCACTGAAAGTTGCTGGATGAGGTTATAGGATTGAAAAACGAAGCCGAGGCGCGAACCTCGGATCTCGGAAAGCGCATCATCTTCCAACTTCGAGACATCGTCGCCTCCCAGCCAATAGTTTCCCGAGCTTGGGCGGTCCAAACATCCGAGCAGATTCATCAAGGTCGATTTGCCACAGCCGGACGGGCCCATAATGCTGATGTACTCACCGGGCTTGATTGCCAGCGAGATTCCGCGCAGGGCATCGACGGTGACGAGGCCCATCTGGTAGGTCTTGCGGATGTTTTCCAGACGGACGAGTGGACTCCGTGCGATTTGACCAAGGCCACCCACACCGTCCACGACTCCCATCGTCGCAAAGTTCGACATCACGCTCCCCTTCACCCCAGCCTGATCGCCTTGGACTCGCCTGCCGCGATGCGGCCTTCCTCGAAGCGCGGACTTGTAGTCTGCTGGATCGCCGATTTGCAATCGGCATGGCGTCGATGGTTTCTGCACGCCGGGAGGTCGGCGCCGCCGCAGAATGCAATTCTGCGATACGGCAGATTGAAAATCTGCGCTACGCCAAGCCGATCACACCCTTTGGGCGCGAGAGCGTCGTTCGCGGCATGCGGGTCAAACCGAAGACTCCCGCATTCGCCCACTGCGGGGACCGCCATTCCCTCTCCCTCGGGGAGAGGGTCAGGGTGTGGGGGAAGAGCGCCAAACAAAAGCGGCTCGGCCGAATTATTGCTAGAGACCCGCTTCACTGCAGGCGGGGCAGTGGGAGGAGACGGTTTCAAGGGGTCCTCGTGTGACGGCTTGACCGCAGGCTTCTGATCGTTTGCATCCCGCTTGGAAGGACCGGGCTCAGTGTCCGGCTCGGGAGTCTGTCCGTTCACTTCGTTCTCGATTTCCGGCGCCTGCGGCGCCCGGAGCAAAACGCGCTCGCCTTCTTTCAGGCCTTCCTTGATTTCGATGAATTCGTCATTGAACTCCCCAATCTTGACCTCGCGAGTTTCGGGCTCACCGCCATTCTGCACATAGCACAAGTGTTTGCCGGCGCTGGGCACGACCGCCTGGATCGGGACATAGACGACGTCGTCCAATTGATTGACCAACACTTCCACTTTTGCGCTCATGCCGGGTTTCAGCCAATCGTGCACGCCCTCGATGTCGATCGTCGTCAAATAAACCTTCAGGTCCGGATTCATCCAGCGGTCCTGCGAATCGGGCAGTACGCCCACCTTGGCCACGTCACCGGCCAACTCTTTGTCGGCAAACGCGTCAATCCTGATGCGCGCTTTCATGCCCTTCTGAATCTTCTTGATTTGCGCTTCGTGAATTTTCACGCGCACGGACATCTCGGTCATGTCGGGAATGGTGATGATCGGCTGGCGTTCGCGCACGGTGGCACCCTCGCGGATCTGATCTTCGCCGGACCAAAAACGGCGATCTCCTCCCCCGCCATAGACCACCAATCCGGGCCGCTGGGCGCGGATGACACACTTGCCCCACTGATCGTAAAGCTCCTTTTGCTGGGCTTCTTCTATGCGGTACCGGCCCTCGACGCCCCTCCACTTGGCGCGGGCCTGAGCGAGTTTGGAGATCGCCTCCTTTTTCGCGCGGATCAAGGCCTGGATCGCTTCGTCGTATTTGGCCAAGAATTCTTCGGCCGCTTTCGTGAACTCGTATTTGATGAACAAGTCGAGGGCGGTCTGGGCGGTTTTGACTTTGAGGTTGCCCTTGTCCACGTTGAGCTTGTCGTTGTCGTATTCGGTTTTCGTCAGGAAGCCCCGGTCAAGCAGCCTCTGGCTCCCCTCGAATTTGGTTTGGGCCATCTTGAGTTCACTTTGACCCACCAAGAGGTCGTCCTCCGATTTGCGGAGTTTTTGTTGCGCTTCTCCGTCGCCCAGCAGGTTGGTTTTGGCGTACTGCGAAAAGTCGATCACGATCGAATTGGTCCGCCGCAAAAACTCCAGATCCTCGGCGCCGTCCTCGAACGGATCCAAGTTCAGAGGCTTCGGCGCCTCGATTCCTCCCGGAGCGCCATTGGTCGAAATCGTCGCCGGCGCTTTGGCGTCGGCGAATATTTCGGGCCTTGCGCTGACCAAGGCGGCAAATTGGGTTTGGGAGGACGGGGGCAAGACCATGAGGCCGCTTAGGAGTTTTTCCGTGGCGTTTGTAGAGGTCTCCGACGGCTCTTTTCCGAGGCCCGTTTTATCCAGGATTTCCTTCGTCACGCGGTCGCCCAGATATTTCTCCAGATCCATGCGCGCAAACCGGACTTTTTGTTCGGCGGCTTTGATGTCGCTCTGGCTTTGATTGATTTGAATTCCGTAGGATTGCTGGGCATCGATGTAGGAGGCGCGAGTCGATTGGAATTGGCTGTCATGAGTCACAATCCTTTGCTTGATCTCCGAAGAGTCCAATTCCACCAGCACCTTGCCGTTTTTGACATCTTCCTCGGTGACCAAATATCCCTCCTCGACGATGCTGAGGATTTTCGTGCCCTGATAACCCTTGATCTCAGAGCGGATTTCTTGCGACTCGCGCGCTTCGATGCTTCCGCCCTCGGTCACGATGATGGGAAGGGGGCCGCGGCGGACGACGAACGTCGCGCCGCCGACGTCGGGCTTGGTTCGGCCGAACCAGCCGAAAAGGAGGGCCACGAGCGCCAGAATTCCGGCGCCCAAGACCCATCGGTACTTCGCGACCGATCGTTTCGCCGGGGCGGCCTTTCGGATGGGGGCGGTTGCCCTTTCCACGTAATCTGTCAGAAGTGTCGCCATAATTTGCGAGTTAAGTCATTTGGCATAGCGCAGATTGAAAGTCTGCGCTACGACGGAGGCGGACGGTTCCAGGCGCATAACCCTAAAGCCTCAAGGAATCTTTTTCATCGCGAAGGCATTTTTTCATTCGCTGCCTCACCGCGTTGAGCCTGTTTGACTTCGTCCCATTTTCCATCTTCCCGGATGAACAGGATTCCCATGTCCCGCCAGAACTGAAGCCTCGCCAAGGTATGCCGGATCAGGGCGCTGGTGCGCTGGTTCCGGGCACTGATCAAATCTTTGCGAGCGTCCACGAGATCCCGGGCGATCCCGCGTCCCAACTCGGTGAGCAGTTCTTGCTCTTCCACGCGGCGTTCGCTCAGTTTCACGCCAATCTCGCTATTCTCAAAATTCCGCTTGGCCTGGTCCAACGCGCGCCACGCCTCATGAATATCCAGTTTGATCTCATCGACCGCCAGTTGCAGATTCCGCCCGGCGCGCTCGTAGGCGATGAGCGAAGCGCGATACGCGTTCCGCTCCGCCTTTCGGTTGAGCGGCAAACTCACATCGGCGCTCACGGTCCAGCGGGCCGTTTCGAAATCCAGAGCGAGCGGGTGGTTGCCCGGCTTGGTGTCCACATCGCCCCTCAGGATCAGATTCAAGTCGGGCAAAAACGCATTCGCCGCCACGCCGGTCTTCCGAGCCGCGTCTTCGAACCGACCGCGGGCATTCTGCAAGTCCAATCTCGTCTCCAGAGCTATTTTGACTGCCTCTGCGACGCTAATATTCGGATGAAGTATTTGCAGCCGATTCAGTGCCTGGTCGTCGAGCACCACGCGGGCATCGGTTGGCAGGCCGAGCACAATTTTGAACTGGTCCAGGCTCTGCCGGTAATTTCGCACCGCGTTAATCCATTGGGTTTCTGTGCTGAGTTCGGCTTGCTGGAGCTGTCCCAAGGCCGTCTGCGTGCGCTGGCCCTCGGCGGCGAAGGCCCTCTCGCGCTCGACGTTCTGCTTGAAATTTTGGTATCCGAGCCAAGCGTTGCGCGCTTCGTCTTTGTTTTGCAGGACTTGATAATAGCGCGAGGCGATATCGACCGCGAACTCGCGGCGGTACTGGACGAAATCCCGCAGCGCATACAGAAGATTTCGTTCGGCTTGAGTCAAATTCTCCATCGTGACTTTGAAGCCGGCGCCCCGAAGGAGCGGTTGGGTGATGGTCGCGCCCAACCGGGAGGACATCACCCATCTGGGATCGCCCGTCAGGAAACGCAGAAAGTCCGTCGTG
The DNA here is from genome assembly GCA_016209525.1 of Verrucomicrobiota bacterium. Taxonomy (GTDB): domain Bacteria; phylum Verrucomicrobiota; class Verrucomicrobiia; order Limisphaerales; family SIBE01; genus VHCZ01. Next base: position 16,682 of record JACQWK010000314.1, read on the forward strand.
AAATCCGTGGCGATGCGCGCCCCGGTTCGGAGCAGCACGTCTCCTCCGGCGTTGCCGCGTCCGCTGAGGCTGTACTGCTGCTGCTGCACCACCTGCGTTTCCCGAACCAACTGCGTCCCGGTCAGGCGCTCAATTTCCTCCTCAACAGCCAGGACACGCGTTTGGAAAGTCTCGTTCGCGCCCGCGGAGAAGATCGGCGTGAAGCGGTAGCGCGCCAACGTGAGATTCAAGGCTTCGAGGAAAACCTGCTCCTTCTGGTTCTGGTAACTGCGGCTGTGTTCAACCCCGATTTTCAGAGCATCGTCCAGCGAGAGGACGCGGGCGCCGACTTCCATGGCTTTGTCCGCGCCGAAGGCCTCTTCGATGTTCGTCACCGCCGGATAGCCTTCGAGCGCGATGGTCTGGCTCTGCTCAATGGTGAAGCGCGGATCCATGTTCGGCACGGCCGGCGTTTTTTCGGCGATCACCTTGGCGGCCTCGCGGTCGGCGGACTTCCGGTAATGGGCAGTCGTGCAACCGGAGAGAACAAGCGCAGGGATGAGAAGGAGCTTTAACGCGAAGCGTGTCTGAAAAATGGGTGGCGCGGGCAACTTGCCCGCTCCGATCTGCAACTTGCCGATCGGAATGGGAGCAGGGGTCGTAGTCAAGCTTGCCCGAGGAACGTACATCGACGCCGCGTCCGTTCCGTCCGGCAGGTTGCCGGACGGCACAGGCTGGCAGGCTGTGCTACCCAAGGCAGCATTTTCAGACAGGCTCTCAGATAACAAA
>JACQWK010000315.1 GCA_016209525.1 Verrucomicrobiota bacterium
CCCTGCACCCCTCTCAGGAGGGGAACGGACAATGGCTGCGCGTAACGCGGCTCCCCTCCTGCGAGGGGTGCAGGGGTGGGGTCAGGAGCGCGATGCGCGCATTCGTTCGGGGAGGTCTCATTTCGCCGGCAGCTCGCGGATTTTGACACTCCGAAACCACGCTTCGTCCCTGTGATCCGTCAACAGGATGTGGCCTTTGATCTTCGTGCCAAAGCCTTTCACGTCTTTGAATTTGCTTTTCGCGACGCCCGCGAGGACCTCCTCGCTGCCGAGTTCGTACTCCAAAACCTTTTCCGCGTTGAGCCAATGTTCGACATGTTTGCCCTGCACGATCATGCGCGAATGATTGATTTCACCCCCAGGTTTGACCGCCTTCTTGTCGTGCGGAGGAAGCACGGCATAGAAACTGGCGGTGCTGCCTTTGCCGATGGGCCGGCCGAGATCGTCCATCATCTGATACTCGTGGCCGACGGCGGAGCCTCGTTCCTCGGTGATGAAATACTTGACTCCGCTGTTGGCCTTGGGAGCCAGCCGCCACTCCCACTGCAATTCGTAGTCCGTGAATTCATCCACCGTGATGATATCGCCGCCGCGAATCCCGGCCACCTTTTTGAGCCAGCCGCCTTCCACCTGCCATCCTTGGGCGGGAAATGTCTGCCTTTTGAAACTGCGCCAGCCGTGAGTCGATTTCCCATCGAAGAGGAGTTTCCATCCCGCTTTCTTTTCAGTCTCAGTCAATTGATTCGGTTCCGGCGCCGAAGGCTCACCGGCTGGACTTCGTAGCGGGCAGAGGTTGAAAGCAGAAAGAGCTGCCAGCAAGGCCGTGGTCGTGATGATCCGGTTTCGTTTGTTCATATTCCGATTACACTGTCATTGCGGCGCCGATTCAAGGCCTAACGGCGGAGGCATCTTATCGCCGAGCCGCAAATATTGCCAGATCGCATTGAGTTGCCTGGCTCCGTCGCCTTCATAGATATCCGTCAATGGGCTGCGGCCCGTTTCATCAAAATAGACGGGCATTTTCGTTCCGGGTTCCAGGGCGAGCGGATTGTAGAGCCATCGCAGGTAATAATCCTTCTGCAATCGTTCTCCGGCATGCGCCAGATTGACCCCGGCGCTTTCGAAAACTTGAGTGGCGCCGACCTTGCCGACTGCGTGGCACGCGATGCACGAAAAGCCGCCATCCGCGGAGACGAGTTTCTGTCCCATCTTCGCCGCCTCGGGATCCACCGGAGGAGGCGCCGGAGTGTGCGGTGGGTGCCCATGGAGCATCGCCATCCCCTGCCCGATTCCATCGGCCCACGCGCCAAACGCCGGCATGCGGGCCGGAATCCATGGACGCGGTTTGTAAGGCACTCGTCCGCCGAGAAACGCGCCGATCCATTCGGGCTTTAGCTTCCCTCCGAGCGGCTCGATCGGCGGAAATCCCTCAAATTTCCCATGACACTCCAGGCATCTGAGGTTCTCGATTTGCCAGGCCGCAAATTCGGCCGGAACAAAGCGGGAGAGCGACGCTCGATCGGAAGCGGCAAACGCCCTCAAAGCTTCCAGTTCGGCCGCGGTGAATCCGAAAGCTGGCGCTTTCGAACCACCCGGGATCGAGGCAGCCAAACAGCCTTGGTCCCACCGTCGAAGCGGCAGATCGGAAAGGAGTTTGGACGGAAACTGGTTCTCCAAATTCAAACCATGGCAATTGAGGCATCCGGAAGTTTGGACGAGCCTTTTCCCACGCTGAATCGCGTTCGGGTCCGGCGCGGAGAGTTCGTCCTCGGCTTTGTCCGCAGCGCGGCTCAAGAACGCCGCGAGCTGGCCGGCTTCATCGTCCTCGAGTTTGAAATCCGGCATCCGGCTCCAGGCGTAATTGGCTTTCGGATTTTTCAGGAAACTCAGCAGCTTTCCCGAGACAAATTTTTGGCGCACATGCTTGAGCGAAATGCGGCCGGGGTTGGCTTCGGTCCCCGACGGATCGTCGTGGCAAGCGGCGCAGTGCAAACTCTCAAACAATTGTGCTCCCGCTTCCTTGGCTTCATCTGAGTCGGGGGCGTCCGAGGAGTCTATCGACGCGTCTTTCAAAGAAGCTAGAAATGCTGCGGCCGCTTGCGCATCCGCCTGCGCCTGACTCCCGTGGAAGATACTCGGCATCCGCGCCGAATCGCGTCGGGCTCGGGGATCGAGGATCCACTTTGCGATCCAGGCTGAGTTGCGCCGTGATCCGATCCCCTCGAACGAGGGCGCATCACTTTCGAATTCCGGACCTGAGGGCATTCCGGGGCCAGTGGGGTGGCATTTGAAACAGCGATATTCGAGGAACAGCGCTCGGCCCAACCGAACCTTGGCCGCTTTTTCTGAATCGTCGTCTGGAAAGTGAGAGAGAGCGCTCGTGGGGATCGGCGCCGGCAAACCGCCCTTTGGCGTCCAGGTCACACGGAGGAACGCATCTCCGGCGGGGGGGCTACGGAAAGTCGCGGCAATGGCATTCGTTCCCTTGTTCAACCGAATCGATGGGCCGGCGGCTGGTTCGCGACCCGTTGAGCTGGCCTCCAGGACGAGGTTCCCGTTGATTTCAAGCTTCAGTTCGCCGTTCAGCTCGGCCTGAAATCGGTATTCCGAGCGAAGGTCCAACGACACGAATCCATGCCATGAAGCCGTGAATCGGCCTGGAGGAAGGAATGGCGTCGGAGGTTGGTTCGCCGGAACATAAAGCCAAAGATTCGGCCGGATCGCGATATCTGTCGCCGGATGATCGTCCCCAGACCCGCCTTTGTACGTGACGCGAAGGCCAGGAACCCTCTTGGAAGTTCCGGCCGCGTTCACCTCAAGCGGCCACAGATCGGCCGTGCTGAATCCTCCCAGCAGCGCCGGGAGAATCAAACTTGGAACCTGTCTGAGAAATCGCAGCCGCCAACCTGAGGAGGCTCTGGCTGGGGAATCCGAATTCCGAATTCCGAATTCCGAAATGGAAGTGGGCCTCCTCGCCTCGCGTTCTACCGAGTGGCAAATCCTCAGGCAGGCGCTTATCAACCCTGATCCCATCGGCAAGAATTCGATGCGCGTGGAATTTGACCGGCCTGCTTCCCCCTCACCCCGGCCCTCTCCTGAGGGGAGAGGGCGAACCGTCCGCTGCGCCTGGAAAAACTCGTGCCTCTGGCTTGGCCATGCGCCGAAACAACCATTGAACTGCCGGCCGTCCAATTGCTGCGCCACGTGACGCCGGCCTTTACACATCGCAGATCATCACGCCCTGCTTGAGCGAGGTGAGCGGGTCGCGTTTGGGGATGAATTCTTGCGCCACATGTCCTTTGAAGCCGGTCGCGACAATCGCCCGCATGATGGCGGGGTAGTAAAGCTCTTGGGTTTCGTCGATCTCGTTTCGTCCGGGCACGCCCCCGGTGTGGTAGTGAGCAAGGTACGGGTGATATTTCTTAATTGTGGCGATGACGTCCCCTTCCATGATTTGCATGTGGTAGATGTCGTAGAGCAGTTTGAAGCGTTCCGAGCCGACTCTTTTGCAGAGTTCCACTCCCCAGGGAGTGCGGTCGCACATGTAATCGCGATGATTGACCTTGCTGTTGAGCAGTTCCATCACGGCGTTGACTTTGTGCTTCTCAACAATCGGAGCAATCCGTTTCAGGCCAATCGCGCAGTTCTCCAGGCCTTGTTCGTCACTCATCCCGCGGCGATTGCCGGAGAAACAGATGATGTTTGAAAAACCGGCCTCGGCGACGATGGGCGCGGTGCGTTCGAAGAATTCGACGATTCGATCATGGTTGGCGGTCTGATTCAGGCCGTTTTCGATGCCGCCGGGAACGCCGCTGACCATGGCGCAGATGAGCCCGTGCTTCTTCAGTGTGGGGAAGTCGTTCGTCGTCACCAGCTCGACGGATTGAAGGCCCATTTCTTTGGAAGCCTTGCACAAGTCTTCCAAGGGGATCTTGTTGTAGCACCAGCGGCAAACGGAGTGATTCACATTGCCTTTAAGCTCAGCCTTGACTCCTTCGGCAGCGGAGAGCCAATGGGAGGATAGTTTCGCACTACTCGCCAGCACAGCCGTACCTGCAAGCGCGCGGAACGCAGAACGACGGGAGATTTTAGTCTTCATATTCAGTCTCTTTCTGTTTTGACCGACGGGCCGACTAAATCCCAATTCCAGCGAAGCGTCAATCCGCCAGCGAAGCGCAGACCAACTCGCGATCATTGCGCAGGTAAACGCAGCGGTTGGCGAAGGCGGGGTGAGACCAGACGACAGCGCGGCCCGCCGCGGTGTTCGTCGGCTCCAACAAGTGCGTCCGGCTCACCTCCCGGTAGCCTTCAGGACTCAGCCTGGCGATGATCAAGTCTCCTTTCTCGTTGGGTAGGAAGAAACGATCTCCATTCTTCACCAAAAATGCGTTGGCCCACCTAGCCTCCTTGCTGTCCGGCGTCGTGGCTTGCAGCGTTTCCCAAATCCGCTCGCCGGTCGCGGCTTTCAGGCAGCGGAGCTGTCCGTAACTGCAGACCCCGTAAATGTAGCCGTCCTCGAGGAACGGCGTGCACATGATGCTGTGCAACGTATCGGTGTCCTTTTCGCTGGCCTTCTTGCTCTGCCAGACCGCGACTGGCTTCTCCGGAGCTACGCGCATCATTTTCGCCCCGTTGTAAAACGAGGTGATGAAAAGAAACTCGCCGGATTTTCTCGGGGTCGGAATCGACAGCGCTGATCGCACGGTGAAGGGTTCACTCCAGAATACATTCCCCGACTCAGGGTCGAGCGAGTTGATCGACTCCGGGTGCCAAAGGATAAGCTGACGCCGGCCGTGAAACTCGTAAATCATCGGCGGACAGTACCCCGGTTCCTTGGCGCTCAGCGCACGCCAACGCTCTGTGCCGCTGTCCTTGTCGAAAGCGATGGCCACGCTGCCTGGCCCGCCCGCGAGGCAAATCAGTTTGTCGCCGTCCAAGAGCGGATGGCCTGCGAAACCCCAAACGGGCGTTTGGGCTCCGTAATCTTTCTTGAAGTCACGAGACCAAATGATCTTGCCACTGGCCACGTCCGAACAAACGAGGTGGCCTTCCGCCCCGAGCGTGTAAACTTTTCCTCCGCTCACCAGCGGAGTGGCCCGAGGTCCTGCCGCATAGCTAATCGTGTACGGGCAGTCATATTCGTGCTGCCAAAGAATCTTGCCGTCGGCCTCGTTCAAGCAGAGGACACGCTCAGTTCCCGGAATAACGCCGCGGTCGAACGGGTTCGCCGGATTACTCGTCCCGGACGGAAGCTGTCGATCCGTCAGGAAGACGCGCCCATTGGCGACGGCCAGGCCGCTGTAGCCGGCGCCGACTTTCGCGCGCCAACGAATTTTGGGGCCTTCGGGCGGGAACTTTTCCAGAATGCCGCTCTCGCGCCAGACACCGTCCCGCTGCGGGCCGAGCCATTGCGGCCAGTCGTCCGCGACGGCGTGAGGCTTGAACGCGAGCAGGATCGTGGACACCATGAGGCACCTGAACAGATCCAGTGTCATCGTTAAACGAACTTGAGTTTTCTTTGGCACGGGGCGGGATCATAGAGGGTGGCGTTCCAGACATCCACAGAGAAATTTCGAAGCGCGGCGGCTGCGCGCAGCCCGAATTGGATCGTAGCGGCGGGCGTCTCGCCTGGCGGACTTAGCCTGAACGTGGCCCTGACTGTGAAGTTTGCGGCCCGCAGCGGGCGGCGAGACGCCCGCCCTCTACGGCAGGCGAGACGCCCGCCGCTACTTCACGTCGCCAACAACTCCACGATGCTCACCAAACCGGCCCATTCACCCAGCAATTCTCATTATGCCCGTATGTAGTCCCGGCTTTAGCCGGCCAGCGCGAGAAAACCGGCTAAAACCGCGACTACAAGCGGGTCGCAGGTCGTGCCTGTCGTCAAAATGAGAATTGCTGCCATTCACCAATGAAGTGTGGCGGATCTGAACGCCCTGTGGTAACTCTCCTAAACTTGATATGAATACGAGCGCATCCTCATTCCTCTTGATTCTGTTCACCTCCCTGGCTTCGCTGGCAGTGGCTTCCGACAAGCCGCGAGATTTTTCTCCCAAGCCCGAAGAACAGCAACTCCCCAAAGCCATGCATTCCCAGATGCGGGATCGCCCCAGGATTTCCGTCGGCCAACGCAGCGCCGACATCGTAGGAAGCGATCACCGCGCCCTGCAAGCCGCCGTGGATTACATCGCCGCGTTGGGCGGAGGAACGGTCGAAATAGGCGAAGGCGAGTACCTGATGAAGGATTCCCTTCATCTTCGCTCCTTTGTGTCGGTGCGGGGCGTGAAGGGAAAAACCGTTCTGCGCAAAGCAAAAGCTGCGGTCTCTCCGCTGGCGCTAGACGGCGACTTCGGGGAAGAACAGATCACCGTCGAAGATTCTTCCGGATTCCTCGTGGGCGCCGGCGTGACGATTTGGGACAAGGGCGCCGGCGGTTTCCACACGACGGTGGCTCGCATCACCGGCAGCAACGGAAACACCTTCGCCATCGACACTCCCCTCAACGCGGACTGCATGGTGCAGAACAAGGTCATGGCCGCCACGACTTTCCCCGTGGTCAGCGGCTACCACACTGAAGGAGCGCGCGTCGAGAACCTCGTCATCGACGGGAACAAGTCGGAGAACCCTCATCTCAATGGTTGTCGAGGCGCCGGTATATTCCTCTACCGCGGGTTCGGCACGGTCATCCAGGATTGCGTGGTGCGCAATTTCAACGGCGACGGGATCAGCTTTCAGCAATCGAATGACGTCCAAGTCCTGGGCTGCCTCAGCGAGGAGAACGCCTCCCTAGGCATTCACCCCGGCAGCGGCTCGCAGCGGCCCATCGTCCGGGACTGCGTGGCCCGGCGGAATGGCGAGGACGGTTTATTCCTGTGCTGGCGCGTCCGCCATGGCGTTTTCGAAAAGAACTTGCTCGAAGACAACGGCCGCTTCGGAATCTCAATCGGCCACAAAGACAGCGATAATCTGCTTCGAGAGAACCGAGTCCGTTCCAATCGCCAGGACGGCGTATTCTTCCGCAATGAATCCTTGGGCATGGCCGGCCACCGGAACGTGCTGGAGAACAATTTGATTGAAGACAACGGCGCCGGCGGCGAGGCGGCCGGGATTCGAATCCGGGGAGAGACCACCGGCCTCGTTTTTCGAAACAACGTCATCCGCGACACTCGCCCGTCCCAAGCTCAGAAACAAACCGTCGGCATTCGCATCGAAGAACAAGCCGGGCATGTCGTCCTGGAAGGCAATCGGATCGACGGCAAGCTCAAGATTGAAGATCGGCGCAACCCGCCTCGTTGAACCCAACATCGGCAGTTGAAGAAACCACCGAACGCGCGGAGATCACAGCGCGGCGGAGGCGTAACCGAATGGCGGGTCAATGACGAATGGCTAGTTCTGGAAGTTCCGAATCGCTGAAGCCCGTTCCAGTCGCTCGTCATCGGTCCTTCGTCATTCATCCTGAATTCGGCAGTTCAAGCCCACGAAACACACGAAAGACACGAAAGGAGAAGTAATTCCAGTAAGATTAGCGTTCACCCAGCCGGTGAGTGGGGTGTATTTCACAAGCGCTTCAATTCTCGTGTGATTCGTGTGTTTCGTGGGGGTCCAAATGCGTTTTCAAGGTTCATTCGAATTCACGAAGCAGTCCCCTCCTTCAACTCTCGGAGGTCGTGCAGGACCGATTCCACTTTGGGCACCAGCGACTCCAATTCCTGCGCGGTTTTCGACGGGGCATAGCGGGCTTCGTTGCAGGCCCAGAAGAGCGTGTGCAAATCAGAGAGCAGCGCTTCGGAGATGTTGCGTTCGCGCAGTTGTTCATCGAGGACGGCTTCGGTGATGGCTGTGGCCGGCAAGCCGAGCCTTTCGCCCAACTGTTCCTGAAGCAGGCGAAACACGGTGGCGAAGAATTCTTCCGTTCGATTCGCGGCCGCCAGTCCGCGTAGTTCGTGGAGTCCGTTGCGCACGATTTGATGGACGCGAAGCCGGCGGCGCAATCGAGGATCTTTGGCCAGCTTTTCACGACGCAGGCGCCAGAGCAGCGCGGCCAGCCAGCCCGCCAGCGGCAGCGCTTGGAGTCCGAGAAACCAAGGCTGTTGGACCAGGAGCGGCCGAAATCCCGACACGGTCCCGAAGTGCGGTTTGATATGCACGACGTCGCGGGCCGCCGGTGGTTGTTCGCGGGTTCCCGTTCCTGCGAGGACTGTGGGCTGCGGTTGGACGACGGTGCTGGGGCGGATCGAGACCGCGATGGGCGCGTGCCGTACCGTCCGGTAAGTTTTCTTCTCCGGATCAAAAAAACTGAATGAAAAGGCCGGCAGCTCTTTGATCTCGGCATTTTGCGGAATCACGACTTGCTCGAACGACTTGACGCCGCTCAGGCCGAGCGGATCGGTGGGCGCTACTTTGCTGGTGGGGGGATAGACGGTGAACTCTCGCCAGTCGCTTAAAGGCGGCAAGGCCAGCGAATCGAGGGCTCCTTGGCCAGCGATTTGCACTTTGAGGGTAATGGGATCGCCGACGACCGCGTTCGTTGGACTGGCGCTCACGGCCACTTCAAAGCTGCCGACCGCGCCGCCAAAATTCTCCGGCCGGTTTTCGGTCGGCAACGGCTGAACTTGCAGCGTTTGAGCCGGAGCATAGACGGTGACCGGGCGCACCTCGATCCCGCCGCCCAGAAAATCCGCAAAAGGGTCGCGGAGGTCGCGGGCACGACGGTAACGCAGGTTCAAGCCGCATTCCGCAGGGCCCAGAGTTAACTCACCTATCTTCGCCGGCGTTGCCGCAACCCGGAAAGTAAACACGACATAAATGGCGTTGCCGATTTGGATTTGGCTTTGCGCAGGCTGGTTGCTCATGGTGCCCAACGTAAATCCGTCCGCTTTGAGTTGGGGCAAATTGAGATTTTGCGGATTCTGCGCATAGAGCTGAATTTCGACCGGCAAGACTTCGCCGACATACACGTTGGTCTTGGGCAGGATGAGTTTGGCAAATGCGGCGTTGAGGGTGCCTCCCGGCCCCACGGGGCTGCTGCTGGCTTTCGTCGCTCTTAAGCGAATCGGCTGGCTCGAAAGCGTAACGCCCCCGGCAACCGCCTGGATGGCAGGGATCACGTAGTCTCCCGGCCGCGTTGGCGTCACTTGGTAGGTATGGGTCAAACTGGAACTCGTCTGACCGTTGATGATTGTGAAATGGCTCGACTGGCCCGAATAGTTGATGGCGAGGCCGGCTGGAGCCTGGACGGAGGGTGGTTGATCCGGCGATCCGCCGTGAAACGTGAGCGAAAGGGTGGCGGTTTCTCCGACGGAGATGGTGGTTCGATCCAGCGCGGCGGTGAATCGAGGCGCGGCAATGGCGAGGCCCTGGCCACCGAGCCACCACAGAAGGCAAAACGTTAGGAGGCGGACTTCCATTTTGGATGTTGGATGTTGGATTTTGAATTTCACCAATCTTTAAAGATTCGATCCTTTCGGAGCAGTTTTTCTCGTGGAATGAAGATCATCGCTTTCTCCGCGTTTTTCTGGGCGTCGAGCAGGCGTTTGGCTTGTTCCGGAGTCATCTGGCCTTCCGGGACCTCACTCAGGGCCGCGTCACCGGTTTGCTCGCCGGACTTCTCCTGGTTCTGGCCGACGGCCTTGTTCTCCGGTTTCGACGGCTGCTTCCGCTCCTTGTCCTGTTTGTCCGGCGATTGTCCTTGTTCTTTCTGTTCCTCCGGTTGCGGCTTGGGCTGGTTTTGCTCGGAAGGGTTGTTTTCTGATTTGTTGGAATCGGATTTTGGTTGAGATTCCTTCGACGGCTGATCTTGCGGGGCCGATTGGGAATCGTTCTTCTCGTTCTTGTCGTTCTTGTCGTCTCCTTGCTGATTCTTCTGGTCGGATTGGTTTTGCTGCTGCTTGAGTTCTTCCAGCTTCTTCTTCACGAACTCGAGATTGTACTTCGCGTCAAGGTCATTCGGGTCGAGCTTTATCGCGCCCTCGTATTGCTTGGTCGAAAGTTCCCAGGCTTGCTGTTTCTTGGTCGGATCCGGCTGGGATTCCCCAAGCCTGTAAAATGCGTTCCCTAAGTTGTAGTAGGCCCGCTCTTGCACCTTCAAATCGGGCGAGGCAAGCGAGGCGCTGAAGTGTTTGGTCGCCTCTTCGTATTCAGCAGCTTGGTAGGCGGCTGCGCCGGCATTGTAATGCAGCCGGGTATCCTCCGGGTTGCGGTCGAGGAGCTTTTGGTATTCCTGTTCAGCCTCCTTGTACTGCCGCGCCTCGTATTTGCGCAGCGCTTTGGCGGGGGAGGCGGCCTCCAGCGCCGGGCAGAGCAAAAGCAGCAACAACGCGGTCAGCCGACCGGCCCAGGCGACGCCGGGATGGAGGTTGCGGCGCTCCCCCTCACCGCGACCCTCTCCCGCCGGGAGAGGGGGGGCGGCGTTCCGCCGTTCGTTCTCAGTTGCTGGCGACAAGGCGAGTTCCGATCGAGAAACACGCTTTCGTTCCGGCAAGAACATTTCGAGCAAGAGCAGCGCGATGGCCAGGCCTAGGAACCATTGGTAGCGTTCGTGGTACCGTTTGACGAGCTTGCTGGTCAGGTCGCTCTTGGGGAGCGGCGCCAGGCCCTTGTCATAGAGGACCTGCATCGTATTGGCGCCGCTCATCGGCAGATAGAAGCCGTTGGCCGCCGTGGCGATTTGCGTGAGGAGCGGCTCATTGAGGCGCGATTTCACGACATTTCCCTGGTCGTCCTTGATGTAGGCGAGCGCACCGGTTTCATCCCGAGACCGGAGCAATTCGCCGTTGGGCGTGCCCACGCCGACGGTGAAAATCCGCAAGCCTTGCTCAACAGCCTTTTGCGTGGCTTCCATGGCGCCGGCTTCGTGGTCTTCTCCGTCGGTCAAGAGGATGAGCGCTTTGTGATTGTCCCCTTCGGCGGTGAACGCCTTCACGGCCGTTTCGATAGCTTCGGTGAGAGCGGTTCCCCCTTGGGGGATGATGCCGACCTGGAGCGCTTCGACGCTTTGGCGGAACGCCTCTTCGTCCAGGGTGAGCGGGCACTGGAGAAAGGCCGTCCCGGCGAAGGCGATGAGTCCCAGGCGGTCGTACTTGGCGAGGCGCAGGAGGTCCAAGGCCGCCAATTTGGCTCGAGCCAAACGGCTTGGGGAAATGTCCTCGGCGAGCATGCTCCGGGAAGTATCAATTGCCACCACGATGTCCAGCCCTTGTTGCTTGGCCTCTTCCCAGGCAAAACCCCAGCGCGGACGAGCCAAGGTCAGGATCAGGAGACCCACCGCGGCGACCAGGAGAAATAACCTCGTTTTCTGGATGGTTTTGGAGAGGCCGACGGTTAAGTGGGCCAGCAAGCGGGATTGGACGAACTGGGCGATGAGCGCCTGGCGTTTGCGCCAGGCCCACCACAAGAACGCGCTCAGCAGCGGGACCGCGGCCAGCAACAACCAGAGCATGCGCGGATTGCCGAAGGCGCCTTCAATCCATTCGCTAAGAATCGAAATCATGGCAGCTTTCTCCACACCGTGTTGCTCAAAATGACCTCCAGCAACAACACGGTCAATCCCCCCAACACCGCCCACGGGAATAGTTCCTGGTAGCGTTGGTACTTTTTGATTTGAATCTCGGTCTTTTCCAATTGATCAATCTCCGCGTAAATCTGCCGCAAGGTCTGCGAGCTGTCCGCCCGGTAGTACTTTCCGCCCGTCTTTTGCGCGATGGCCTTCAGGGTTTCTTCGTCGATGTCCACTGGGACTGGTCGATAGACCTTTCGGCCAAAGGGATCTCTGAGCGGCATCGGCGCCGTCCCCCGGGTGCCTACACCAATCGTATAGACCTTCACGCCTAAAGTCTGGGCGGCTTCGGCGGCTGTCAATGGCGGCACTTTGCCGGCGTTGTTTTGGCCGTCCGTCATCAAGATAACGATCTTACTTTTGGACTGCAATTCCCGCAATCGGTTCAGAGCGGCGCTCAATCCCGAACCAATCGCGGTTCCGTCCTCGATGGTTCCCAGATTTAGGCGTTCCAGGTTTTGGAGCAGGAAATCGTGGTCGAGCGTGGGCGGAGCGGCGATGTAGGCGAGTCCGGCAAACGCCACCAGCCCAATCCGGTCGCTCGGACGCTGCGCGATGAATTTCTGCAAAACATCCTTGGCGATTTGCAGGCGGTTGACGCGCTCCCCTTGGAGTTCAAAATCCTCCGCCTCCATGCTGCCCGACAGGTCCAAGGCGACGACGATGTCGATGCCGCTCGCGGTGATTTGAGTTTCGCCTTCGCCGAGTTGCGGCCTGGCCAAGGCGATGATGAAGAGCGCGAGCGCGAGCCAGCGCAAGCTGAGCAGGAACTCTCCGACCCGCGAACGGGTCAGGCTCATGATGCCTTTGACGAGTTGGACGGAAGAATAAAGGAAAGCCGCTTGTTGGCCGCGCTTGCCCTTGAGCCAGGCCAGGAGGGGGAGCAGCAAGAGGAGCAGGAGCAGATAGGGGTGGGCGAAGGTCATGCCGTGCGCGGGTGAGCCTGGGAACGAAAATCCTGATGGCAGGGCGTTTGAACACACCGGTCGATTTGCTCTGCCGGCTGATCCGGAAATGGCGTGTCGAAGTATCGGTGTATCGGCGATGTGACGTCGGGAGACTCCGACACGCCGACACGCCGACACGCCGTTACAGTTTTGGAATGAGGGCGCATCTTCAGGAAATTGCGGTCGGCTGCGCTCTCGAATCGGCGCCGGCTTCGGCGGCCGGCGGGGGCGGCTGGGTCTCTTCGACGAGGCGGACAGCCGCATCGTAAAGTTGGCGGAGTTCGGACTCGCCGGGCTCATAGCGAGCGAACTTAGCCAGGTCACACCGCATCAGGAATTCGCCGAGAGTCTGTTTTTGGTCGAAGGTCAGCAGGGCGCTGGTTTGGAGTTCGTCGAGGAACTCTTCGGTGGTTCGTTCGGGGGCGCGGAACTGGAAGCGTTGCTCGAGATAAACGCGCAGGGCATCGGAGACGGCGGTGCAAAACGGGCGCGGTTGTCCGATCAGCGTCAGGGCTTCGCGCAGTTTCTCAAGGGCGAGTTCGTGAGGAGGAATGACAATTTGCGGCACGGGAGCGGCTTGCTTTTGTTTGCGGCGGCGCCAGAGCCACCACGCGAGAGCACCCACGGCTAAGGCGGCCAAGCCCCACCAGAGCCAACGCCAACCGCTTGGAATGTCCAGCGGCCCTTTGATCCCGCGAATATCATTGGTGTCAGCACCCGAAGTCTTGTCCGGAACGATGAGCGCAGAAGCATTGGTCTTCATCTGAGAAACAAACGATTGAGCAAGGGGATGCCTTTATTCCATGTCAAAGTCAGCCACTTCCGACAACGCCGGAGGCTTGAAACAATAAACGGTTTGAAGCCATCCGGTGCCTCCGACGTTCTGGGCAGACGGTTCCTGCTCTGCTTTCGGAGGTCTCCTTCCCCCTCACGCCGGCCCTCTCCCCAGGGAAGAGGGTGTCCGTAGGACAGGTGAGGGGCATGCCAAAAAGGGCTGTCACAATGGTTGATCTCCGCTCCATGGCACTGAAACTATCCATGTCGCCGGCGTTGCTCCCGCGTTTCGAAGAAGCGCCCCAACGCGGCCGTGTAGGCTTCGTCGGTCCGCAGTTGAATCGCATCGATCCCCGCGGACAGCAGCAGCCGGCGGAGTTCGTCCTGGGCATTGATTTGGCGTTCCGCAAAGGCCTTGCGTTTGCGCTCGTCCCCGGTATTGATTTCCACGACCTCTCCCGTTTCCGCGTCTTTCAGAATGAGGTATCCCAAGGCGGGCAATTCCTGCTCGAAGCGGTCCACGATTTGCACGGCCACCACATCGTGCCGCCGGTTGGTTTGGCGGAGGGTGGTGAACGACGCCTGAGCCAGCGTATCCGAAAGGACGACCCGCCGCCGGAGGTGTGCGGCCATCTCGGCGCGGGTCGGGTGAGTTTGGCCAAGAAAATCCGAGAGCACCACCACGATAGCGCGGTGCGACGTGACGCGCATCAGGAATTCGAGGGCGCTGTTGAGATCCGTGCCCCGCCGGCGCGGTTCGTAATAGAGAATCTCGCGGATCACGCGGAGCACGTGACGGCGGCCTTTTCGGGGAGGGATGAACTTTTCCACGCCTTCGGTGAAGAGGATCAAACCGACCTTGTCGTTGTTGCGGATGGCTGAAAAGGCCAGCACCGAAGCGATCTCTGCGGCGAGTTCCCGTTTGGATTGTTCCCTCGAACCGAACAGACCGGAGGCGCTCATGTCCACGACGAGCATCACGGTCAATTCGCGCTCCTCGACGAACTTCTTGACGAACGGGTGGTTCATCCGCGCCGTGACATTCCAATCGATGAAGCGCACTTCATCGCCGGGCTGGTATTCCCGCACTTCGTCGAAGTTCATGCCCTGGCCTTTGAAAACGCTGTGGTACTGTCCGGCCAGGGTTTCGTTGACGAGCCGGACGGACCGCAGTTCAATCTGGCGGATTTTCTTGAGAATTTCCCGGGGAATCATTTCCGAATGAATTTATGCAACAGCTTTCTCATAGAGTTGAACCACAACCCTCACCCCATCCTTCTCCCCATCGGATGGGGAGAGGGTGTCCGTAGGACAGGTGAGGGGTGTCTGTTTAGTTCTGAACTCATTCATGAGTTCAAGGGACGGGCAGTTCATCGAAGATTTTCTGGATTACGTGTTCGCTCGTCTTGTCCTCCGCCTCCGCTTCGTAGGTGATGGTGACCCGGTGGCGAAGAACGTCCATCCCGATGCTCTTCACATCCTGGGGCGTGACGTATCCTCGTCCGCGCAGGAACGCATACGCTTTGGCCGCCAGCGTGAGCGAAATCGTCGCGCGGGGGGAGGCGCCGAGTTGAATGAGTTCCTTGACGTCGATCTTGTAGGGCTGAGGATCCCGCGTCGCACAGACGAGGTCCACGATGTAATCCTTCACTTTGTCGTCCACATAGATGTCGTTGACGACGCGCCTGGCGGCGAGGATTTGTTCGGCGTCCACCACCGGGTGCGCTTCCGGGAGATTGGCCGTCCGGGCCATGAGATCGAGGATCTCGCGTTCCTCCGCGCGCGAGGGATAAACGATCTTGAGTTTCAACATGAAACGGTCCACTTGCGCCTCCGGCAATGGGTAGGTGCCTTCTTGTTCGATCGGGTTCTGGGTGGCCAGGACGAGAAAGGGCTCTGTGAGGCGGAAGGTCTGTTCCCCAATGGTGACCTGCTTTTCTTGCATCGCTTCCAAGAGAGCGCTCTGCACTTTGGCGGGCGCCCGGTTGATTTCATCGGCCAAGACGAGATTGGCAAAGATCGGCCCTTTCCGGGTGGTGAAGCCTCCCGATTGAGGATTATAGATCTGAGTTCCGATGACGTCCGCCGGCAGCATGTCGGGAGTGAACTGAAGCCGGGAGAACTTGGCGTTCAAACAGGCGGCCAGCGACTTGACCGAAAGAGTCTTGGCCAGTCCTGGCACTCCTTCAAGAAGGATATGGCCGTTGGCGAGGAGGCCGATGGCCAACCGATCCAGCAGGTATTTCTGGCCGATGATGATTTTATTGAGCTCATTGAAAAGGGGTTGAACAAAGGCGCTCGCCCGCTGGACTTCTTCGTTGATGGCAGTAATACCGGTATTCATGTGCGCCCGGTTATACCGCGAGATCAATCACAAGACCAGCCCCAGCGTGCAGAACCAGACTCGGCCATTCGTTGGTAGCGGCGGGCGTCCCGCCTGCCGCTACCAACAAATGGCTTTCCTGGAGTTGGTCCAACTCGTAGGCTTCATCATAGCGGTTAAACGTCCTTTATGCAGAACGGTTCTCGGAGCGTGGGCGAGAATTGGCGCCGTTGGGCACCCGCCTACATTGTCTTGCTGGTCGCCGTCACCGCGACACTCGCGCTTTACCTCCTGCTCGACTCGCAAGTCAAAACCAGGGAACAGAGACGGTTTGAAGAAACAGCGCAGGCGGTTTTCAAATCGGCCGAACTGCACCTCGATTATCACCTGGAGCTGCTGAAGGGCATCCGAGCCCTTTTTTTCGCGAACGAACGCTTCAGCCGCGACGACTGGAGAAGGTTCTTCAATACGTTCGGATTGGGCGAGAGGCATCCTGGCATTATCGATGTCGGGTATGTGCTGCGCGTTCCGGCGGCTGAATTGGACAGCCACGTCGCCGCGGTCCGGCAGAAGGATTTGCCGGGTTACTTCGTGTATCCCGCCGGCAACCGGCCTGAGTATTATCCTTTGATCTATTTGCGGGATGCTGTCACCGGCGACCCCGGCCCCGTGGGATGGGATTTCGCCACGAATCCCGAGCGATGGGACGCGATGGAGCGCGCGAGGGATACCGGGGCGCCAAACTCCACGGGCAAGATCTGGGTCGATATCGCCGATCAACCCAGCGAGTTGGCGTTTATCGTCTATTTGCCGGTGTATCGAGGCGGCGTGACTCCTGTGACGGTGGAAGCTCGGCGCACGGCGCTCCAGGGGTTCGTGTTCGCTTCCATGAGGCCTTCGAAGCTGTGGAAGGGCGCCGCAAACCTGGGGGCCGAACCGACCGTCGATCTGGAGATCTTTGATGGCCGCGAGACCTCGAGAAGGAATTTGCTCTACGATGACGACGGCGTTTTCCACTCCGAAATTCAGGCTCACTTCTCCGGACCCATTCATGGCGACGCGCTGGGGCGGGCCTGGACATTCTATTTCTCCACTCTCGCCGCTTTTTCTGCCGAATCGAGGATGCGCCTGCCGATGAACGCGTTGGTGATCGGGTTGGTGCTGTCCGCGTTTCTCTTTGCCATCGCCTGCCTTCAAGCCAGAGCGCGCGCCGCCTCCGAAGATCTAGCTCTCGAACTTCGGCGTTCTGAGGAAAATCTTCGCCGGACGAACCGTGAGCTCGAATCGAGGATGGCCGAGCGCCAACAGGCCGAACGTTCACTGGTCGAAAGCCGGACACGGCTGACGCTGTTGAACACCGTGCTGGGCTGCATGGCCGCCGGTTGCAGAGCGACGGAGATGATCGCACGAACCATTCGGCGGATCAGCGAGTTATTCCCGGCTTTCGGCGTTTGTTATTCGACCATTGACCTTTCGGGAACACTGACGGTGATCTCGTCGTCCGAGCCTCCAGGCTGGCCTTCGTTGCGGGGGACGACCGTCGATATCTCTGTGGCTCCGGAATACCTGACCGCTCTTCGGCGGCGCACGGCGTTTGTGGTGAGCGACGTGACTGCCGATGACCGATTGAAGCCGCTCGGTCCGTCGTTTGCGGCTCTCGGCAACCGGGCCATTCTGGACCTTCCATTGAAGCAGTCGGGCACGGAACTCGGACTGCTTTGCCTGCGTCGTCCGGAACCTCACGAATGGAGCGAACACGAAATCGTCACGCTCGAAGAAGTGGCGGAGCATTTGTGCATCGCTTTCAAGCACGAGGAGATGGAAGAGCGCCGAAAGCAAGCCGAAGCCTCGCTGATCTCCGAGAAAGAGCTATTGTCGGTGACCCTGCGGTCCATCGAGGAAGGCGTGATCACGACCGACGCGGACGGGAAGGTCCTTCTGTTGAACAGAGCCGCTGAGGGCTTCACGGCTTGGAGGATGAGCGACGCCGTTGGTCGGCCCCTGATTGAAGTGTTTGATATTGTGGATCCCAAGACTCGCGAACGGTTGGGCAATCCAGTTGAGAACGTGCTGAAGACCGGCGAAATCTTCGGTGTCTCCCTGGAGGGTGTCCTCATCGCTCGCGATGAAACCGAACGCGTCGTGGCCGCGGGCAGCGCGCCCATTTTCGGGGCCGAGAACCGGTTGATCGGCGCGGTCTTGGTATTCCTGGATGTCACCGAGCGGCAGAAACTCGAAGCCGAGATGCTCAAGGCTGGAAAGATCGAGTCGCTTGGCTTGATGGCGGGAGGCATCGCCCACGATTTTAACAACATTCTGACCGGCATTCTTGGCAATGTTTCGCTGGCGAAGATTTTTGCGCCCGAAGCGCGAGAGCTTCAGGCGCGTCTGGATCAGGCGGAAAAGGCCTGCCTGCGGGCAAGGGACTTGACGCAGCAATTGCTGAGTTTCGCGAAGGGAGGCCATGTGCTCAAACGAATCGCCTCCGCCGCCCAGTTGATTGAGCAAGCGATGAATCTCGCGCTGCGGGGTTCCAACGTGCGCAGCGAGGTGACCTGTGAGCCGGGCCTTTGGCCGGTCGAAGTTGATCCCTCCCAAATCAAGCAGGTCATCAACAATCTCGTTTTGAATGCGACCGAAGCGATGCCCGAAGGCGGCATCGTCAAAGTGCGAGCGGAGAACCAAACCGTGTCCCTGCAGTCGGCGTTGCCCTTGCCCGCGGGACGCTACGTGAGGATCGTGATCGAGGACCAGGGGATCGGCCTCAAGCCGGAGCATTTGGCGAAGATTTTCGATCCCAATTTCAGCAGCAAACAACAGGGAAGCGGACTTGGGTTGGCCACGGCTTATTTGATCGTGAAGAAACATGGCGGGTTGATCCTCGCGGAGTCCGAACTGGGAATCGGCACCAGATTTCAGATGTATCTTCCCGTTTCAAGACAGCGGGTAGAGACCGACGTCGCCCCGGCTTCGGCGCCCGGGCTTGGTTCAGGAAGAATCCTCGTCATGGATGACGACGAAAGCGTGCGCGAGTTGGCGGCGGCAGTTTTGCAGCGCCTGGGCTGCGAAGTCGAGCTCGTCAAGGATGGCGTTGAAACGGTCCGGCGTTACTCTGAAGCCATGCGCGGCTCGACTCCTTTCGCGGCGGTCATTCTGGATCTGACCGTTCCGGGGGCGATGGGAGCGATGGAGGCTGTTCGGCAGTTGACGGCGATTGATCCGAACGTCAAGGCCATCGTTTCCAGCGGGTACTCGACCGATCCGGTCATGACCGACTTCACGCGGCACGGTTTCTGTGGATGCGTCCACAAACCGTATCGATTGGAGGAACTGGCGAAGGTGTTGCGCCAAGTAGTGCGACAGGACGCGAGCGGCGGATGAGAGCGGGAAAGAGTGAGCTCGGCTAGAAAGCGCGGTGGACAATTGCGGAATTTGCGGCTCGCGCCGGACGGCGAGCAGGGCGCACTCGACGCAAGCCTGGACGCCCAGCAAGACTGAGGACTTGCCGGGCGCGTCCTGCCACTGCCACCGAATCTCCAACGGCGTAACTCCCTCTCTTCCACGAAGTGGAGGAGAGGGCCGGGGAGAGGAGGAGTGTTTAGTCC
>JACQWK010000341.1 GCA_016209525.1 Verrucomicrobiota bacterium
AAGGCGGCGAAGCGGTTCTCAACCGGGGTGGTTCCCAATCCCAAGGCGAAGTTGCTGGATCACGTGCGAGAAGTCATCCGGCTCTGAACCGGAGGTAACAGAGAAAACGGAGCGAAAGGATTTGGGTACACAATCAAATGGCCGTGGAGACGCATTCACAGAAAAGCCAGCCAGCCAAAGATCCGAATCTCGGTTAGCTCTGATTCCTCCTGTCAAAGCTAACGGCCAAGCCAGGTTCAACGGAGATCGTTCGCCGAAGTTTCAAAAAATGCAGCCAGCATTCTGAGACGGGCCGGCCGTAGATTTGGGTCAGCGCCCGGGCATAGAGCTGCAACTGCGGTCGATACTGTTCCGCTTTCGCAGCGAGTGCGGAGACGCTCAGATCATCGGTCTTGAAATCGAGCAGCCAGATTTCTCCCGGAAGAATCACGGCCAAATCGACCACGCCTTGCACAACCACCCATTCGTCTTCTTCCAGTCCGATCGACACCGGAAGACCCATCGCCCGCAGGGCGCCGGGAGAAAGCCGCGCGGTGAAGGGCAGTTCACGCCGCACCTTGGACTCATCCGTGGAGCGGATTTTTCGCCCCACGTCCGAATTCCAAAATGCCGCCAGACTGTCCAGGTCGAGCGCCTTCCGTTGTTCGGTGGTCAGCAAGCGGGCCTCCAGAAGCCGGTCCGCTTCGCGACGCAGCGAATCCAGCGTGGGCTCCAGGCGCAAATCGACGTGCTCCAGAAACACGTGATGGGCGGCGCCGACGTCCGCCGCGTTCAGCGAGGTGCCTGGTTTCGACGGGATTGCAAAGGCGCGGCCGCGGAGAAACGGAGCGGTCTGAGATTCATGCTCCTCGTCTTCCCGCCGGCGCCGCAATTGAGTGACGCTCGTTTTGGCTCGTTCTTCGGACGCGGCGCGGAATGGATATTGCCAGGCCAGCCGCTCGCGCAGTGGCCGCAGCACAGACTCGTCCGGCACGTCCAACGGAGCCGCCGACTCACACGAAGCTTGATCCGCCGAGACCAAGAACCGCGAGTCGGTTTCGGAATAGATCGTCCAACGCAGCAACCGACACCGTCCGTCGCGGTCGCTCCTCCAGTCGGTTTCCCGCGCCACCTGCGGAAGCCAGGCTTGCATCCAGTCCAGGCAACATCGCGCCGACAGAATTTCTTGGCGGCTTAGTCCAGGAAGAGCCTCCACGGCCTTTGAGGCGCGCGCCGTGACCTTGATCGGAGCGCCGAACTCCGTTTCGACGCGATCGGTCCCGCACCGGCGCAAACTTGCCGAAACGGAGTTCGGCGCTCCTTGCCGGAAAACGTCAACGGACCATTTCGGATCGCCCTTGCTCGACGTCGTGGCCGTGAGGATCAATCTGTCCCGCGCGCGAGTTAGGGCCACGTAAAGCAAGCGCATCTCTTCGCCCAGGAGTTCGCCACGCTGGCGCTGCCTGGCCAGCCAGTGGGGCAAACTCGGGTACCGCTGTTCGGCCTCCGGCGGCGCGACCTTGGGGCAAAGCCCGTATTTTTCATCGAGCAAAACATCTTCGCTCAGGTCGCGAAAATTGAATCGCCAACCCAGCCCGGCCACCACGACCACGGGGAACTCCAGCCCTTTGCTCTTGTGGATGCTCAGAAGCTGAACGGCATTTTCCGTGGGCGCAGAAGCGGGTTCCAGATCGGTCTCCGAATCTTCCTGCGCCGCGATGAAGCGAAGAAAACGGAACAATCCCTGTCTCTGATACGGATCGTACTGGCGCGCGAGATCGACGAAGCGGCGCACGTTGGCCAGTCGCTGTGCGCCGCGCGCCCCGGCCAGCAGCAGGGAATCGTAGTGTGTTTCAGCCAGCGCCGCTTCCAGGCAGTTCGAAAGCGACGTGTGCCGGACCAACTCCCGCCAGCTCTCGAATTGCCGCAGAAACAGATCGGTCTTTTCCCAGGCGGACGCCGCCGCCTGTTCCACTCCATTCCGCCTTGCTTCCCGATGAAACCGTTTCAGCGTGAGCCAAAAACTCGGCTCGCGATTATGGGCGCGGATTTCTCCCAGTTCCTCCACGGACAACCCGACGAGCGGCGAGCGCAACACCGCCAGCAGCGGAATATCTTGAAGCGGGTTGTCGATCAGCTTGAGCAGCGAAAGAAGATCGCTGACCTCCAGGCACTGAAAAAAATCGCGGCGCGCGGCCTGGAGCGGCACGCCGACCCGGTGGAACTCCATGGCAAACGCCTCGGCCCTTCCTGCCGGTGAGCGCAGAAGGACGGCCATGTCACTCCACTGGGCCGGACGGAACTTCTTTTCGGACTGGTCCCAAATCTCGTGACCCTGGCGGTGCAACTCGAGCAAACGGAGCGCGACCAATCTCGCTTCGCGCTCGGCGGCGCGCAGATCGGCCAGGTCCTCGCGTCCTGTGGCGTCCTCATCGCTCGCTTCGTTTTCCGTGGCCTCATCGTCGCCTCTCGCAATCAAGTGAAACTCCACGTCAGGCTCCGGCTCGGCTCCGCTCGCCAGAGGCCTTTGTTCCTCGATTCGGCCGGAGTTCAGCGCTTCATAATCCACCCCTCCGATGTCCGGGTGCAGTAGCGATCCAAACAGTGAGTTGACGAAATCGAGCATCGGCCCTCGACTGCGGAAATTGTCGGCCAGCGAAATTCTGCGGGCGTGAGCCGTCCCGCTGCGCCACTTCTCCTCGTAGCCGCGGAAGAGGGACGGATTGGCGAGCCGAAACCGATAGATGCTTTGCTTCACGTCGCCCACGAGAAATCGATTCGCCTGCGCACCGTCGCGGCTGAGCGCCGTCAGAATCGCGTCCTGCGCGCCGTTGATGTCCTGGTATTCATCGACGAAGATGTATTCCAGGCGCTCGCGCCAGTCGCGGGCGATGGGCGTCGGTTCACCGGTCCCCGGCTCCTGCAGCAACCGCAGGGCGAATTGCTCCAAATCCGCAAAATCGACTCCGCCCAGCGCGCGCTTCGCCCGGCCGAACTCGGCGGAGAACTCCCGGACCAATTCAATCAAGGCCAGCATCGGCGGCCGGACGAATTGCCAGTCCTCTTGCAGCGGGTCCTTTCCCCCCGCCGGCAGCAGGGAGTCCAGGAATTCGAGGTCGGCAAAAAAGCCCTTAAGCTGGCTGCGAACGGTTGTCTTGGAACCACTGGGCCAGTTCTCCGGCGCCGCGTCCGCGCTCCGGAGCGCGCGAATCGTTTTCGCGGCTTCAGCAAACGAACCCCCTGCGGACACGCTTTCCAGAGCTTGCCGGCACAACTTCACGGCGAGCGTCGCCGTGAATGACTCGAGCGCGGGCTGCCAGGCGTTGCGCCAGGCGAGAAAGGCGTCCAAAAACCAGCTTCGCCATTGGGCCGGTTCCGGCTCGCGAAACAGGGTGCACTGCGCCAGCAGCCAGTGTTCCGGGTTGGGCAGAGACTGGGTGTAACGGTGCAGTCTCAACACCAGCGCTCGAATCCCTTCGTCCGCGCCGTGCCCTTGCACGCGAACCAGCGACTGCACCGCTTTCGCCGTCTCGGTCTCGTTCGCGTAGTGGCCTTCGAAAATTGCGTCGAAGGTCTGGCGAATCAAAGGCCGCGTCTGAGTTTCATCCAGGACCGTGACCTCCGGGTCCATCCCCAGTTCATAAAAATGTTCGCGGACCAGGCGCAGACAAAAACTGTGCAGCGTGGAAATGGGCGCCACGTCCAGCAGCGCCAGTTGCTTCTCGAAATGTTCACGAAGTTTCTCGGCCTCCGACCCCACATCCGCAGAACTTGATCCACCGGGCAGCCGATCACCGCCTTTCCCCTCACCCTGGCCCTCTCCCTCAGGGAGAGGGAAATTATCGTCCCGCGTCAGATGGTCTCGGGAGCGCACGATTGGCGGACGGACTGGGGAAGATTCTCCCTCTCCGCTGGGGAGAGGGGCGGGGTGAGAATTCCCCGAAAGCGTTTCGCAAATTGAACCTCTGAACCCACCCCCGGCCCCTCCCAGGAGGGGATCTTCCCTTTTCGCGCCGGTTTCCAGTTCCCCTCCTGGGAGGGGTGAAGGGGTGGGTTCGTGGTGAGAGGGAAGGAGACATGAGGAGTCCCGTGAGCCTTCCGGCCCACCGTGGTTGTCCTTGGCCCGCAGCAAGCTCGTCTTAGCTCGGAGCGCTTCACGGATGCGGCTCCGCATCTCGGTGGCCGCGGCCTCGGTAAAGGTCACCATCAAAATGTCTTCCAGGGATCTCCCCTCCTCCACCAACGCCAGGGAACGTTCGACCAGGGTGCGGGTCTTCCCCGTGCCCGCCCCCGCCACCACGATCACGTTGCCGCGGGCGGCGATGGCGTCA
The DNA here is from genome assembly GCA_016209525.1 of Verrucomicrobiota bacterium. GTDB lineage: Bacteria > Verrucomicrobiota > Verrucomicrobiia > Limisphaerales > SIBE01 > VHCZ01. The sequence goes on from JACQWK010000341.1 coordinate 4,311, forward strand.
CGCTGTGATTCGGTGAGCGGGATCACGGGGTTGTTCTTACCGCAAGCAAAGGAGCGCGGACAGCTTTGTCCGCGAGTTCCAAGAGACGGCGTCTCAACGCGCGGACAAGGCTGTCCGCGCTCCGCCAAAGGCATTCCATTAAAGCGACGTTACCCAGATTGTGTCCGCACATGGCCCAAAGTCCTTTGAGCGTTGTTGCTTGTCTATTTCGGGGGCGGCCGCAAAACGCGAAACGGTTGCGTCCAGGGATCAAAGCGGCAGACCGGCCGATACGCGCAAAAATCACAAGCCGTCTCGTTCCGCCACCGATACGGTGCCGCTTCCACTTGCCCCGCGAAAATGGCCTGGCCGTGCCGCCTCAGAAATTCTTTGACCCTGGCGACGAGCGTTTGAAATTCTTCGGCCGGCAGCGCGTCATTCCCGCGTTTGTTCAGCGTCCCGTCTTTGTTCTTCAGGTACTTGAACTGGTCGCCCTTGGACTGCCCGCGATTGTCAAATAGATCCAGGTACGCCGCATCGAATCGGCCGCGATGCTGAAAACCTTCGCGGCGGGCGCGCTCGCGTTGCTCGAGTTCGTCCAGGCGGGTTGCTGCAGAACCGCCTGCTCCGCGCAACGCGACATAAAAGGCTCCGGCCGGCTGCAAATGGGATGCGTTAAGCTCGGCGCCTGTCTCCCCCAATTCTGTCAGGGCGCCCAGATACGCGAGCAGTTGCAGCTCCAAACCGTGGTGGAGCAGCGTCGCGTCCAGCTCGCGGGCGCTCGATTTGTAGTCGATCACCACGCCAAGGTTCTCACCCGTTTCCACGATCCGGCAAAGATCCACGCGATCGATGCGGCCTCGAAGCAGCAAAGCGTGTTCGCCGTCCAGGTCGATGCGCCAGGCGGGCAGGCCGCTCTCTTTCAAGCCGAAACTCACCTCGGCGGCCTGCGGGTCGAATTGATACGGCTGTGCCCAGGCCACGAGCAGGCCAACGAGTTTCTCCAGGTTCTCGATCAAATGCTGGCCGGCGAAACGCCGGGCCGGGCTGACCAGAAACAGTCCATCTCGATACGCCGGCAAAAGTTCCTTTCCGATCCGACGAATGAGTTGCCGCGCTTCGTCGGGCGCAAGATCGCGCCAGCGTTTGCCCTCGGCCTGCAAATGCGCCTGAAATCCCCGCAGCGCTTCATGTTGGAAGCTGCCTTTCTCGCGGTGATCCACTTCAAACTCGATTCGCTCTTCGGCGCGGAGTCCGCGCGCCGCAAAATATTTGAACGAGCAGGCGGCAAAGTCCTCCAGGGCGCTCACGGACGTCCGGAGTTCCGGTCCATACATCCGGGCCGCAAGTTCAGGCGAAAGATGGGAACGCGCGAACGCTTCGGTGGCAGTCCTCCACTTTGACAAAACGCCGCCAAAGGAAGGAATCGACCCCAGCCAGGACGCCGCGGCGCTGGCGGTCTCGGAAGACCGGACTTGAAGTTTCAGCAACGGCACCACGGCTTCACTGGCGTGCACGGCCTCAGTCCACGAAAAAGTTCCCGAAAATTCTTCCGGCGGGAGGTTCGGGAAGAGGTTCTTCAGATGATCGAGAAACGAGGATGGAATAAGGCTTCCGTTGTCCGCGTCTTGCTTCGAGTAAGTCAGGACCAATCTCCTCCGCGCTCGCGTGCAGGCGATGTAGGCATAAAACCGCTCGACCCCGATCTGTTCGTAGCGATCGGATCCCAGAGCCGCGCCGAACGACGCGAGTGTGTCGCGGTCCGATTCGCTCAGCAAGGCCGGCGGGGCCGGTGGCGCCGGAAAAACACTTTCGTTCATCCCCAGCACCGCCGCGAATCGAAGGTCGGGATTCCGCGAACGGTCAATCGTGCCGACCACGACTTGATCCAGCGCGGGTGGAATGACACCGACGCTGAGATGGCTCAGCCCCGCCTCCACCACGGGCAACCACTCGATGAGCGGCCACGGTTCGTCCTGAAATGCTCGTTCCAGGTTCCGCAGCCATTCATTCATCTGCACCCAAACCGTCTCATGGATGGGCGATTGATGGTTGGCGACGAGCGATCGCGGTGCATTTTGAGTGGTCCATCGTTCGAGTGTTTTCCCTACTTTCAGTTCGTTCCACAACTCGCGCAGCGCGCCGGCCAGTTCGGCGCCCGTCGGCCCACTCTTCAGTTGCGGCGCGACCGCTGGATCAGGCGCCGGTGCCGAGGAGAGCCGATCATTGCCATCACCTGGCGATGCCGGGAGAGCGCCAGGAAACACCGGTGAATTAAAGAACGAAAAGGTCGTCTGGATTTCTCCCTCTCCTCCCTGCGAAGGGAGGAGAGGGTCGGGGAGTGGAGGGCCGTTTTCATCTCCCTGCGCTTCTCCTCGATCCTCTCCGCACTCGCCTCTGGTGAGAGGAGAGTTTCCCGGGGTCATTTCGTGTTCTGAACCTGAGAACTTGGCAGGGCAGACCGGCAGGTCTGCCCTGCCAACGGTCGTTGCTTGCGGAGGAAGAAGGGCCTTGGACAGTTGATGAAAGGGCGGCACGATTTTCTGGCGGAGACGTTCCAACCACGCGCTTGATTCCTCGGCTCCGACGATGAGGATCGGCTGCGACCAGAGGGACCCGCGCCAGCCGCGTGCGAGGGCTTCGTTTTCCAATCGATCAATCTCCGCTTCGTCGGCCCCGACCAGCCCCGACTTCAAGGCGCCAAACCAGTCGTCGTGCTGCCAGCCGAACGCGACCGTCCGCAGCGCGTAGCGCGTCAACTCAGCCAACGGGTGATGCGCGACGGATTCGCGGCGATCCAAGAAGAAGGGAATCTCATACCGGTGGAAAATCCGCCGCAGAACGTCCGCGTAGTCATCGAATGAGCGGAGCAACACGGCGCAATCGCGAAATCGTCCACCTTCCTCGCGCACGTACCGAAGAATTTCCCGTGCCGCGAATACCGCTTCGCCTTCGGGATTGAGGCACGCCGCCACGCGAGGCGCGGTCAACGCAGGGCAGGCTTCCAGCCCGCCCTTGACACTTTCATCCGAAGGCGCCTCTCCTCGGTCCTCTCCCCGTTCGTGCCTCTCGGGGAGAGGAAGAGAAACCGACGATGAAGCCCTCGATTTAGCAGCAACGTCTTCATCGCTGTCTCGGCTGTTTGAGCCAGTGAATGGCCTCGGCTGCGCCCAGTATTGCTCCAAATGCTGCAAAGCGGAGTTCCCGCCAAAACGGCTTCTCCGTTCGTCACGCGGCAAGGTTTCCACCACCACGTCGCCGCCGGGCAGAGCCTGCAAGCGCTCGCGGCACCGTTGAAAAGTCTGGCCGATCAACGACCACATCGAAAGCCACGAGCCAACGCCCGAAGGTTCTGCTTCCAGACAAAACGCAAGCGTGACCCGTCGGCAATGCGGAGCGAGCGCGGCGAGCAAGTCCAGCTCCTGCGGCGTCATTTGAGCGAACCCATCGAGCCAAAGGCCATCCAGCATTTCAAATTTCAAATTTGAGATTTGAGATTTAAGGAGCGCCGCCGCCAGGTCGGGCAACCGGTCCGCGTCTTCCAATTGATGGCCTTTGAGCCAATCGAGGTAAGCCCGCAACAGCAACGCGAGGTCGTGAAGCTTCGCACCGAGCTTGGTGGACAGCTCGACTTGGGCCGCGAGCGAGTCCAGTTTCGAGGCTGTGAACTGGTGCTGCTGAAGCTCGCGCAGGAGCCGGCTGAGTTGTTCGGCGAATCCGGGCAGCCGCGCGCTGGCGCGGAACAAGCGCAATTCGTCTTTCTTTCGGCCAAGCAGCGCGCGCAAGACCATGACGCGCCCTTCCTCCGCCAGCAATTGGGGCACCGGCTGGTTCAGGTGGCTGAAGACAAACTCCGCCAGCCGCTCGAAGGAGAGAATGCGCAGCCGCGTGTAACCGGCCAGCGCCGGATCGGCCAAAAGCTGCCGTTCGAGCTGAAAGGTTGCTTGTTTCGGGGCAAGGAAGATCAACGGCGGGCCGTCCGGTGCGGCGAGCAACGCTTCCCGGATTTCCGCCAGGCAACGGAACGTTTTGCCGCTCCCGGCCGGACCGAGCAAAAACCGGACTTGCATGAAACTTTTCTCGCGCAAAGACCCCCAGGCGCAAGGAAATTTATTTCGATTTATTTCTGATTGCTCCGAACGGAATTCAATCTACTATCTTGGGCAACGACCATGTTCAGCGTTCGAAGTGATCGAGTCGTCTTTCAGAGCGCGACGATCTCGATTCGAGAGACAAGCTCGATTTCCTGCCTTCAATCCCTTGAGCCATGAGCCACCACACCGCCGAAGCCAAACGACTGGCTGAAGACAACGCCCGCCGGAATAATTGGAAACGGTGGGGACCGTACCTCTCGGAGCGCCAGTGGGCGACCGTCCGCGAGGATTACTCGGAATTCGGCGGGTGCTGGGATTACTTTCCCCACGATCACGCCCGGAGCCGCGCCTATCGCTGGGGAGAAGACGGCTTGCTTGGCATCACCGACCGCGAATGCCGGCTCTGCTTCGCGCTGGCTTTGTGGAACGGGCGCGACCCGATTCTCAAGGAACGCATCTTTGGTTTCACCGGCCCGGAGGGCAACCACGGAGAGGACGCCAAAGAGCTTTATTTTTATTTGGACTCGACGCCGACCCATTCTTATCTGAAGGGCCTTTACAAATACCCGCACGCGGAGTTCCCCTACGCGCGGATGCTGGAGGAAAACCGGCGCCTCGGCAAAACCGATCCCGAGTACGAGCTGATGGACACGGGAGTGTTTGACGGCAGCGCCTATTTCGACGTCTTCGCCGAGTACGCCAAGAATTCTCCCAACGACATTTTTATCCGCATTACCGTGGCCAATCGCGGGCCGGAACAGGCGACGATTCATGTGCTGCCGACTCTGTGGTTCCGGAATACGTGGTCCTGGGGACGGGTCCACGAAGGATCGGCGGCCCGGCCGTCCATCTCGCGGGAGAAAGACAATCTGCTCGTGGCCAGCCACGCTTCTCTCGGACAATTGTTCCTGGCGTTGGGGCCGGGGCCGGACGGCCAGCTCCCGGAAGTTCTTTTCACGGAAAACGAAAGCAACTTTCAACGGCTCTATGGCGTTCCCAATCCAAGTCCGTATGTCAAAGACGCCTTCCACGAATTCGTCGTGCGCGGCCGAACGGAAGCCGTCAATCCGGCCGGCCTCGGCACCAAGGCCGCGCCGCACTACCTTCTGAACATCCCCGCCGGACGCACCCAGGTCCTTCGCTTGCGGTTGTCAGCCGCGGACGAAGCGCAGGGCAAATCGTTTGAGAAAGATTTCAATCGGGTCTTCGCGGCCCGCACGCGCGAGGCCGATGAGTTTTACGCCTCGATTTGTCCGCCGCACCTGACGAAAACCGAATTGAACGTCGTCCGGCAAGGCTACGCCGGTTTGCTCTGGAGCAAGCAGTTCTACCATGTAGTCGTGGAGGACTGGCTGGAAGGCGATCCTGCGATGCCGGCGCCTCCGGAATCGCGCAAGACGGGCCGCAACCAGGAATGGCCGCACCTTTACAGCAACGACATCCTGTCCGTTCCCGATAAATGGGAATATCCGTGGTTCGCGGCGTGGGACCTGGCCTTTCACATGATTCCGTTCGCGAAGCTCGACGGGAAGTTCGCCAAGGACCAGTTGAGTCTGATGCTGCGCGAATGGTACATGCATCCCAACGGCCAGATTCCCGCGTATGAATTCGCCTTCAGCGACGTCAATCCTCCGGTCCACGCCTGGGCCGCGTGGCGCGTCTATAAAATCTCAGCTCGCGGCGGCCCGCGCGACCGGCAATTCCTCGAAAGCGTTTTTCAGAAGCTCCTCATCAACTTCACCTGGTGGGTGAACCGAAAGGACGCGCAAGGCAAGAATCTGTTCTCCGGCGGTTTCCTTGGCCTGGACAACATCGGCATCTTTGACCGCTCGAAGCCGCTGCCCACCGGGGGAAGCCTGCAGCAAGCCGATGGCACCGCGTGGATGGCGTTCTATTGCTCGACCATGCTCAGCATCGC
>JACQWK010000329.1 GCA_016209525.1 Verrucomicrobiota bacterium
GGCAGCGGACCAATTCGGCCCAGACCACCAAGCCGCCGATGAACTAAATCCATGTCATTACTCGGCAGATTCTAGATGGAGCGCGGACGGCTTGTCCGTATGTGTTTAGCCATGGGTAGCGCAGCCGTCGCGGCTGCGGGTTTTGGCGGCGTCTCTCTGCCAGTCGTGGCGATGGTGGCGCCGAGACGGCGCCAGAACCCGCAGGCGTGGACGCCCACGCCACGTTCGCTATACACATACGCTTGTCCGTGCGGCGTTTGGCAAAATGCTTGGGAAGCGCGCGGGCAGGCTGCCCTCGCTCCTTTCGCGACGCGCCTGAAGAGACTTGCCCGTCAATCGGCCGCTTCAACCACGGCTGTCGTTCCGCTGTAGGCGATGATTTTGACCCGCTGATTCTTTGAGATCATTTCTCCCTGAGCCATCACATCCACGATCTCATGGCCGAATTGAGCCTTTCCGCCAGGCCGCAGCGCGGAAACGGTTACGCCGGTCTCACCCAATCGTTGGGAGCGGTGACGTTCTTGGACAAGGATGGAATTCTCACCGCTGACTGAGCACGAGACAAGCGCTGCATAGAGCGAGGTTCGCGGGAGAAGCCGGCTCAGGAGCCAGATGGCAACCGCGGAACCAAAGAGCGCAACCACAAGATTCAACGCGATGTCCGAGAGAGGCACACGGAACCGCATCGGCGCCGGCAACCCTGGAACCGTCGGATAGACATCCACCATAGCCATCACGATCGCGACGAACATGAGCGCCGCGCCTCCCAACCCGAGAAGCACAGTTCCCGGGAACACAATGATTTCTAGGATGAACAAGACCAGCCCAATGAAGAACACGGCCACCCATTCAATCCCGGACAAACCCGCGACGTAGCCGCCAAAAAAATAAATCACAAAGGCAATCAGCCCAACAATCCCAGGCAGGCCGAAGCCCGGTGTTTTGAATTCGATGTAAAGGCCAAGAACGCCGACGATCAAAAGCAGAGGACTGATCGTGTTGATCCAAGTGGCCAGTTTCTCAACGCCGGTGGGCTGGATGTAAACGCGCTGCGCCTCCTCATAATGCAGCTTTGCCATGAGATCCTCCAAAGTCTCCGCGGTGCCCGAGGAAAGCAGCCGCGTGGGAGGATTTCCGTATTCCTTCTCGGCTTGAACGTTGGTCAGAGTCAGAATCTGCCCTTTCTCGTTCAAGATTTCTTCGTCCATCCGCAGTTCCCGGGTCTTGTCAATCATCGCCTCCACCACCTTCACATTATAGCCGTTCTTCTCGGCTCTCGCCCGAACCAGCGCGCGGATGCCCGAAGTCACCTTCGCTTCCAGCGTCTCCGGAATTTCCATCGGACCTCCGCCCGGCATCATGATCAAGGGCGCCGCCGCCCCGATGACGCTCAACGGCGCCATGTAAATCTTCTGCGTGGCGAACGCAATGAACGCCCCGGCCGAGAATGCCTTCCGATTGACATAGGTTACCGTCAGCCCTTGGAACTGATCGAGGATTTTGATGATTTCTTCCGTCGTGTCCACGCGCCCGCCATTCGTCTCCATATCCAGCACAAGGACGTCGGCCTTCGCTTCCATCGCTTCCTTCACTCCACGCCGCACCAGATAGACCAAGGGCGGCATGATCTCTTCTCGAATCGGCAAAATATAAACCTTGCGGGAGGACGGCGCCGAGCTTGGGGTGGCGGGCGAACCCATGTTTGGTTCGCTTGCCGCCAAAAAGAAGGAAATGATGGCCAAACCAATCCGCATGCTTAAGCGTATCCCATTGGCCAGCCCCCTGCAAGACCGCTGGCCTCATCGGTTGGACCGAAGAAGCCGTTTCTTGTCAGGAGTTGACGGACCGCCGTCGTGTCAACGCCGAATTTATCCGCCGCGCTGAGGAGATCTTCCGCCTTGACGGGATACCAATTCCGGCGAGACAGGTCTCGGAGTCCGGCCGCGTCGATGGGCTCAATCGCGGCGAAGATCCGATCCTGCAAAGCGGCCTTCTCCGCCGGAGTGAGAGATCCGTTCCGAGACCGATTCAAAACTCGCTCGCAGCATTGGCGAAGTTCCCGCCCGAAAACCGGACGCTTGTGGAGGAGAAAGGACTCGGCCAATTCAGAGCGGCCCAATCGGCGGGCTGTTTCCGCGTAACTCACGGCGGCGAAGTAAAGCATTGCCAACGTTTGGAACACTGCAAAGTCGTTCATGCTTGCATAAAGCGCCGCGACCAACCGCTCGCCGGCCTCGAGTTCATCCAACGTGTCCGCGGAATAGGCCTCCAATCGCCGCGCCAACCGTTCCTTCTCCCAATCCTCGTCAAGAGCTTGGGCCAGGCGGCGAATGCCCAGGAGGGTCAGAGCGAAGCCGGTGGACAGGAGTGGATCGACAAATCCGGCCGCCGAAGGAAGCAGAGCCCACCGATGCCCCGCGGCGGTCCCGCTCCGAAACGAGAGCCGTGGCAGATGCACAAATCCAAATTGCGGCTTCGCCTCCGCAAATTGCTCCCGCACAGATGGGAGGCGCTTGAGGAGCCGGTGCCAGGCCGGCTCGCCTTCGCTCAAGTTCAAGTCGCTGGCCAGTTTCTCCGCGACGGCGACGCCGGCGCTCGTGATGCCGTTGCCGAACCGCAGCACCCAGATCCACCCGCCCTCAAAGACATGATGCAGAGCCGCGTCATCGACCGGATACGGAGGCGGCTCGTTTGAGGCATGAATCGCATCCCAACGTTTGACGTTTCTGAAATGCGAAAACAACCCTTGGGTCGCCGGAAGGTTTTCGAAACGCAATTCCGGCAACGCCAGAGCGCGGTGCATCGCTCCGCGCGGGCCGGTGGCATCGATGAGAAATTTGGCGTGGATCGAAAATTCATGTCGGCGCTGTCGCCCGGCCAAAATCAGGCTGCCGGCGTCAGACGAGACGGCGCGAAGTTCCGTTTCATCCAGGTATTCAACCCCGGCCGTCTGAGCCTGCCGAACCAGAAAATGATCGAAGTCCGCCCGATACCAGTGTGTATCCGCGATTTCGTCTCTCGGACTGGCCGCGACGAGGAGCTGGTTTCTGTGTTCGAAGTCGGTTGAGAAGGGTTGGTTCCAACGGTGGTAATAAAAGGTGAACCCGCGCTTCAAGCCGCAAGCGACCTCAGGATAGGCCTTCTGCCAAGAACCCCATTTCGCCAAGGGCAGCAATGCGGGCAGTTCGTATCGGCGGGCCAGTTCTTCAAGCAGCAAATTTGCGAGCGGAGTTGATGATTCGCCGATGGCAAAGCGAGGATGCTTGCCGCGCTCTAGCAAGATCACCGACCGGCCCAGTTTCTTGGCGATCATCGCAATCAGAGATCCGCCAAAACCCGAACCCACCACCGCAATGTCAAAATCGTGTTTCCTCATTCGTCTCATCTCGAAGGCGAATTGGAATGAGCGCCTGCTCCGCAGTCCTGGCATTTCAAGACGGGTAGAATTTCCTGGCGAAGGTTCATTTGCCGCAACCGCTCCGCCCGCGCCGGAAAACAAGCTGGACAATCTGCGAATCGCTCCAAGTCCCATAGGTCGGCGAACACGCGGCCCTTTTTCAGACCGATTCCATAGGCCAATGCAGCCTCCAGCGTGGAGAGCTTTGGCGGCGAGAAATGTCCCTGTTGCGCCAGGGCCTGCAACGCTCCGTTGCCGAGACGTGTTGGGATGAGCGAGGCGACGGTGACGCCGCATTGAAATGCGAAATCCAGCGAACGTTCCGCCCAGTGCAATGCCTCGCTGTCTTCGAGGAACGGGGGTTTGACCAGGATGAATGCCCGAATCGCAATTCCATTGATCCGCAAGAAATTCGCGGCGTGGGAGAACAACTCAAGCGTCATTCGCTTGTTCAGCTTCTCCAAGACTTCAGGGTGCGCCGTCTCCAATCCCATGGCAACTTCCAGATGACCCGGCGCGCTGCGGTGCTCAAGGCCTTCCAAGCAGCGAAGAGGCTCCGATGATCGGCTTGCATTTTCCCTCTCCTCGGGGAGAGGGCAGGGTGAGGGGAACCGAGATGCGGTCTGTGCTTCGACCGGAAAACTTGAACCGGGGCCAGACGGAGCGCCTCCGGCCAACAAATCGCGAAACCGCAAGCAGCGTTCGTTTGCCAGAGCCGGATGACACTCGATGATGACGCGCTCGAACGCGCGCACCCTCGCCGCGATCTCAGGGTAATCTTCAACCGGGATGGCCATCGGATCGAAGAAGCTGCCGTTGTTGTAGAGTTTAATCTGCCTCAACGCCAACGTAGGGCAGGCTTCCAGCCTGCTTTCTCGGGCTTGACTGTTGCCACGGGTACTGGAGGCCGAGATCAGGTTTCTTTGCGAACTGCCTTTTGGTGCAGGCAGGATGACCGCCTTACTCTGTTGCAACGCCGCGAGCGCATGATCGATCTGCGCCGGAACTGCACCCGCTGGCACCGTCTCTGTGAGCGTATTCTTCCACAGATCGCACATCAGGCACTTCCACGGGCATTCTCTGTTGGTTAGAAAAATCGTGGCCACATCCACGACCTCGCCTGATTCAGCGCGTTCTTTCTCAACCAAGAACGCATAGGGACGATCCGGATCGACACGGTTGCGCTCTAAGCGCTTGGCGACGATCCAGGCGTCACGGGCCCTGGATTCGTTGGGATACAGACTGATCATTCGAACAACAGTGGCATCGGCTTCAAGTGGTTTAGAGGGAATCCAGGGGTCCTGTCGAGCCGCAACCGGGCTAGACACGGGGACATAATCCTAAATCCGGCAGTTGGGCAGCCACAAGGAACTCAGCGCGGCAGAGCCGCAACCGAAGTTTGGCCCACGAAACACACAAAACACACGAATGAAATCCAATCCGCTCATCGTTCTCATTTCGTGTTTTTCGTGGGCTAGCCTTTTTCGGCCATCAACAACTTCTTGCCGGCCTGCGAGCAAGTTGGGCAATTGCCTCGCTATAGAAC